>JAWUXU010000001.1:0-13833 GCA_034111145.1 Paraglaciecola sp.
AAATTTTGCAGCGTCTTGCTGATTCAACAACATTTTTGCAAAATCGTAGTTACCCGTCATGTAAGCGCTGCGGATTAGTTTAGCTAATATAGATTTTTGTTGTTCTAAGGATGCCAAGGATCCCTTTTTTTGTTCACGCAGAATGCTAAGTTGTTGTTGATTCTCGTCTAAGGAATTATCTGTTCTATTAAGTTCTTTGGCAGATTTAGATATCTGTAGTTCAACCACTTTCAAGTCATCTTGGAGCTTCTTAGCAGCCTTAAGTTGTTGACTTATTTGTGCTTTTTTACTTTTTATTTGTCGTTGGATACTGTCAATATCTGACTGTTTTTGCGCTTTTGCATTAGATGCAAAAAAAAGACAACACATCATCACCAAAATAAAAAGTCTATGAATTCGGCTTGTCCCTTGGAATGATGTGTATAGGGTCAATCTCAATTGATTAATCCAATATCACTATAGACTTACCGGTCATTTCCTCGGGTTGTGCCATCCCCATTAAGTGCAACATAGTGGGAGCCACATCGCTTAATGTTCCTCCAGTTCTGACAGTAGATTTTTGTCCAACATGAATAAAAGGCACCAGCTCACTTGTATGTGCTGTGTGTGCTTGACCAGTCTGCTCATCTTGCATCTTTTCAGCGTTACCGTGATCAGCTGTTATTAAGCAATCACCACCATTGCGTTTAATTGCTTCAACTACGCGGCCAACACAGGCATCAACTGCCTCGCAAGCGATTACCGTCGCATCAAAGTTACCAGTATGTCCAACCATATCTCCATTGGGGTAGTTACACACAATAACATCAAATTTCCCAGAATCTATGGCTGCTACTAGTTTGTCGGTTAATTCAGTTGAATTCATTTCTGGTTGCAGATCGTAAGTAGCCACTTTGGGTGATGGAATTAAAATACGCTCTTCACCTTCATATAAATCTTCACGTCCGCCACTATAAAAAAACGTAACATGAGCATATTTTTCGGTTTCAGATATACGTAACTGGGTTTTATTATGCTGGGCCAACCAATCCCCCATCACGTTAATTAAAGGAACAGGTGGATAAGCTGCCGGAGCATGAATACTCTCAGCATATTGAGTTAAAGTAACAAAGGCATTAAGTTCGATGTGCTTACCCTTACTAAATTCGCTAAAATCTTTTTCGACAAATGGACGACTGATTTCACGAGCCCTGTCAGCCCTAAAATTCATAAAGAAAACAGCATCGCCATCTTCCAATGGCACAGGTTCGCCAATAACTGTGGCTTGCATAAATTCATCATTTTCACTTCGTTGATATGAGGCCTCTAGTGCTTCAATAGCGTTAGACGCCACTTCATTTCCTTTACCGTGAGCTATTAAATTATAGGCAGCCTCAACTCTATCCCAGCGCGCGTCTCTGTCCATTGCATAATAACGACCAATAACACTGGCAGTTCTACCTAGGCCTAACTCAGAAAATACTGCATCTGCTGACTGCAAGGGCCCTTTTGCACTTCGAGGAGGGGTATCTCGGCCATCCAAAAATGCATGTAGATATAACTTTTTCGCACCGCGCTTAGCAGCCATTTTCAGAAAAGCAAAAATATGATCTTCATGGCTATGCACACCTCCTGGGGATAATAATCCCATTACATGGATGGCTTTACCGACCTCAATGGCTTTGTCAAGGTTTTCGATTAGTATTGTGTTTTCAAAAAAATCACCGTCTTCAATAGCTTTGGTGACGCGAGTAAAATCTTGATACACGACTCGCCCTGCACCTAAATTAACATGTCCAACTTCAGAGTTACCCATTTGACCAGGTGGTAATCCAACATCCAACCCTGAACCAGATATTAAAGTGTTGCTATAGGTTTCACATAACCCATCTAGTACGGATGTTTTAGCATGAGCGATTGCATTGCTATCAAGTTCTTCACGGTGACCCCAACCGTCTAAAATAATTAATGCGGTGGTCTTTTTTGTTTGACTCATCATTCAGTCCTTATTAATAAAACTATCAAGTAATGTGGTGATTGAATACAAGGATAGGCTGTAACTGTATTTACATGGCCTGATTCCTTTGTAATGGGTTAATGTTATCCTTAGTAGCAATGCACGTCACGGCTAAATCATTCTAAAAACCAAATGCATAACAATAAGTTATTCTTAGTTACTTGTATGAATCCACCCTAGGGCTAGTTTCTGCACACAAAATCTATATACTTTGCCCTCTTTTTTTAAAGTTACTCACCTTTAAGGGTCACCTGTTATGGATCAAATGGTAGAATTCGTTACTAACCACTTTATTTTATCTGGTTTATTCGTCGCACTTTTAGCGGCTCTGATTTATACCACAGTGGCAAGTCAGCTCTCATCATTGGAAGAATTAAGTACACATGAAGCAACGTTGCTAATGAACAAGGAAGACGCCTATATTTTAGACATCCGCCCTGCTGCGGACTTTAAAAAAGGTCACATTTTAGGATCTAAACAAATCAAAGCTGAGTTAGTCACTAAAGGGGACTTTGCAACCCTTGAAAAATCTAAAGACAAACCCATTATTATTGTCTGTGCAATGGGCATGACATCTAAACGCACAGCGTCTCAAATGCTCAAGGCTGGATTTGAGAAAGTTGTAACGTTAAAAGGTGGTTATAACGCCTGGCAAAGTGCAAACCTACCTATAACCAAATAATTTACTGGGAATAAATGTGAGTAAAGTTGATATATATACAAAAGGTCATTGCCCATACTGTCATCGCGCAAAGGCTTTGTTAACAAAAAAAGCAGTAAACTTTAATGAAATTGAAATCGATGTTATGCCAGAATTACGCAGCACGATGATCGAACGAGCAAAAGGTAAATCTACTGTTCCACAAATTTTCATTAAAGAACATCATGTAGGCGGTTGCGACGAATTGTTTGCATTAGAAGCAAAAAACCAACTAGACAGTTTATTGGCTGACTAACAACTTAATTAAGGGAATTACCATGGCTGACGAGAATCAACCAAACGAAGCTGCAGCAAAACCAGAAGTAGCTCAAGGCCCGCAGTTTTCAATTCAAAGGATATATACAAAAGATATTTCTTTTGAAACTCCTAATTCACCTGCCATGTTTCAAAAAGAGTGGAAACCAGAAGTACAGTTAGATTTAGATACGAAGAGCAATCCACTAGGTGAAAACCTATATGAAGTATCTCTGACTGTCACTGTGACAGCCAAAATTGGGGAAGAAACGGCATTTTTATGCGAAGTACAACAAGCGGGCATATTTATGATCGGCGAAATGCCAGAACAAAATAAGGCCCAAATGATTGGTGCATTTTGCCCCAACACGTTGTTTCCATATGCCAGAGAAACTATTTCAAGTTTAGTGAATCGTGGTACTTTCCCGCCTCTGAATTTAGCACCGGTTGATTTCAACTCAATATTTGCAGCTTATATGAAAAAACGTGCTGAACAGGCGAAAGAACAAGCACCACAAAAATTAGACGCATAAGCCGGTCGATATTTAAATTGAAATCTGTTTGTGTATTAGGGGCTGGCTCTTACGGTACTGCCCTTGCCTTTTGTCTTTCTCGCAATGGCGTGAAAACCGTCTTGTGGGGACGAGATCAACAGCAAATTGAATTAATGGCTGAAACCAGATGCAATCAAAAATATCTGCCTAACGCCATATTCCCAAAAGAGTTATTGATAGAATCCGACCTAGCTAAAGCCATTGTCAATAGCCAAGATATTCTAGTGGTAGTGCCTAGCCATGCATTTTCCCACACTTTACAACAAGCTAAACCTCACTTAAATTCTAAGCATAGAATTATATGGGCAACCAAAGGCTTAGAGCCTGAAACCGGTAGACTTTTACAAGACGTAGCGGTCGAAATTTTAGGAAACAATACACCTCTTGCGGCATTATCAGGCCCCACCTTTGCGAAAGAAATGGTGGCAGGACTTCCTACCGCGATTTCATTAAGTTCTACAAATGAAAACCTTGCCATAGAATTTGCAAATAAACTGCACTGCTCTAAATCTTTTAGAGTTTACAGAAATGATGACTTCATAGGCATACAACTAGGTGGAGCCGTTAAAAACGTTATAGCCATAGGCGCAGGACTATCTGACGGCTTAGGCTTTGGTTCTAATGCTAGAACAGCACTTATCACTAGAGGGTTAAGTGAATTAACCAGGCTGGGAGTTAGAATGGGCGCCAAGCAGACCACTTTCATGGGTATGTCAGGTTTAGGCGACTTAGTGCTGACTTGCACAGACAATCAGTCTCGCAACAGGCGATTCGGTTTGGCATTGGGTAATGGTCTAGGTATTCAAGAAGCCATGAGCGAAATTGGACAGGTAGTTGAGGGATATAGAAATACCAAAGAAGTGCATATACTCGCAAAACGTATGGAGGTTGAGATGCCTATTTGTGAACAAGTCTATGAAGTACTTTACAATCATAAACCCGCCAAAGAAGCTGCGTTAACACTGCTAGGCAGAGACCAAACAACTGAGTAGCTGTTCATTTTTGTAAACATTTCTCTTGATAATTTTTTCATTAAATCTACTCAAAATAACCTTGGGCCTTAATGTAGGCGCAACAACAAGTCCAGTAGTGCCTGTTTTCTATCATGAACATACTTATACTTCCTAACATGACCAAATTAACATGGTTATTAAAGAATAGTAGAACCAACAGTAGAACTCTTATAGTGCCCGCCATGGTAACGGAAAAACAAGCAAAAAAGAGAGTCCTGCTCTTGAGCCAAGTGGTCAGACTAGCCGATGATTATTTAGCGTTATTAGAGCTTGGTTCTGAAGTCGAATTATTAATTTCAAATATGAAGTAGAACAGGCTTTAACAAATTACAAAATACACCTTATTCAGTTGACCGTTATTATCAATAAAAGCTTTATTGATAATAACGATACGGTGACACCTGTCTCAATCCAGTATTCTAGGCTGATATCCACGGAATAGAACAGCTTGCTGTTCATTAATGACTAAGCCTGCTTGCACTCCATCAAGCATGGGTGATTTTAGGCGGTATAACGGTCTTGGAAGTGTTGAATACCAATACATCTAAATATGTGATCTAATATGCCTATCATATAATCACGTGTCATTCTTTTGGATCATCATACTGAGCAGCAATTAAAAGCGCTTTCTAACAAGGTTAAAGATCATCGAATGCCCATGCGTTTATTAGCCATAGCGCATTTTAAGGCAGGTAAAAATAAAGCTGCCGTAGCCAAAACCTTGAACGTTAGTCGAAGGATGGTTAATGAATGGGTTGCCAACTATTTGAAAGGGGGGGATTAGCGCCCTTGAAAGTAAAAAGCCATCGGGAAGACCCTCTCTATTATCTTCACAGCAAAAAGCCGAGCTACTCGATTACATCGAGAAACAAAGTCTGTCTACAAGTGGCGGGCGTCTAAACGCTGAGATGCTACAAAACTATATTCAACACACTTTTTCAGTCAACTATCATCAAAACTCGATTTATAAATGACTCAAGTCATTGAACATCACTTGGACGACAAGTCGCTCAACACATCCTAAAAAAGCTCAGATTTCGAAATTTTAAATCAAAGAGACAGAACATACCCATCACTTTTTGCTTGTTGAATAGGCTGTGATCGGGTGCTTTATTACTTTGGGTGTCTAGTTTAGCTCTATTTATAGCCTTGTGGCTTATTAGAAGAAGCAATCAAGCTAACGCCTCTCAACCTATATCAACATAGATATATATTGAAAAGTCATAATTTTTGATTCACTACTTAAGTATCGACTAATCGAGCTTTGAAATAGATGATATAAACTTGATGATTTGTAAAAATTGGACAGTTTAGCCATATTTCCATTTTTTTTCGTTAGGTATTATAAATTCAATCTAACGGGATCAATTAGCAATAGGATAAAGCATTATGAAAACAACAACACTTTTATTAAAAATGGCAACTGTCGCCGCTCTATCAGTCAGCGGCATGGCTCAGGCCTCACATATTGATGTGGCTGGTCTTATCCACCTTTGGTCTGGTAATGGAAATACGCTTGATTCAGTGGGCACTGCCAATGGCACATTGGGTACAACCACAACATACGGTACTGGCATCAATGGTCAGGCGTTTAACTTTGATGGAACCAACAACTCTGATCTTACAATTCCTGTCAATATCAGCCCCTCCGCATACCCACAAATGACTATGGGTATGTTTATAAATGTAGAGAGTATTGCCAATAACAGAGGCTGGGTAATGGGCAATGATGATGGCGGTTACGATCGCGCATTGATGATAAGCGATGACCGCTTTGGTTCTGGACTCTCTGCAGGTGTCGGCCACACTTATGCATCATCACTTACTAACCTAGGAGACACCTTAGGTCTCTGGTACGGTATTGCGGTATCTTATGACCAAGACGCCGCAACGGCCACGGTCTATATCAATGACCTCGCTGGAAATAGTACGACTCAAACCGTAACCACTGCACTCGGTAATGGCAAAAACTTTGCGTCATTAGGCGGGTTGTTTCAATGGGGTAGACACGGCGTAGATGCTCTCGTTGATGACGTGTTTATTTATGACCGTGCACTCAACAAGTCAGAGCTGGATGTTGTTTTTTCTGAGGTTCCTGAACCTTCTACACTACTCATTTTTAGTTCAGCATTAGCCGGCCTTGTTGTACTGAGAAGAAAGAAACAGTCGGTATAACAAACCAATAGTAAATCGACCAAAGTCACTTTAGGAAAATCCTTGAAAGTTGTTATTTCGGCTTAGAGTATCAAATATTAAAAGCCCCGATGAGTTTATCAGCGGGGCTTTTTAATATGTTGATAACCTAAAGAAGACACCCAGTGCGCCGAGATAAGTTACTGCCCTTTGTCGGCGACTCCAGACAAGATATGCCCCAAGGCATTGCCTTTTCTCTACAAGATTACTGTGAGCTGGTCGACATCACAGGCCGCATTATCAGAGCAAATAAAGCGGGTGCTATGGACTCAGCACACAGTCCCATTCTGAGTAGATTAGGCCTTTCTGAAGAGCAATGGATAACCCTGAATTCGAGCAACACTTTTGTTATGCAGTTGGCGCAGAGCAGATGATGCAAGCATTCAAAACCCATACCCATCGAAAACGAATAGGTGGGATGAAGCAGGCCATGCGACTGCTATCTTAGGAATACCCAACAAACATTCAAACATCCCATTATTTTGTGCTTTTTTTCATTAAAGAGGACGAAACATATCTAGAAATCAGCGTTTAACGCTTAGTTTTCTTAATACAGTTAATATAGCCCCAGTATTCCTGCTGCCTTTACCTCTGTGATATTTTAAGCCCAAAATCAATTGAGAAATATATACTTTTTATTTGATTTTATTATGGGTGGCCTATTAAGTAAGGCCTATTAAGTATGTTCGCCAGCATCCTCAATATCGCTATTTATTTGGAGCCGTAACCTTAAGTGCACAAATGCCAGACGCTGCAGTTAAGGTAATAGCAGCGTTTTATGCTCACTACTTCCCTGTCAAAGAAAATCTTGCGACAGCTAAAATGCCTTGTCCTATCTGTTCTACGGCACTAGAAAACTTCAAAAATTTGGAATATAAAGAAGCGCTGGTCTGGATGAAAGACGCCTTAAAACACATGAATGTAAGCTTACCTACCTTATATAGGGAGTATGCAGAAATATGCAGAAGTATGTGAAGTTGGTGGTGTCAGTTTGGCTGCCTTTAATATAGGATTTGATTTTCAAAATTGTATTGATGGTTTAGTTATAGTAGACACTAATATGGTGAAACAAAAAAACGCAAACGATATTTTCAAACCTTATAGTACTGATCAGAATCAATCGGTGTTAGAACAACGTTAAATTAACCTTATGCGACACAGGTTTTCATTTTGAAGGACATGTGGCAAAGGATGTAAGAACAGGTTATGTGGATTGCCATTATTATTTGCCGTGTGAGTAAGATGGGTGATGAGATAAGTTTTCCTGAGTAAGATGGGTATCTCGATAAATTGTTTGATAAATTGTTGTGTGGTGATAAATTGTTTCGGCAGAACAATACTCTGATTTTAATCAATAAATATCTGCTCCTTACATATTCGTTTAAAAAAAAGGGTTACAAGAAGGCTAGAAATGGAAAGGGAAAACCTTAAATTTAAGGTAAGTAATTATTGTAGCTGTTTTTTTCTGATACACTATTAATTGTGTCCGTATAGGCAGCTTAGTCAATATATCAATCATTTTTAACCACAATTTAAAGTTTACTACCACATACGCAGGTTAGTAATCTTTCAGTACATGCGTCACCTACACAGACTTGTTTGTTTTTGTATATGCAGGTTAGAAATTAAATAGGAAGGCAACGGAATGTGCTTGTTCGTTCGCTGTTAAACATGCAGCTTAGAAACATTACCCAAAATTTATTAGTTAGTTCATAAGTTTGCTGCCGCACACGCAGCTTAGAAAAAGATTAAATACGTATACTGAGATTATTGTATGTTTGCTGCCGCACACGCAGCTTAGAAATGGCGTTGTGACTACTACGCTCAAGGGATCTGCTGGGTCAGGTTCATCGAAAACAGTTGAATTGAATAAATGGAATTATTAATTAATAAACGTTGCTTACCAAACAAATGTAAAGGAATACACAATGCCTCGCTTACCCGGATTATCTATAGCTGGTTGTCCTCAGCACATAATTCAACGAGGCAATAATCGCCAAGCTTGTTTTTTTGCTGAGCAGGATTACAAAGTGTATTTAGATAAAAATAAATGATCTTGGTACTAGACATAATGTTTCTAGCTATGCATTTGTTTACCAACAAATATGTTCATTTATTAATGACAGCTGTCAAAATTGATGGATTTTGACAGGTCGTGCAAAACTTTGGGAGGTGCTACGTTAGGTAATAAAATTGCACTGTTAACCAGCAGGGACCTCGTGGGAATGTCGTTTTAAATCGAGGTAGACACTGAAAGTTATCTTTTAAGACTTTAAGACACTAGTGCTTTATCGCTATATTGAATTAAACCCCTTAAGGAATGGGATAGTCGACCATCCGTCTGCATACTCATAGTAAAGCTATTACCCTAACGAGGGTGATACAAATATCAGGCTACTCACACCACATGCTTTGTATTTAGGGTTAGAAAGTACTCAAGCGGAAAAATCAGCTTATGAAAGTCTTTTCCTGTCACATTTGTCTCACAAAATAATTAAAACGATGCGAAACGCCACAAATAAGGTGTGGATCCTAAATGAAGAGCAGTTTATTGAACAGGTTTCCAATACTCCATCAATAAACGCCAAGGCGTTTAAGCATCAAAAATCAACTGATTTATTTTCTAACGAACTTGTTCCCGCAGGTTTTAGGTTAAACGCCGCGGGTTGTTAATCAATATTTTAGAACCGAAAACCTAGAGCCATTGAATATACCCAAGGGGCAACTTCGATGATCTCGACTGCGTCTTCGCCATCACTGAGGTTAAATGATGCTGCTGTATTAATATCTATCCAGCGAGTCGAACCGTTTATAAACCACTTATCATTAAGCACATAATCTGCTCCCACTTTTGCCGCTATTCCAAAAGAATTGACCAATGTTAAGGCATCTAATCCTGCAAAAGTACTTACTGAGGGGGGCTCTTTTTCAAACATTTTGGGGTTATTAATATCAGCGCCAATATATGCCAGGAACTTGTTAGGTATGTCATTAAAATAATGGCTAGGCGTTAATATAGGGGATAAATGTGTCACTTCACTTAATTGATTACCTTCACCAAGTGTATCGCTCACACCAAAATCATCATTATGCATAAACGGAGTGACAGCCAGTACTTCAATATCATTGTTGTCTGCTAAAAAGTAAGTCACGTTAAGCCCTAGTGGGGTATTGTCATCTACTGCTACGCCTTCTCCTAATTCATTTCCTAGTAGTGTATTTGATAAGGGACCATTTGGAGTTGCTGCAGCAAAATCAAACTGAAAGTGGATCTTTTCCTGTTCAAATGCTGTGACGTGTTGAGTTATAGCTAGCGTAGCGAGTGCAATTAATGTGAGATTACTTTTTTTCATAACTTGCCCTTTGATAATTATAAAACCGACGCTAATGACTATAAACAAACAACCTAAAAAAGACTTTACGCACACATTAAAATAAGATTAATAAACAGGATGCATGCTGCAATTGAAATAATATTCCGTATCTACGAGCTTTTAATGTGTATTGTTTAAAAATTTTTCAAGGCATATGCACCCCAATCCTGTCGGGACAAAAGAGCCTTCAGTAGAACAATTGCAAGACTATCCTTGGTCAAGCTATTCGGCCTACTTTGGCAAGGTGAAACCCACTAATTGACTTGAACGTCAGACAATATCAAGGTTATAAGGATTTTTTATGCAAGGTGTTGATGAGGAAACAGTAATATTTCATCGTAAAGGTAATATGGCAGTCATTGGGGATGACAAAACATTTAAAGAGTGAGTGTGCAAAGAACTATTGCGCGAGTTGGCAGCTTTAGGGAAAAATTTGGGTGTATAGACTGGTTTGACGGCAGAACAATCAACTGATGGTGTTGCAGTTATTATAAGAAAAGTACAAAGGCTCTGGGGAGAATCAGTAGCGGTTCACAAACACAAAATCAAACAAGCAAAGTTTCGATGTATGTCATGAACTATAAGTGGCAAAACGGCGGGTGATAGTAGATTTTTTTAAGTTGAACTACGCAGCCTCCGTTAGCTTTATTACTCATCAAATTTGCCAGAAAAAACTTAAAAAAAAGATCCTATTGTACTCTAGGGTGGTTGATCAAACGTTTTATTAAGTAAACAACTTGCCCCCCAAACTTCAATGTTTCGGGAATGCCCATACATGTCTGGGTCATTTTTATTTGTGATCTTGGGAGCCCAAAACAGCATCCATTTGACAACAGTAGCACAAATTGGCAGTATCAAAATACGTTCAGTTTTCAAGGAGTTTTTATGAAATTAACACACTTCAGTATGTTTTCATTCGTTGTTATTGGTTTTTTAACAGGTTGTCAGCCTAAGCAGGAAGACGTTAAACTTGCAGTTAAATTAAATGATTTTCAAACCTACAGTGCAGAAGAGTTTTTTAAAACTACATCAGTATTCGGATCCTCTATTAATCAGGACAACACTGCTGTTTTAGTTAGCAGTGACGAAACCGGTATTTTTAATGCTTATCGAATTCCATTAGATGGCTCTGCAAAAATAGCTCTAACTGCTTCAACGGCAGAATCTATTTACGTTTATAGTTGGTTTCCCAGTGATGAGCGTCTTTTATACCACGCCGACCAAGGTGGTGATGAGTTAGACCATGTTTACGTGCGTAAATTAGATGGCAGTATTGTAGACCTAACACCTGGTGAAAATTTAAAAGCCAGTTTTATCGATTGGCATGAAGACGATAAACAATTTTTTATCACCAGCAATGAACGTGATCCTAAATATTTCGACCTATATAAATATCAAGTCAGTGATTATAGTCGAGAGTTGGTCTATCAAAACGTTACCGGTTATGAAATCGGTAACATTAGCTCAAATGGTCGTTGGCTTGCATTGACTAAATCAAATAGCAACAGCGATTCCGATATCTTTATGGTAGATCTAACCAGTAAAGACAAAAATACCACGATGGTGGCGGGTTCTGCCCCTGAAGATGTGGCATTTGGTGTATATACCTTCAGTCCGGACAACCAACAATTGATGTATGCCAGTAATGCAGATGGCGAGTTCAATCAAGCCATGGCCTATGATGTAAAGAACCAAACACACACATTAAGTTATGCAGCTGATTGGGATGTTAGCTTCAGTTACTTTTCTGAAGATGGAAAATACCGAGTCACAGGTATTAATAAAGACGCCCAAACGGTTTTGGATATTGTAGACACAGCAACAGGGCAAAAAGTTTTATTGCCAAATTTGCCAGCAGGTGATTTGCGTGGTGTAAACTTTAGTGAAGATTCCAGTCTTATGGTTTTTTATCTCAATTCAGATACTTCACCCTCAAATTTATTCACATATAACATGGGCGCAGCTGCCGCTGTTAGATTAACTGATACAGGTAATCCAAACCTCAATGAATCTAACATGGTGGCAGGTGAGGTTAAACGTTTTAAAAGTTTTGACGGTTTAGAAATCCCGGGCATTTTATATAAACCTAAACAGGCTGGAAAAGAAAAAGTACCGGCTTTAATCATGATCCATGGTGGTCCTGGCGGACAATCACGCTTTGGCTATTCTGGAGTAACCCAACATTTGGTTAATCATGGCTATGCGGTCTTTAAAATCAACAACCGTGGTTCAAGTGGTTATGGTAAAACTTTTTTTCACCTCGATGATAAAAAACATGGCGACCACGACTTAAAAGATGTGGTGTTCAACAAGAAATATTTACAATCTATAGATTGGATAGATGCCGAAAAAATTGGTGTTATGGGTGGCAGTTATGGTGGTTACCTAACGATGGCAGCGATGGCTTTTACTGATGAATTTAAAGTAGGTGTTAACATATTTGGTGTAACCAACTGGGTGCGCACCTTGAAAAATATCCCTAGCTACTGGGAAACCGCTAGAAAAAGTTTGTATGACGAACTGGGTGATCCTGAAACGGATGAAAAACGCTTAACCGATATATCCCCCGTTTTTTTTGGCCATCAGGTGAAAAATCCAGTATTGGTAGTACAAGGTGCCAACGATCCACGTGTATTACAGGTTGAAAGCGATGAAATGGTTGCAGCTATTCGAAAAGTAGGGACTCACGTAGAGTATTTGTTATTTGATGATGAGGGTCATGGATTTAGCAAAAAAGATAATCGTATTGAGGCATCCAATAAATACTTAACTTTCTTAGATGAATACCTAAAATAATTAACAAACCCCCATGGTAAATATTGTCAAATGACTCTGAGTATTGGGTTAATTTATGATGGGTTATGTGATGTTTAAATTTGTCTCATGCATGAGACAAATTTAAAGGAATTTAAGAGAACAAATAAACTATTTAACAAGCTACTTATCTATCGTAAATATCGTCAAATGGGCCCAAGTATTGGGTTAATTTATGATGGGTGATGTGATTTTTAAGTTGTTGTCTCATGCATGAGATGAATTTAAAGGGATTTAAGAGAACAAATAAACTATTTAACAGGCTACTTACTTATCGTAAATATTGTCAAATGGTTCCAAGTATTTGGGTTAAATTATGATGGGTGGTGTAATTTTTAAGTTGTTGTCTCATGCATGAGATAAATTTAAAGGGATTTTAGAGATCAAGTAAGCTGCCTAACAATATCCCCATCGTAAATATCAAGTTAATCGAGTTAATCGAGGTCAAACAACGTTAAGTTAACTATATGCAACACACGTTTCCATTTGGTAGGGAATGTGGCAAAGAACGTAAGAACAGATGACATAGATAACCATTATCATTTATTGTGGAATTAATATGGGTGTCTAGATAAGATGTATCTAGATAAGATGTACTCGATAAAATGTAGATTTAGAAACCTTGGTTACCGTCCAAATAGTATTTAAGCATGTATAAATGCCTAGACGAATTAAGTACATTAAAACAGCCACTACCCTGGATACATCTTTATATGACCACTTTTTTTCTAACATCACAAGCAACGGTAAGTCGATAGGCCTCTTCTTTGAATGGCACGGTTCCATGCCATAGAAATGAGGGAAACAAAATTAATTTACCAATTTCTGGTTTTATATAGCGAGTAGGTTCAAGCTCAGAACCAAGCTTAATATTGGGAACACCTACCTGAAACCACCCCGCTTTTTTTTGCTCACATTGAATATCTTCAGGTAA
>JAWUXU010000002.1:0-20057 GCA_034111145.1 Paraglaciecola sp.
TTCCGCCGGTACTAAATATGCCGTGGGTTTATTATGATTTAATATTGCGATGGCTGCGCCATCTGCTTCATTTAATAAAGCAGTAGGATTTTTTTTAAGTTCAGAAATACTTGCTGAACAGTCAGCTAAAACTTGTCTCATCGTCATTACCAATAAAGCGCTAAATTAAGACCTTACCTTAGACCTAATTATAATATTTAGCTAGCACTCGATTTAGCGGCATCACGCTAAAAAAATAGGCTAAGTAAAGATGAATTAACAGGGAAACCATCGTAAGAGGACAAGAACAATCGGCTTTGGTGGCTCCGCCACTGCTTTTCTGCCTTTAAAGTTTCAGCACAAAAGGCTTATTTTAGAAACAAATGACAAGCGGACGCCGCGCGGGAAGATGGCGCGAAGCATGCTTTTGCTTTATGCCCTAAATGGCAATTACTTATACTCACCTCACAATTAACAGCGCACAATTAACAGCGCACAATTAACCGCAATTAACAGCACAAGCATCGTAAGAAATCCGACCATTACGTTGTCATTTTTGAGTCCGTCTTAGAGCGCTTTTTTTGTCTGCGGGGGATAAATACTTTGCAAAAATCATCGATATCGCAAAACAATTAAACTAATTTATTCATGCCTGTTCCTTTTAAGAGCCTACTTTCTTGGTCGAAAGATCTGATCTTGGAACAGGCTTTGAGTTCGATTTCCAAACAAAATACAGGTTAATTAAATACTTCACGCCATTGGATAATTCTATCATTACCACGAAATTGGCCAAAGGTGACCGTAGCCGAAGGGGCATCACCAATATCAATATCGTCATCACCTTCCCAGTCAAAATTCAGATAGTCAGGCCAGCTCACGTCCGCCCCTTTTGGGTTCAGGGATAAAAGCAGCTGACCGCTGATGCCAGGAGCGCTAAAGAAAAAGTCACTGTTGGCGTTACTTTCGCCAAAAGATAAAAAACCGCCTCCCACTCCAGCCGCTTTTACCGGATCAATTTCATCGGTGATATCCAAATTACTCACGGGCGTGACATTTAGCTGCCCACTTTCTTCGGTGAAGTTAATAGCCGTACAGCTATCATCGGCATTCACTTGCCACCGACCAGCGTCATAATATTCTGCTTTGATATTAACGGTCAGTGGCTCGTTATCCGCCCCATAAGTGCTATCCAGTGCTAAACGGCCATAACGCACATTAGCCCCGATTATATTAGTGATGGTAAATGAATTGCACGTTTTATCGTCATTACCCTCTTTGAAACACAGTCCATCTTGTGTGAAAAAATCTGCTGAAAACACCATTTGAATAGAGGCGGCAAAAGGTGATACCACATTAAAAGCACTATTATCACTATCCACTTTGTTATATAGGAAACGAAACCCATCTATGGTCACTAAACCTGAACCATCAAAATCCCCATTCTCGCTGACAACCGGGGGGCTCCCAAGGGCGGTAACGGTTGCCGTTCCAGTGCTTGTATAGCTGGAGCTGTCAAAGTAGCTAAGCTCGGCATTCAGATCAATACTACTAGGATCGTATTGCCAAAGGTCAGCTGAATAATTTTTGGTGATTTGATCTAGGGCGTTTTTTCCCGTGACTCGAATGATTGCCCCCAACTCTGGAACAAAAGCCACTTCTTCAGCGATATAACTAAACGTATCGTTACAGGTGTCTTGTAGTTGCGGCTGCTGTTCAAGCGCGACGCTAAAATAAGCGGGAATAAAATCTCCTAAAATCAACTCACCTTGTGAGGCGATGCGCTGGCCTAAATAGTCATCATCTTGCACATCTATGCTGATTTGACCCACTTCATCGTAATTGGCTGGGTAACTATACACTCCGCCAAAAAAGGACAGTGAAGAGGTCGGGGTAAACTTAGGACTAAGAGAGCTGGTTAGGCTGACACCATTTCCATAAGTCAGTGTTCCATCGTTCGCAATGGCCGCGGCAGGCTGTTTACGAGTCAGTTTTAATTGGAGGGAACCGGCTTGGTAATTAGCGAGGGGATTTGTCCCAGCCAGGCCGTAAGCGGTAATGGAAAAGGGAAAATTTTTGCCTGCGGTATAGGTATCAGCATCTCCGGCACCCGTATAAATCATACTGGTAGGGACAACATCTAATACCAGTCTGTAAGGCACTACGTCGATCTGAGTACTGCCAGAGGTGAGCGTCACCCCGTCAATTACAGCCTTAACACTGAGTTGCAGACGGCCCGCATCCCCATAGCTTAACTGACTGAAGGAAGCGATACCTTCACTGTCAAACGTTAAACTCAGTGTGCCGGACTGGTCGCCATTAGGATTGCTGCTATTGACACCAATCCCCCCAAAAGGTGTCAGGCAGGCATCGGGTGAGATACAATTATAGGTTAAGGTCGTGTCCTGATTACCTTCAAGCAGGGCTTCGCACACACCATCATCATCTCTTACTGCACGAATATTGACATCATTAAAATAGGCTCCCGCCAGCTGATCTCCTAGTTGCTTATCGGCACGCTCAGCAGCAAAAAACTCGAAGCCGTCATTCACAAAGGCTAGGGCGCAGGTCTCGGTGTCACCGTTAAAACAGCGTAAAGCGGCGTTTGGACTAGCACTGGTTTTTGCCAGGGTAATGGTACCTGCGCTAGAGTGACTAATAGTCGTGTTAATGGAGCCGGTAAACGAAAGAGTGTCACTGCCTAGCCAGTCCGTTGGGGACAAGGTGATTTGCGTCGCATGGTCGTAAAGTTGGGTGCAATCTGCGTTCTCGCAGGCTTTGATGGTAAGAGTTTCAGCTTCACAAGTAAAACCCTGACCATCATGTTCAAGGCGATAGTGATCAATAACGTCGCTGGTTTCTGCTTCACAACCAATGACGTCTGTGTTGGTCAATTCTACCATTTCGTGGGCCATCACTCGACCTTTAAGTGATGATGAGGGACCCGTTACTGTAACCGCTTTTCCTGCGAGAATATTTCCTTTAAAGGTACTTCGTGTAAGCGTTACAGCTTCCGCTACCCACCAGGTGACATTACAAGCTTCGGCACCACCACTCATCTCGACAACAAAGTCGGTACCAACAAGCGCCCCGGTTCCACTCGCGCCAATTTTGAAGAGCCACGTGTCGCTAGCATTGCCCTCTAAGGTCAGAACGTCTTTTATGTTTGTTAATGCTGCATCGAAACAGTAGGTGCCAGGCTCGAGAACTTGACCTTCAAGAGTTGTCAATGTGTTCGCGCTAGGACAAGGTTCATCAGCCAGTGCCGAGTATGCAGCACTAAAGTCTAGCAGAGTCTCTTGCGAAACAGGCGTGACAACGTCCCCGCTTTGCACGCAACTAGTTTTTGTGACCTTAGAAGAACTCACATCACCCTCGATCGTCGAATTAGTACATGTGATATCGTCTAAAACACTTAACACGGTGAATTCTGCCGCAGAGCCCATTGATACCCGGTCAGCATAGGCCTCAGAGGTGGCTGCAAATACTGTATTTTCTATGTAAACAGCGAGTAACAAAAATACTGCAAACGTAGCCATTAAAGATTTCAATCTCATTATTTCACTATTACAGGCTTTACTGTTGAGTATCCAATTACCTGCATATTGTTCGTCGTGTGAACGTAAAATAAAAAGTCATTTAAAAAAATAAAAATACATTTCACTTTGCGTATTTATCGATAATTAGCAGTGAAATTATTAATTTATCGATTATTTTACTGCTAATTCGTGTGCCCGATGACAATATAGTGCTGTTGCTTCAATAGCAAAGAAAAACTCAATTTTATCCAAACGCATGAGTCGATATTTTTTACACCGTCGTTATCACGGGGTAACGCCATTCTTAATATACACACCGAAAACGAACTTAATAAACTTAATAGGCCACCCATAATAAAATCAAATAAAAACTATATATTTCTCACTTGATTTTGGGCTTAAAATATCAAAGGGGTAAAGGCAGCAGGAAAACTGGGGCTGTATTGGCTGTATTAAGAAAACTAAGCGTTAAACGCTGATTTATAGATATGTTTCGTCCTCTTTAATGAAAAAAAGCACAAAATAATGGGATGTTTGAATGTTTGTTGGGTATTTCTACAATAGCACTCGTTTGGCCTGTTTCATCCCACCTATTCGTTTTCTGTGGGTATGGATTTTGAATGCTTGCATCATCTGCTCTGCGCCCGCTGCATAACAAAAGTGTTGCTCGAATTCGGTTGTCAGGGTTATCCATTACTCTTCAGAAAGGCCTAATCGGCTCAGAATAAGGCTGTGTGTTGAGTTGATAGCACCTGCTTTATTTGCTCGGATAATACGGCCTGTGGTGTCAACCAATTCACAGTAATCTTGTAGCGAAAATGCAATGCCTTGAGGTATGTCTTGTCTGGGGTTGCCGACAAAGTTAACCTTTATGCACTGAGTAGACTTTTTTCAGGCATTACGAAGCAGTCGCTAGTGCGGTCGCTCTAATCTAGCATTACCAATTGAATATCAACAATCAGCGGCAAATGATCAGAAGAGGTACGAGTTAGTTGAGTGCGTGGAACTTCCACATGTTGCACATTTACCATCGAGTTACCAAAGATATGATCAATACGAGCGCTAGGGAAACGCCCACCAAATGTTTTTTTGGGACGATGATCGTCAAGCAAAACTTGCAGATCATTTAAGTGCCGTGAAAACCGTTTATGCACCGCCGAATTAGGCAGACTATTAAAATCACCACAGATAACAACCGGCCCGACGCATTTCGCGTTAGCCAACCACTCTTCGCCCAACAATGCATTTGCCTGAATAGCTCGCTCCGCGGGTCTTAAACCCAAATGCGTATTCAGCAAGTTGAATTGTTGTCCATATGCCTCAATTGCAACCCAAATCACACCTCTTGGCTCTAACCAAGGCTTTGACGGCAAAATGGGCAGAATACCCGACTTGATAAGTTTGACTGGTAAATGCGTCAATATAGCATTGCCATAACGTTCTTCTTCAATATGCATAGCCGGATGAAAATGATATTCCATGGCCAGATATTCGCTGATAATTTTGGCTTGATGCACATTACCTGTGCGCCTGCGCCCCACGTCCAGTTCCTGCAAGGCCACAACGTCAGGTTGGTATTGGGCGATAATACGGGCGATACGCTGAGGCGAAAGTTTACCGTCCATACCAATACAACTGTGCACGTTATAGGTTAGGATCCTGATTGATTTTGAAGTTGTTTTGTCTGTTTTTTTTAGCATATTGTTTTGTGTGGCTAATTTTTTGCGAACCAATTTATGCTGAGCGCTGTGATATAAGTCGAGCGGGCGTAAACTCTCTGAATTAATTACTGGCAGAGCAGTGTCGGATGGCAATAATGCAAAAGCATGGGTTTCTTCTGGTCCTGGTCCACCATGTGATCCGTTTTCTTGGGCGAAGGTAATATAAGGTTTGTCCACGCTCCATCCGCTTATCATCAGATCTCCTGCCTCTGGATGCTGACATAAACGAATAATATCTGTAGTGACTTGATGCAGGAACGGATGTTGCTCGCCAAATATCTTAGGGGCGTCTCTGGGTAGCAGGTATTCACCGTTATCATTCCAGACTTTAACCTGAGAAGCACTTAGGCTGACAAACACTAGGGGAATATTGGCCTCTTTTATCAACGCTACGGCAATCTCTTCACGCTTTTCACTACTCAATGCTACAGCCGAATAAATAGAGCCCATTGGACCCATAGCAGTGACCACTAGGCTTTTTGTGTTTTCATGCATTGTGACAGGCGAGCAGTGATCACCCTGATGGGTTGATAGTAATTTTTGCAATCTGCCTCCACCGATATATTTGGCACGTAGATATTGAATACCAAAAACAGAATTTTGTGTATTACTCACAAATGCCAAATGATGTATGTGACTAACAAACACTCTATTTATTGCCTCTTCCACCGTTATACCGTGAACGCGAGCGTAAGGTATGGTTTCTTGCTGACCGTGATCGGAATAAATCCATACATCATATTCTCGCAAAGCGGATGATTGAGCCGCTCGCCATATTCGTCTAATAGCGTCATCAATGCCTTTCAACGTCCAATGGGCGAACTTGGAGCTTGGCCCACGGCGGTGAGATTGCTCGTCATAACCCAATAAATTTAGGTGAATAATAGGCAAACCTCTGGCTACATCAAGCTTTGCTCCTATGGTTACCAACTCACGTAACAGTAAACTAACAGCAACCCGCGCTGGAACAAATTGAATTTCACGAAACAAGTCATGGCGAGCAATAATACCGCGAAAAAAATCAACTATTGCCAACACAAATTCGAGGAGCATCAACACCAATACCCGTATAAAACTGTATAGGTTGAGTAAAATAAAGATGCCAATGGCAAAAGGGTTAGCCATGTGCGTCACACTCGACCAACCCAGTGAGGATGAACAAAAATTTGCTTCCCGTGCCCCGCCTCGATAAATATTTGAATAAGAACTGCCGCCTTTTAGCAAAGGTTCGCCTTGTGTCTTAAGCCTTTGCTCAACATCAAATGCGGCTTTATACCTATTCATTGAGACCACTTCAGCTGAATTTTGAGATTTAAAACTAAAAGCAGGCACCGCAGTTTTAACACCATAAAACAATTCTGCCTGCACGGCAGGCGTAGTAGATGGCGTGCCGGAATAGAGATCATGCAAATGATAATGTTGGTCTTTGAGCAAGGTTTGTAAAAAGGGTAAACGCTTATGTTTAAGTGCTGCCTGGAATTGACTGTGGGACAAACCGTCAATCTGAATAATCACTAAGCCATGTTCGCTATTGGTTTCACCTTGTTTTTCCAAGGCTAAAACGCGGATAAGCCATTCGCTGCGACTAAGCAAACGGCGTATTTTCATGAATGTTTTTTCCAGACGATAAATCATGGCTGCTTGTTTTTTTGCATAATGGCCTGCACTGCGGACACGGCAATGCCTTTTAATATGTCATACTCAGCCTTTATTAAACGGATGATATCCATCCAAAGTTGATGTTCATGGTGACGGTGCACATAACCTTTGCCGAGCAATTCAGTGTATTTTCTCAGGGCTTTAGCCCCGCACACATTGATTGAATAAGACTCAGCAGTCGCTCTGGCAGCTAGCCAAAACTTCTGCTTTTGTATCTCAGGAAGCTTGAAATAGCTTTGTACAGCGCTGGAAAACTCATCTGTAGTAGCCTGTGCAGACAATAATCGGCCGTTTTGATTATCCACTACCACTTCTCGCACTCCTGGCGCGTCGAGTGCAATAACTGGCACAGATACCGCCATGGATTCGGTCAGCACCATACCCTGTGTTTCACTTTGTGAGCTAAACACAAATACATCCATCGCCTGATAGGCACTGGATAAAAAAGGTTGCTGAAGAAAGTCAACCGCATGCAGTCGATTAGTTAAGCCTGCTGCAACAAAAGACTGAACTAATTCATGTTTAGCACTTCCTTTGCCGATTAATAAAAAATGAGCCATAGGCTCTCTTTTCATAAACGTCTGCACCGCCAAACTTAAAAACGATAGGTTTTTCTCAGGTGCTAAACGCCCAAGATGACCGACTACAAATGCATCGACAGGGATCCCCAGCATCAGCTTAAAGCCATTACCACTGCCAACGGCAAACTCCCCAAGATCAACTCCCGTAGCAATAACCCTTATCGGCGCTGTTACATTTCGTTCAGTCAAAACTGTCGCAATACTTTCACTGGGTGCAAACACTTGATCACACATATTGGCGTAACTTGTAGCGAGTTTTACCGCAAAGTGCTTCAGAGTTTCTGCATCACCATGCACGTAATGGGAATATTGCTCGTACATAGTGTGATGGGTAAAAACCAGCGGGATATTATAAGTATTCGCTACTAGTCTGGCCGTTGAGCCAATCAAAAATGGATGATGGGAATGCACAATATCCGGTTCAAATGCATCAATTTTTTCGCCTAAAAAATGCGGTACGGGTAACACCACAGAGAAATCACTGCCGTTAAAATGTTGAATAGCCGAAATACGGATAACATCTTTTTCATGCTCAGGCATTTGCTCAAATTCTGGCGCAATAATTAGTACCCGATGGCCGTGCTGTCGATAATAGCGACTAAAAGCCTCTACCGAACGTGCCACACCGCCGACATGTGGCAAATAGGTATTGGTCATCATCAATATATTCATAATTGAATCTTACAGATAACACTATTGTCACCGGTAGCTGGCTTTAAAATAGGTTGGCTGGGTAGCCGAACTTCAATCATCGGTGCTTTGCTATGCCACTCTGCTTGCCAGCGGATAATATGCGATTCAATATCTTCAATACCAGACGATTGCGGTTCGATAACGATAGTGACCTGACCAAACGATGTGGCTGCTGGGCCAAAACTGATGACTTGTCCGTTTGCTAGCCACTCTTGACTAACACCCGCACCAATTACTAGGCACTCACCTTCTTCGCGTACGAAGCAATTTCGCAGCATCATTATCCATTCGGCTGCCGCCCATACGTGCTGACCGTCTCCCATACAACCGCCGCCTGTGAGCGGGTGGATCGCTTCGGGCCATTGTCCGGTAGGCGATGCCAAATCAGCCACCCTTTGCATTAACGGCGCATAACGCACGTCCCCTGCCCTCATTAGTGCTTGGGCCATGTGCAAGGTTAAATAAGAATTAATACCTGAATGGGTCATATCCTGAAAAAATCCATTCTCAACGCAGCAGTAATCTAATAAAAAATCGCAGGTATCAAGTAAACGTTTATCGTTCCCGGCGCACAACTGCATCGGATAACCCATAGCGAGCGAACCAATTGCTCCAGCATCTAATCGTCTGGTGGGCGCAGCTGGCATAGCCGGTCTGCCTAGCTTGATTGCGGCAACAGCTAAACTGTGATCAACACACAATTGAAAATCTTCAGCCGCGGCATGATATTTTTTTTGTAATGGGTTATCGCCGTTCAACCCAAATAATTCTGACGCGGCCCGCAAACCAGCTACGCCCCAAAAATTATCCCAGTAATAATAATTATTGGGTCCAAGATGTTCGGCGCTAAACCCCGCTGGTAATAAACCACCATGAATATCGTGTTTAGCACTGGGGAGTCGTTTATTAATGATCCAATCAGCTCCCCGTTTGATCATTCGTAACCATCGAGGTTTGGGCTTTTGATGGGTTAATTGACAATAACGATGCAGGATCCACAGTACCTCACCATTTGAATCCCACTCCCCTTCCTGAGAGTGGAAATACCCTGATAAACCTTGACGTGCAGCAAATCGATCTAGTGCCTGCTCAGCTCGTTGCGTAAAACCAGCACAAAGCAGTGCATGGGTGATAAACACCGCGTCCCTGAACCAAAAACGTTTATAGGTATATGGCCCGGGATAAATATCTTCTGAAGAGTGTAATAGTAGTGTTCTTAGTGCGCTGTCGTATAAAGATTGAAAGCTTGGCTGAGGAATTGTCAAACAACATGAATTTTGCAGGTGTTCGCGCCATGATCTGTGCTGAATAGTTTGCTTATCATCTTGTTGCAGAGGTATACGCACCGAAATTTGGCGCGATCCAATACTCTCATCGAGCTTAAACATAGCCACCCCGGTCAACATGCCAATAGCACATTCGCCTTGCCTATAATCAATACTATCGTGCAAATGTATGTGTACGTCACCCTGTTTATAATTAGCAATATGATGCCTATCAACTGCGCTACTAAAGTTCACCGTGTATTTACCATCGATTAACCAACTATTGTGTGTAGCATCTAATTTTAGTTCGTAAACAAAACTCACCCCTTCTGGATTATATGGTCGCAGTGCGACTGCTAACCAAGCTTCTTCATCAGCAAACGCTGCAATATCCAAACGACAAACTGGCATCCCGTCTTCAAGTAAAACAGACGCTTTGTTAGTTATTCTTAAGTTGTCATTTTGCGCGTCAGTGATGATAGTTAAGTCATCGTCACACACTAAGCGTTGCTCGACTTGTTTTGCTCGGGAAGGTAGTAAGGTTCGACCATTTTTAGTGACTAACCAAACATCGATCGACCATTCATCAATAAAGGGAG
This sequence comes from Paraglaciecola sp., assembly GCA_034111145.1. Classification (GTDB taxonomy): domain Bacteria; phylum Pseudomonadota; class Gammaproteobacteria; order Enterobacterales; family Alteromonadaceae; genus Paraglaciecola. The sequence goes on from JAWUXU010000002.1 coordinate 10,034, forward strand.
TTAATAAGCCACGAGGGTCAACTATGGGTAAATCGGCATAATCAGGTAGCCCTACTGCGGTCCAATTCCGATGACTGAGATTGATGTGGGTAATGGAAAAAGCACGTGGAATAAAGGACACATCCCGAGGATCAAATTGACGTTCAATCCAATATGGCCAGACCCAATCCAGATTATGCTGGATCACCCTATTATTAATTAGGCCACGGGCATGCATCATGGCCCCTGCTCGCAACAATTCAACAGGCTCATTCACTTCAGATGGTTGAATAAAGCGTTGCAGTTGGCTCAACAAATTAATTGGATCAAGAAAACCATGTCGGCGAGCCATATACCTAACAAGCCACTTCCATAACACCGTCTTAAATCGCATGTTTATGTCCTAGTCGTTTTTTAGTGCGTGCCTCATACCTTGCCAACGCTAACTGCGTGTGTTTGGTAGTATAGGCAATGGTGATTATTAACAACACCATGCCAAGAACATAAAATCCTCAAACGCCTTTGGCACTTAAAATGTCTGCAGATGTGAATACACTCAAATCCGCCGCCAACGATCCCACGTACACAATGATGAAGGTGCTAGGGATAATTCCTAAAAAGGTACCTATCGTAAAATCAGCCAAAGAAAAGTTGGTCGAACCAAAAAAATAATTAGATAACTTGAGGGGGGGAAATGGTACCAACTCAGTGAATAGGATCACTTTCCAGCCCTCATGGACAAACTCATCATTAACGATTTTTAGTTTTTTATGGTTGCGTAAATACCCTTGTACTCTGTCACTAAACAAATATCTCGAGATAAGAAAGGCATTTATTGCGCCTAACGTTGCAGCAATCACTACTGATGCTGCACCAACAAATGGCCCGAATAGAAATCCGGCCCTTAAGGTGAACAGCACACTGGGCACTAAAAACATCACCAGCACCATGTAAATCCCGATAAAAATTAACGGCGCCCAAAGCCCTAGATTTTGCAGCCAGCTAAAAAACGCAATAACTGGCGTCTGCAAATCAAAGTAGATCAGTGCTGCCAGCAACAATGCCACCAATAAGGTGCTGAGAAGAATTGACAAAAGCATAGAAAATGAATGCGCCATGAGATCCCTTAAATCATCAGCCAGGTAGATGAATGTCTGTGAGTTGATAATATGAACAATCAACGGTGGTGCGTTGATCTACATCAAGGGATAGCATGGTCATGCTACAACAGCAAAACGGGCAGAATGCTACTGTCTTGATCAGGGTTAATAAACGAGGCTGTTGCAGCTATCTTTTGTCGTAAACATGCTTAATGTGAGTAGTCTTGGATAGTAAAAAGGACATCTGAAAATGAACAATAAAACAAACAATAAAACAATATTGTTTTTGACCCTCATGTTAACTGTCAGTTTATTTGCGTGTGACTCTGGACCAGATTCACCACGAGGCTTTAGCCTACCTAAAGGAGATGCGGTCAATGGTGAGAAAGTTTTTATGAGCTACCAATGCTTAGCTTGCCATAATCTTGTAGGTATTGACTTCGAATCTGTCAACAAGGAAATGCAACCACCAATATTGTTAGGTGGCCCTACAACTCGGGTTAAAACCTATGCTGATTTGGTCACTTCAGTCATTAACCCATCACACAAGCTTGCTAGCAGCTATCTGCTTAACGTTGCTGAACCAGACGGCACATCAAAAATGTTGGTATTTAATGATGCTATGACAGTGACAGAACTAGTCGACCTAGTGACGTTTTTACAGGGAAAATACGAAGTGCAGCCTTATGAATATACTCATTATGGGCAATATCACTTTAATTAGTTTATACCAAAAATATACGCTTGTGGCAGCTTGATTAAAGTACACATATTTTAGTAAAGACGTGACATTTAATAGGCGTGGCATTGACTATTCTTCCATTAAAATGGGTGAAGTATTAACTAATGCTATGATTAACAATATAAACTGGAAAGGAGATTGACGTGCAACGGCAGCAACTTCGAGAGTATTTAGACGAATTGAATATCGCTATTGGTTACCAACACATATCAAATAATGATAAACGCAGACTGTCTGGTCTTATTGCTGAGATAGAGTAACAGCTAAACGAGCCCATGCTGGTGACAGGCGCCCCTCAAACATTGGTTGATCACGTTGAGAATATGTTAACAACCTTTGAGAAAGACCATCCCTAGGGTAGCGGGCATTCTCAATAACATTATGCGGGCCCTGAGTAATATGGGGGTTTAGGTTAGCTCAGTGTTTTTTATAAATATCGTTGAGATAATCAATATGTCAAGAATCGCTACCCGTTAAAAAATAGCAACGTATTGCCAAAACCGAGTGGCTATTTCCCAGAGACCAATTATCTATGGGGGACGTGCTTTTGTATACTGTGCTTTTAGCGCCGTTTTTTACTCGGGCGTGAAGGAAATATCAATCATATGTACAGCCTGATCCTCAAATCAGACTAAATCAAGCATTTTCATTGAGCGCGGGTATAGAACCCATCAATGGCCCATTAAATATCAGCCTAAACGAGTGATTAAAATATTTAGTCGTGATAGCAAGCTAAGCCTATTAAGAGGCCCACAACTAGACCGTTAAGTTGAGGTGTAAATACGTTTAAAATCTGTACCTAAATTCTTTTATCTGAACATCGATACCAATCAATTTAAACTAAGCAAAGCCTCAAATGCATCAATTGGTAACGGCCTACCGAACAAATAGCCTTGAAATTGCAAACAATCAATGTCCATAAGTAGTTGTCTTTGCTCCTCGGTTTCAACCCCTTCAGCAATCACCTCCAAATTCAAACTATGCGCCATAGCGATGATCGTACTTACTATGGTGAGGTCGCTTTCGTCGACAACAATTTCGCGCACAAATGACTGATCTATTTTCAATTGAGATAAAGGCAGTTTTTTTAGATATTGCAGTGATGAGTAGCCGGTACCAAAGTCATCCAATGAGAACCGAACACCTATCTTGCTTAGTGCATTCATCTTATTAATAATGGAATCAATATCCTTGACCAACATACTCTCCGTCAATTCTAGCTTGAGTTTTGTTGGGTCAATTCCGTTATGCTGTATCGCTTCCTGTACTTGTGTTACGAAGTTTGCTTGATGGAGCTGTTTGGCGCTAACGTTAATCGATAGTATAAAGTGTTTTTTATATGCATTTTTCTGCCAGACGGCCAGTTGGGCGCAAGCCGTCTCTAACACCCATTGTCCCATGGGTAAAATCAGTCCTGTTTCTTCTGCTAACGGAATAAATTGTTGAGGTGAAATCATATTGCGCTCAGGGTGCTTCCATCGGATTAAGGCTTCTGCTCCCAATGGATGACCCGAGTTATCTACCTGTATTTGGTAATACAGCTGAAACTGTTGTTGCTCTATAGCTTGGCGTAACTCACGTTCCATATCAACGCGATTAGAGATGATCTCTTGCATTTTTGGGTCGTAGAAACGTATGGTATTACGTCCATCCGTTTTTGCTTGATACATAGCAATATCGGCGTGCTTGATGATGGTATCTAACCTTGTGTCATGATCACTAAATAGCGTTGCCCCTATACTCGCGGTGCTGTGATGCTCATAATTACCCAGTTGATAAGGTAGATTCAGTGCCTTCAGTAATTTTTCAGCGATCGCTTCGGTTTGCGCTGCCGCTTCAATGGACTGTTCACTTAAGTCTTCTAATAAAATGATAAATTCATCGCCGCCTAAACGTGCTATTGTATCGTCATTTCGTAAGCAGTTGCCGAGACGACTTGCGACCTGTTGTAGCAGAACATCACCCATGTCATGTCCCAATGTGTCATTAAGAGATTTAAATTGGTCAAGATCTAAAAACAATACAGCGCCGTTTCTGTTACTCGTTGCCAAGGCTTGTTTGAGTCTTTCCATCAATAGGCGACGGTTAGGTAGGTGTGTCAATGTGTCATAGAAAGCCAGATTCTTGATTTCATCCGAGGCGGCTTTACTCTTGGTAATATCGGTCAACGAGGCCACATAATTAGTGACTATACCCTTAATATTTTTGACTGCCGTGACGCTTAGATACTGTGGATAGTTTTCACCATTCTTACGTTTACCCATAGTTTCGCCTGTCCACATGCCGGTGTTTTTGATAGTCTTCCACTTCTTGGTATAGAAAGCTTTATCATGAGAATCTGGCCTAAGCAGCTCAAATTTTTGGCCTATAGCATCTTCAGTGGTGTAGCCCGTAATATCGGTAAAGGCTTTATTAATGCGTCGGATCACGGCATTAGCATCAGTGATAAACATGCCTTCTTGAGACTCGAAAATGGTGGCAGTTAACGCCAACTCTGCATCACGTGCCGTGGCAAAAACGCCTGCAACCTCACCCTTTGCATTGTAGTACACACTGGCGTTATAGATTACGTCGGTGACATAGCCTGATACATGACGTATCGCTAGCGGATAGTCTGTGACATAGCTTTCTGAGAATACTTGCTCGTAACCGTTACGGGCTTTTTCAGGATCGGTGAAATAGTTCGCAAAGTCACTGCCAATGAGACTGGCACGTTCTACCCCCGTCACTTTTTCAGTCGCGGTGTTCACGTCAGTAATCTTACCTTCGGCACTGATGGTGACCAATGGATCTAAGCTGGCTTCAATCAGGCTACGAGTATATTGCGAGGCGGCTTGGGTCGCTTCTTCTGCTTGTTTACGCTCAGTGAAGTCAGTCAGCGTAATGAGTAAGCTCGTTTTGTCATCAGCCTCATTACTTTTAGATTCTAAGAGAACATGGGAAATCAAATTGTCGGCACGTTGCATTTTAAGTTCGCAATGTAACGATTCACCTGTTTTAAACGCAAGCATAATACGAAGATACAAGCGGTCGCGGTCTTCACCGCTGATATAGTGGTATAAGAGACGACCAAGCAATTTCTTCCGAGGTTCACACAGCAAATCTGCACCAGAAATATTCGCTGCGGTGATTACCCCTTCGTGGCTTACTGTGAGATAACTAACGGGGGAAAATTCATACAAATCTGCATAACGTTGTTTGGCATGTTCTAATTCAGCATGTGTACGTTGTAGCTCATCTTTCTGCATCTCCAATTGAATTCGGTGTTCTTGGAGTTCGTGCAGAAGTTCATCTTTGGCGGGCAATACTACTGACTTTATCGGCAATTGGTTTGTGCTGGCCTGGGGATCTTTGAGCAGTGGCTTTAGCTTTTTGGAATACTTTATAATTGACATTTTTAGATACTAATCTTTTTCTTTGGAGTATAGGTAAAATAAAGTGGCATTTTCCCTAAAGTTATAATATAATATAACTTAAAATTTTCTATATTGACATCTTTTTTATATCCTTGAGGGAGTTGACGTCGGTTATTCTTCGGCTATTAATCAACTATTTGTACATAATTCAGAATTTAGAACAAGCGCTTCCCGCTGTTGTGCAAACAAGTTTTGAATATTGCTTTTGTTTATGATGATGAAGGCTTTTATTCAAACAGACTTATCTGAGGCTGTGCTCGACTTTGTGGGGGCAACGGTTTTCTTAACGCAACGGTGCCTTATTGGTTATAAATTAACTGGTTGGCGGTTGTTTGATTAAGATTATGCGCAGCGCAGCAGCGTTTTTATTTTGCCCATTCCCCGCATACGTTGGTGACCTGTGTGTTCTTTAAACTGCTTCATCATCGTTTCCGCACCAGCTGCATAACAAAAGTGTTTTCAAACTCTGTAGTCAAGGTGAGCCATTGTTCGTCTGATAAGCCTAACCTTTGTAATATGGGCTGTTGTTGATGGTCAATATATCCTGCTTTGTCGTTTCTGATGATTCTGCTTGTTATGTCCACCAACTCACAGTAATCCTTGAGTGAGAAAGCAATTCCTTTGGACATATTTTGTCTAGGATTACCGACAATAAGAGTTAACAGGCCATCCACGTTAATAAAGCCATTATCATGGGGGTTATTATTTTTTTGTTAATTCTTGCAGCGCACTGCCAGTAATAAGTAGAAAATCAGTCTAAGCGAATTTTACCATTTCATTAAAGCTAAATGCTCGTAGAAGCTAGCGATTTGGCTGCCTCAATTGAAACGCAAACTGACAGGGTTCAGAAATGGCTTAACAGGCGCAGTGGCCGTCGAAGTTACAACTGGAGTGATTTTAAGAAGATGCTAGAATATTTTCAAATACAAAAGTTACGAGTTAGCAAAAGAGCGAACAAGGTTGACTGGTATTAAAGTGGACGTGATTTACACGGGTGAATACATAACTGAAGAGCCGGATGCGGTAATTCCGCACATCCGGAACTGTATGGGGTCACCCATTAGCCAGCCGGTGTCAATAGAGAGTTACTAATCGGAGCGCCTAGGCAAGCATAAAGTTATGCGACTCTGCTTCGATATACCGGTTATATTATTCGCAATATTTGTTTTTCTACTGGTCGTGCTGGAGAACTATCCGCAACAGTCCTCCATCTGGATCTAGGTCGAGAAAGAGTTAACAAAGCATCCACGTCAATTAATAACAAAACAACCTAAAACTCTCAGTCGGCGAAACAATTAACAAGACCCATGATAACGAGCAGCCAAAAAAATAGTTTTCGGATTTATTGCGATGGGTATTTTTTAATTTTCTGTTTTCAGGCCGGCTTTCCTGTCCCTGTCTGTTGTTGATTTTTGCTTAGTGTAATAGTAGACATTAACAGCATAAACTATGATAGAAAAAAATAACCTAAGTGTTTTCAAAAAAATTCGGGACATTGGCTTGTTGGGTAAGCCGTTATCATGGGATGTCTTGTTAATTTTTCTATATGTTGTAATAACTTAGCGGCTAAGTATAGAATTCGATCAAATTTATACACGGAAAAACCCCGTGTTTTATTAATATTGATATATTTTTAAAGGAGTAAGGTAATGCAGAGTATGATTGCAAAATATCTTCATAATGATTCAAAGAAAGCAATCAAACTTTATTTGGTATTAGTGCCTATTTTAATGCTTTTGTTTGGTTTAAGCTGCGATATAATTATTGGATCATCATGTGAATAATTTACAATGTCATTAGCTTTAACATTACTTTTACATCGGCAGTTCCTTTGATTTTTAACGGTTATTTAGTACATAAAACTTTCAAAAAACTTGATGTTCTTTAAGTTGTCAACGTTTTATAGTGGCTGTTGATTTGATTTTATTCGCGCCAAAATCCATATCATACGTGAGATAAGTTTGCCGCAAAAACACAAAAAGTGAACTGAAGACTCTTACTCACCGCATTCGCCTGCGTGTGGCTGATTTTCTTGAGCGCAAGGGTCTCTTAGAAACCAATGATGACAATGACTACCTAGCTTTGGATGAACTGGAAGTCGATCCGATGTTGCAAATTCACGGGTATTCCATTACTTATCGCATCGCTACAGGCAAACAGCAAGGACGAAGGTCTTTACCTTGCAAACCATTGCACCTATGGTAGAGCAATGGCCTGCGTTAGGTTGTGCCGCAAATGTGGCAGGCTTCAGTCTCCATGCAGGTGACATGAGCAATGCACAGGATAGGGGTAAACTCGAAAGGCTGTGCCGTTGCTTATTTAATGTGAGGTTCTTTATTCGTTGTTTTTTTTAGCAAATATAGCGTGATGGAATTTAGTATTATTTTTTATTACTCTGACACAGCAATCAAATGTTCGCTGTGTCAGAGTATAAATAGTCACTTTCCATCTTTTTTAAGAAGTGCATACATTATGTGTGAACCACACCAAATACCCCCAAAAGCAGACTGATTTTGTGAGTCATCGAAGGCAGCCTGAGATTAATAACCGTGTATTCAACCAACCAACTTACATTACTTAACAACACCAGCATTGCCGATATTTCTGATCACATTTTGTGTCAGCATTTTTAGAGGCTCATGTATTTCCTTTAAAATTGCATTGCGATCGAAACGTTGCAGATCCTTATTCACTGCCAAGCGCAATGCATTACCAAATTCCATCCTAAGTTCTGTACCGATATTGTACTTACAAATATTGGATGTGGTCGCAAGAAACGCACGTTGTTGAACAGGCACACCCGATCCACCGTGTATCACAAGCGGAATGTTCGTGACCCGTTCAATCGCCTTAAGCTGCTCAACATTAATGTTGCCATTGCCTGTTTTTTGCAAATGTACATTACCAACTGATATGGCCATGGCATCCACACCTGACTGAGTGGCGAACTTTGCCGCATCCTCAGGAGAAGTAAAAGCTGAACTTTCCCCCTCGTCATATCCAACAAATCCGATCTCACCTTCACATGAGGCCCCAACAGCATGGGCAATTGCAGCAATTTCTGCAGTTTCTTCAATGTTTTGGTTTAATGATTTTCGGGAGCCGTCATACATAACAGACGTAAATCCACAATCAAGGGCGCGACGAATTTCATCGACTTCATAACCATGATCAAGGTGCACCACAACTGGAACATCCGCTTGCTCAGCAAGATAGCGAAACATCGAGGCAAGAACGGGCAGCGGTGTGTGTGCTCGGCATCCAGGGCCCGCTTGCAAAATAATGGGCAATTGTTCTTCAACTGCAGCCTCTACGTAGGCTCTGGTATCTTCCCAGCCTAGACAAACGACCCCAGCTACGGCATAACCATTCGCTAAGGCTGGTTGCAATACGTCTTTAAGAGTAGCGAGTGTCACTTGAATTTCGCCACCATGTCTTTTATCCCAGGGATGGTGTTCACTTGGTCGGCATGTACATTTTGAAAGTTTTGAACCAGAGAGCGCTGACTTAGTCCACTAAGGATAGTGAAGTAATACATCTCGTATCCTGGCATAGCCACACAGGGGTGATAACCTCGATCAATGCATACAGTAGAGCCATCAACAATTTGATAAGCCTCGCCTAACACATCGTCAGAAGGTTGTAACAATTGTAAACCGGCACCGTGTTTGGGACGAAAACGAAAGTTATAGGTTTCATCATGACGTGTTTCATGGGGTAAGTCGTCAGTGTCGTGTTTATGGGTTGGAAAACCAGACCAACCACCTTTTCCGACAGTATATAACTCTGACACCAGCAAACGACCGACTTTACCATGTTGCTTTTGGCCAAAAATATGTTTTATTTTACGATGGGTTTTGGTGTCATCTGATCCATATTGAACAAAATCAATATCGTCTTTACCTACGGAGAACGGCTCAAGGACCTTGTCATATTTTGCACCGGCTACGAAAATTTCAGCACTTTCGGATAAGCAAGTAATACGGGATTTTGTACCAACTGGCACATAAACCCCTTCAGGCTCACCGTCCCAGACATCGACACCTCGATTACCGATTTGGTCGAATACTGCACCTTCAACATCAATTTTCACTGTCCCAGTAGCGGGAACAATGCAGCTTTCATAGCCAACTATATGGGACGTAAAGGTCTGGCCTTTACTCAGTTTGACAATATTGAAATAGTTCAGGGGCACACAGCTATTATTTTCTGCGACTATGGCTTCGTTTTTATTTTCATAGGGTGGAATATGCATTTATTAATCCTCAAAATTGTTGGTTGGCCCAAGATGTGAAGCCATAAATTGTTCAAGCTCAATGGGAGTTGGCATCGCTGGCGCACAACTGGGTCGAGTGACAACGATAGACGCGCAAGCTGAGCCTCGTTTAATGGACTCATCTAGTGGAAACTGATCAGCAAGTGCTGCCAAAAATCCTCCAAGAAAGGCATCTCCGGCTCCGGTCGGTTTAAGTGGTTCTACTTTGTAAATACCCGTAACAAATTCAGCCTCCTGGGTGAATGTACAGGAGCCCTTAGGTCCCATTTTATAGACAGTGATTTGGGCTTTGTTTTCGACTAACTGTCGAGCGCACTCCATACCTTTGTCATAGTCTCCGGCGAGAAAGCCGAATTCCACATCATTACCCACAACGATGTCACAAAATGCCACAGCCCGATTGTATGTTTCGGTTGCTTGCTCAGCTGAGTCCCAACTATAAGGACGGTAATCAAGATCAAGAATAACCGGGATCTTTGCTTCTCGCGCTAACTCGAAGGCCCGTAGCGTG
>JAWUXU010000003.1:0-39869 GCA_034111145.1 Paraglaciecola sp.
TCTATAACAAAACTTAATTGTTCGCCGACTAAAATTAATGATATTAAAATTTGACCATCTTGTGGCGTGTGGTTAAGCGCATTGGTATACAAATTGTCAAACAGAACCGCCAAATGTTCTTCGTGTGACATGGTTTTTATTGAGAGCGTTGACGCATCAATATCTAGTGAAATGTGACGTTCTTCTTGTATCGTCTTATGAGACACGACGACGTTATTTAATATCTCACTCAACATTACATTTGAGCGTTCTGCATCGGTCCTACGTTTTGTTAGTCTTGAAAAAGTGAGGAGTTGTTCCACTAGCCTAGTGCTTTTGTCTATGGTCTTGATGATACTGCTCAACGCTTTTTGTTGCTGTTGAGGATTTTTAGTTCTTTGTGCTATTTGGGCTTGGATACGAATGCCTGCTAAAGGTGTGCGTAATTCGTGGGATGCTTCCAAACTAAACATTTGTTCGTGGGCAATGCGATCCAGTTCCAGTTTTAGGTATGAGTTAATGGCTTGAGATAGGGCTATTAGGCCTATTGGACAGACATCAATAAGAGGATCATCTAGTTTTCCTGTTTCGAATCCCTTGAGTTGTGTTGTCAACTTAGCAATGCCATCAATGATATTGCTGGGCAGCCTATTGTGGAGTATATTAATCAGGACAAAAACCAGTATGGTAGCCATGATAAAGAGAACATAAATAGCCGTTGGTACTGACTGCATATATAAGCCTAACCCCAAGCTAACAGAAGTTATAATGAGCCACACGCTGAGGGGCCAAAATGATTTTTCTGGAGACATTTTTAGTACTTCCTTCGCAATTATTGAGGGACTTGATATCCAACATGTCGCACGGTAATAACTGCATCTTTACCTAATTTACGGCGCAGGCCATGAATATGAACCTCGATAGTATTGCTTTCAGTTTCCATATTCCAACCATACAATTTATCTTCTATCTGAGTTTTGGAAAGTATTCGCCCTGGTTTTTCTATCAGTGCTTGTAAAACAGCAAATTCTTTCGGGCCTAACTTAATAGGTTTATCAGCTTGGGTAACCATGTGAGTAGAGGGATTTAGCACAATATTACCTGATATAAATAGGGGCGTTCCGCGGCCATTTGCCCGTCTTTGTAAAGCCCTAATTCGGGCACGTAATTCGTCTAAATCAAATGGTTTAATTAAATAATCGTCTGCGCCTGAGTCAAGTCCCTTTATTTTGTGTGGTGTTTCATCATATGCAGTTAATATCAGCACGGGTAAGTCACTTTTTTCTTGTCTGATTTTAGTCAGCACATCTAGCCCAGAGCCATCGGGAAGTCCGATATCTAGTAAAAGTAGATCATAAGAAGTTGTTCGCAGTGCTGTGTCAGCAGATTCTTTGGTCTCGACCCAATCGACAGCATAATTATCCATAAGTAAACACTGAACCAGACCATCACCAATGATCTTGTCGTCTTCAACTATCAATATGCGCATCTTTTGCTCCACTTATCACCAAATCCCTATCAAACATTAAATGTTGTTTTTAATGCCAAATTAAAACTTTCTTGCTAAATTTTGTTAGATATTGATCATGTAATAAGGCTATAGAAAAAAATCAATAAATTTTATCAAAGCTCAAGCATAATTTTTTTCTGTGAGGCAAGGTAACTAAACTCCGGATCGACCAGCATTTCACCTTTCATAGCTTGTCGCCCTAAAAGCATAAGATGGTTCATGCTTGATCTATCTGTTAATGAGAGCTTTATGGTCCATGTTAACTCACCCATTACAGCTAAAGTGTGAATGATGTATCGTCGCTCTTTTTCACCATTTGAAGATTTTATCCGCTTTCGAGCCAGTATCTTTGCCGAACACTTATTTGTTTTTTTTATGTCATGGGAGTCAGGATGAAGCTCAAAATTCAACATGCCTGTATCTTTATTTTCAGAAATATGATCAACATGCAGCGATGATGTTTGAGCACCGGTATCAATTCTTGTTGTTATTCCAAATAGGCCCAGCTCTGGTAAATCTATTGTTTCTCTAGCACCCACGAGTATTTTTTGTTTCATCTTGTTTATTTCATCATTATGTTGTGAGGAATAGAAATTGTCTTTATCAAATTAGACTCTAAAAAACAGGGACATCGATTGAACTTCATCCTTGGGCCAAACTAACACACCTTAATCAGTTTATATTTATTAGACGGTAGGTTAATGAGGAAAGACACAATATAAATGAATATATCTTCTTGGTTAACCATAAGCGACATAGGAAAACTTTATTGCATTGCACATTACATTTTAAAGTGAACAGTTAATAAGCGATTAAATGTTGGTTTTTGATACGGTTTTTAATCCTTATATTCAACATCTAGTGGGTCATTAGTAAGTAATCGAAAATTTCATAAATCGATCTGTTTTAAACCAAAGTTGATTGCAGCATAGGCTGCATGTATTGATCACTCTACTAAAGATTGTTGATGCTCTCGGCTTTATGCTTACGGTCGCTTTTTTGGCAAACCTTGTAAAAAATCAGAATTCGTTCTAATACCTGCCGCAAACCATACCCTATTGCAGAACTTTCTGATCGCGCGGAGTGAAAGTATTATGCAAAGCAACGTATTCAGATATTTAAAGATGCTCAGGGTATTTCATTCGATGTCAGCACCGGACCCTTGAAAGGGCTGTAAATATCTATGCTCTTTTGTAAAATGATAGTGAGCCTAGTCTAATATGCGACTAAATAATCCTATTTTAGGCGTTTTAATAAAGTAGTTTGAATGGCATTGAATGTGCAAAGTCTTCGAATTAATACTAGGTGTTTTCTTATATTAAGTTGTTTTTTTTGAAAATGATAAAAACAATCAGCCGTAATGTTGGCAAGCTGAGCTTATCCACTATATCTGTGGATAACTCTGTTGAGTACTGTTTATATGTTTGTTAATACATTGATAAATATACATAAATCACTATTGGTTGCAAAACGCGCTATAAATCAATGTTGATTGAAATTACATCATTTTAGGGAAGGGGTTACGAGTAATACAGCGTTAGGTTTATTAGTTGGGTTCGATTTAAATATGCTTAATACACAAAAAATAAAGCGAATTTCATATATCTGTTTTAGGTTGTTAACGAAGCCTTTAAAGACGGAACAATATGACAACTACTTTATACAAGCCATAGTTTATGAAAACACCATATTTAAACGTTAATAGGGCGCCACGATGTAAAAGGATTTAATCAAAATTTATCAGGGCAATACTTAGGAGCTGTTTACCTTAAGCATATTAAAGTCATTGATTTGCATGCATCTAATACACAAGTTGTTAAACTCGGCATCAGTATTTTATAACCGTTAAAAAACCGAGTAATAGCTGTTTTTTACGGTTATAAAATACCCAGAAGACGAAATATGTGAATTTAATACTGATATTAAACGAGATAATTAGTGTTCGAGTAAAAAAGGAGAAGTATGCAAGTTTTAGACATTTATGCTGGGAAAAGTGCACTCAAGCGGATTAAAAAAGAAGGATTTAGTTCAGATTTATTTGACTATATGTTGGGCGCATCTGGCGGGCCTAAGTGGTTTGTTCTAGCGGGGCTTGATCGTTATATTTTTTCAGAGTTCTTTGCTGGGCGCACAAATCCACTTAATATTATTGGTTCGTCAGCGGGTGCGTTTCGTTTTGCCTGTTTCGCGCAAAACGACCCATTGTCGGCGATTAATCGCTTAGCTGATTTTTATTCCCAGACTGTTTATTCTAATAAACCGACGGCTAAAGAAATTACTGAAAAAGGTGCTGCACTACTGAGTTATGTATTAGGTGAAAATGGCTGTGATGAGATAATTAATAACCCAATCATTAAAGCACATTTTATTGTGGCAAAGTGCAAGGGCTTAACTCAATTCGAAGCAAAACCTATACAAATTACTGGGTTAATCGCTAGCGCTAGTGCTAATGTGCTAAGGCGAAAATGGTTAGATAAATTTTATCAACGTTACTTGTTTTCGTCGCCTACCTCTAATTTGAACGTCAATGATCCTAATAATATGGCTTCATATTTTGTTCCTTTGACGATTAAAAATTTACCACAGGCCTTGATGGCTTCTGGCTCTATTCCTATTGTGATAGAAGGAGTAAAGAACATTGCTGGTGCGCCAAAAGGAATGTATCGAGACGGTGGCATTATTGACTATCACTTTGACTTAACCTTTGGGCCTCAAGAAGGCTTAGTACTTTATCCGCATTTTTATTCAAAACCTATACCAGGCTGGTTCGATAAGTCGCTCAAAAAACGCCTACCACATGCAAGTAGTTACGATAACGTAGTAATGCTGGTTCCCTCTGACGAATTTGTAGCTAGCCTACCTTATGGTAAAATACCTGACAGAAAAGACTTTAAAACCATGCCGGCAGAGCAACGAATTGAATATTGGAAAACAGTGATTTCACAAAGCGACAGCTTAGGGCAGGCATTTAAAAATATGTATGATAATCAACAGATTGTCGATCATATTAAACCTATTGAGTTTGCTTGATATATTTCTTTTAGGGCAGGATATCCGACTGAAAATTAGAAGTCATACCCATTAAATCGAGTTCGAATTAAGGGTATTCAGATCTTATTCAAATATATTAGGTATTTATACATCTATACAAACTTGGCTTCTACCTGCATCTTTAGCTTTGTACAAAGCAGCATCGGCAGACGATATGAGCTCACTGAGCTTTTCATGATGAGTTGAACTCGCCAAACCTGCACTAAAACTGCAACAAAAGGACTGTTCATAAACGGTATAGTTGATTTGCAAAAAGGCAGTCAAAATATCATTTATTTTAGTTTCAATCACATTAAAATCAGTATCACTAAACACCACCATAAATTCTTCACCGCCATAGCGGCCAACATAATCAGTGTCGCGTATTGATTGAAGTAATAATTGTCCTAAAGAAATCAACACTTTATCGCCACTCAAATGACCGTATTTATCATTCACCATTTTAAAATTATCCAGATCAATCATCACGAGCACAGTAGGTTTTTGCTGGCGCAAAGCAAGTCTCAGGGCATTAGCAGCAGCATCCATGATTTGTCCATGATTGAGTACACCCGTTAAGCTATCTCTAGACGCAAGATTACGGATTTCCTGACCTCTTTGGATACGGCTATCAATCTGTTGTACGATAAGGTTAGATAGGGTGCTCTTGGGTATGACATCATCAGCACCACATTGTAAAATCTCAAGTTTGGTATTTATATTATCGTCAGCCGTTAAAAAAATAATCGGAACATAGTCATACTTAGCCTGTTGGCGAAGCAACTTCGCTACTTCTAAACCACTGATGTTTGGCATTTGCAGATCTAATAAAAAGACATCTGGATTAAAAGATTCCAATTCAGTCATTATTGATTCGGCTTGACTTATCGCCAGTACTTCAACGCCTTCATCTTCCAACAACGTTTTATAAAAAGTGCCAACTAAGGCTTGGTCATCTAATAGTAAAATTCTATAGGGTCTAATTGAGTCTATTTTGAAGTTCTTACGAATTTTAGATACCAAAATAGTAATGTTAATGGGTTTTAACAGATATTCATTCACATGGGATCTTACTGCAGCCAGTCTATTTTCAAAGGAATTCGAGGAGGACAAAATAAATACGTCTGTATCAAGTGATTTCAGTTTTGCGGCAAATGCAAACATTTTTTCAGCTCGGTCATTAGTACTGTCAGTATCAATCAATACTAAATTGAAAGTGTGTTGTTCTAAAACTTCTTCAAGTGCCTCGATTGAGTTGAACTGCCTTATCCTAAACCCGAACCCAGCTAAAAATTTAGCGTTAACTGCAGACGTAACCTCATTTTCATTAATTGTAGCAATTTTAATTTCGCGATAAGACCATGTTCTAGTTTTTTCTTCCTTTTGTTGTTGACTGCGTAATTCATCTAGCGGCACGGAGGTTTTATTTAATACAATCAGAGGGTTAGGTTTTTTTCTTGATGACTCAATCATCGAACTCATATGATGTTCAATAAAGGGAATAACACTTTTAATGCTATTAATATGACTTTCGCAGGGAGCAATTTCTTCTTCAATTAAACCAAGCATGTCACTTAGCACCAAAAAGTTAAGAGCACCACTTGAGCCCTTTAGGCTGTGTACTTCAAATCTAAATTTTTTTATTGCGTCTAAAGATTGATTTGTTCTAACTTCTGACCACAGCTTAGTTAGCATGGCTAGTTTGTCACTAAGTTCAGCAATAAAAGTAATACGGAACTCTGCTAGTTTATGTTCTAACTTATAACTCATTTTTATCCTTAATTTTTCAAATGAAAATAGTCAATATTCATCATGATTTTCACATTAAACTTACTAATTTATACTTGATAAGTACAGAAAATTATCAATCCCGATAGTTGTATTTATTAGACCTTAATAGTTTGCTCAATATTGTTGTCTTCATTATTGGGTTGATTGATTATGTTTGTGGTTATAATCTGGTTCTAATAAAATAGTGTAGTCAACATGATTATTAAAATTATTCAGCCAGAAAATTTTGGGTGACATATCAAATCAATAGGTTAAAATATTTGCCTAAGTTGGATATACAGCTATCCAAATATTTTAGATGCTTAGGGTATTTTCTGACAATGAAAATATGTTGCAGCAAACTTTGGACAATTCGCAATACAGGTATAAATGCATTTTTTCCATGTCACTTTCCTTCATCAGTATTTTGAATAATACTGCTTTATTATGACCTAATTGTCTGCGCTAGCATTGTGTATGACGATAAAAAAACGCAACAGCAGCACGGTTAAAGTTTTTTAAAAGTTTTATCCTATACCCTCAAATATTAGCAACTATTGGCTCACCAGCCAACAACATACATATGTTGTCTAAAAGTGTTAGGGCCATTTTGATCATTATAGGATCTTTTGTTACAGAGCTTTGAATTAATTCTTAGGCTCAACTGCTAAAGGTACATTACACGCTGCAGAATGTGATTTATGGGTAAAAATAATGTGCAAATTAGTGACCCTGCCTACCATGCTCTAAGTACTTTCCGAAGTAATCTACGCAGAATAACTAATATCCCACAGCGTAGCTATTATTTAGTATTCAATCTGGATCTATATCAATAGCTATTCGCTTTTGAACCCTATATAAGGATTGTAATATGTCTATAAATACATCTCTACAGACTTCACTCTGCAAAAAATGTTGTATGTCTGGTTTATGTTTTAATCAAGCCGACGAAAGTATATTGATGCCAAAAGTAAGATCTCACAAGGTCTTCCATAAATCGGATATTTTATTTCACGCAGGTCAAACTTTTGATGCTATTTATATTTTACGAAGTGGCTCGGCTAAATCTTCGGTTTTAGCTAATAGTGGTCATGAGCAAATAAATCGCTTTCACTATCCTGGTAATTTGATTGGTTTTGATGGTTTTGATAATGGAACTCATGCACAAACGTTAAAATTTTTAGAAACCAGTAGTGTTTGTCGTATTGCCTTAGTAGAGTTAGAAAAAGCTGTGGCTACTTCAGCAAGTATCAGGTTAAACCTGTTAAAGGGCATGAGTCATGCCTTAAATGATGAAGATAAGCTTTTAATGAGTTTGAACAATATGAATTCGGCTCAACGGCTCAGTTCATTTCTTTTAGACCTGTCTGTACGATTCGAAAAGAGAGGGTTATCTAGCAATGTGTTTGATTTGAGTATGACTCGAGTAGATATTGCCAACTACTTAGGCATGGCGATTGAAACTGTGAGTCGGCTGTTGACCCAGTTACAAAATGAGCAGGTTATTAAGGTGAATAAACGCCGTGTCAGTATTGTGGACTTTGAAAAGCTAAACCAATACCCGTTACATGAACGTGAACCTTATTTTTTGACTACGACAAATGTTCGTCAACCCAATATTATGCAAGCTAATGTTGCCTAATATTTGTGATTGAGGGTTAAGAACAGATCTAAAGTGAGGGCTAAGTAGGTGGATTTTGTTCTTGCTTGGACTCATTTAAGGCTTCTAGAGCTGCACAGCCATAGACCATGAACTGTCCTTTTCCCATTAAACTTGCTAACCCTATCGTTTATATAGTTTCTTGCCTAATCTCTTTTTTGTTCTGGCTTTTGATGCATCGTAAAAATAAAATGAATATCCTAACATAACGAACCTCTATGCAGATATCCAGAGCACCTTTAGCAACCACTTATGAGTGCGATGTTTTAAAACTAGCCATCACTACAAGCCGTCACAGCAGAAAGTCAAGTAATTGAGGAAAACCAAATTAAGGTTTTTATGTTAATACCTTATCTCTGTAATAAGAATAAGCATTAACACAAGGGGAAAGTCAGATTAAGAGTATAAGTGCTGATCGTGTTTGCTGGTAAGGGACAAACTTATGAATAAAATCTCATGGTTTTAAAATTTTTAGTTTCTCATAATAATGTAAAGAATAAATAAAAATCCCACCAAAACTAACAGCAGATTGAGTTTGCCAAGAGAAGGATCACCTTGACGGACAAACAAAGCTTCTGAAGTGTGCATACCCATAGACACTATGAAAAATGTCATAAAAAAATTGTAGGTCGTGTTTTTAAAGAGTGCCGTGATTCAATTATTGTATTAATCTGTTTATGGATTTGTTTGAGTGCCAGTGCTAGTGTCAGCTTTATCTTGTGAATATTTAACTCTGATTTTGTTAGCACCTAACATACTGTCGTTAAGATTTTTCACTGCGACTTTTGCATCGCCAGGTTTAGGCATTTCAACAAAACCAAATCCTTTAGATAAGCCGTTAGATTTTTCTTTAACTATGTCGCATGATTGGACTTTTCCATGTGCCTCAAAAACAATTTGTAATTCTTTCTCAGTGGTTTCTCTGTCTAGGTTTCTGATCAATATTTTCATTTAGTTTATTACTTCTTTACAAGCTTATTATTAGGTTGTAATGATAACAGCTTAAGGTTTACAAAAGGATCTGATTTTACGCATTTGAAATGCTTATCAAATATACTGTCAGATGAGTGGTGCGAGAGGTATAGTGATTGAACCTTGTTAACGAGATTGTTTTTGTCTTTCAATATAAAACTTAGCTGTTGAGTAAACACAAGCAAAACCACAACCAGCAAAAACCGGGAGTTATCAAAAAGTGGATTTATTAATGGTGACAGAGCACTGTTTATTTGTTGGCGTGCAGATAGGTGAAGTAGGCTTATTGGGGGGGGGTAACTCCCGTGATTTTAGCAGTGATCCAGTTTTGACCTACAAACAAACTATTCGAGGTGCATGTTTAACATTCGCCTTATTATTGACCGGTTGTAGCGAGCCAACAAAAACCTCCACTGTGACAGACAATGTGCAAGTGCTGCCATACCAATTTGTTATAACTGAACTGGATAGGCAGCGCACTATTCGCCTGTATTTACCCCTGAGTTATCACAACTCACTAGAAAATCATCCTACAAAAAGCTACCCGGTTGTCTATATGCATGATGGGCAGAATTTGTTTGATGATACGACTGCGATTAATGGGGAGTGGGGAGTTGACGAATCACTTAACTTACTGGCTGATAAACAGGATCTAGACGTTATCGTTGTAGGTATCGATAGCGACCAAAACTTTCGCATGAATGAATTCTCACCATGGGAAAATAAACGTTTTGGTAAAGCTCAAGGTAAGCAGTACATGGACTTTATCGTTGATGTGGTCAAACCTTATATCGATACCAATTTTCGTACCAAAGCAGACCGTTTAAATACCGCGATTATGGGTAGCGATATGGGTGGGTTGATTTCACATTATGCAATTCATGCTTATCCGAATGTATTCAGTAAAGCCGGAATTTTTTCGCCTTCTTACTGGTATTCGCAAGATGTGTTTTCTTTTACACAATTGAAAAAAGCCCAATTGGATGCCCGTTTATACGTGATGTATGGAGACAAAGAAGGGGATGGCATGATAGCCGATACCAATAATATGCAGCGACAATTAAGACAACAAGGTCACCCCAGGCAAAACACCTTGTTTAAACGTGTGCCTAATGGTGAACACAATGAGCAATTATGGCGATCAGAATTTACAGATGCCGTTAAATGGTTGTTTCAACAACAACCTGCTTTCTAGATTAGTGAGAGTATTGTCTTTGAAAACGTGGCGCTAACAAAAAACTTCCTACCCACTATTTTTTGAATAATCTATGGCTCTATTGAACTAGTGCTTGAATATTAGTTGTAGATAAATTTCTTTGTGGATTTTGAAATGTAAATAAGTCTTTGTATAGAGGCTCCCATTACATTATTTTATAATTATACGGGATCAGAACTTGCTATAAGTAGCAAGCTCAGTCAGATATTATAGTGATAAACTACTTAATCCCTGCATCAATTGTTCTTTTATTTTTTTGCCTTCGTCTGTATCTAAATAAGTTTGAGCGCTAGTCACTACTTGTGTGATCATTTCTGGACTCAAGCCTAATGATTCGAACTGTTTTTTCAGCTCGTTTGCTGCTTTTAACGAATCATTGTAGTTGGCTGCCTTGTCCATCAATCCACTTAATCCACCTTCAGACTTCATGTCGCTAATATCTGGTACTTCGCCCATTAAAGAGTCAAGACCAGGAAGAGAGTCACTTAAACCACTAAATTGTTCAGCTGAGATGTTTTCCTTGGCATAGTTAAATACAGACGCTAAGCTGCCTTCAGCTTGAGATTTGTCGATACCCACAGAATTGCTGACTGAGCTAATCATATCTGCCATGTTTGGCATTGCAGTTTTTTCTGCTTCTGTTGCTGCCTCTGTTTTAATATCAACTTCCATACCTAACATGCCTTTAATAGAATCGAGCCAACTTTCGGCCTGACTTTGTGGTGAAAAGGCAAGGGCAGATAGAACAATGAGTAGGTAAGATAATTTCATAGTAGTTTCACCTTAATTTGTGAATTAAAAAGATAATAATAAACCTTATTACCACATTACGTTAAATCATTTCATCAATAAAATGATTAAACTATTCTCAATTGATCACCTACTTTTACTCGCCCATCTGCAATCACTCTACAGCAAACACCTCCACGCCAATCAGGTGTTAGGGCTTGTGTTAAACCTTGGTGTTGAGCATCCATTTTCGGACAAGGGTCGGTTTCACCGGTCACTAACAAAATTAACTGACCAATTTTTATTTGTTTACCGGTCATACTTGAATCGAAGCTGACACCATCGACTAACAAATTAGCTCTCCTGACTGTCCATGGAAGTGTTGTTGCCACTTCATCACATGCAACTTGCCACTGTTCAAGGCTGAGCATAGTAACTTGACGTTTGCCTGGTTTACGCCTGAAGTCCTGTTCTACGCCCGCTACTTTAGTCACCATTGACTCTAATTTAGTTTGCATTGGCGCTCTAGATTTAGGGCGAAATGCTATATCTAACAACTGCATATAGTTTCCTCTTCAAGCGTAAGTTGTATTCAGTTGAACATGTTTGTTTTGGATATACTTGAGTCGTAGCCCTAATGTTACGGCTGCGGTGCTTAAACCACAGATAAATCCTATCCAAAAACCTGCCGCTGCCATCTGCGGCACTATCCAGTCGGTTAACCCCAAGATACATCCTATTGTCATTCCGACTACCCAATAAGATATAAAACTTAAATAGAACATAGCCGTTGTGTCTTTGTAGCCACGCAGGGCTGTACCTGAGATAACTTGTATAGCGTCTGAAAGTTGAAACATAGCGGCCAGTAGTAAAAGACTTGACGCGAACTCAATGACAGGTGGGTCGATACTGTATAACTTAGCAATAACTTCACGACCTACGACCGTCAAGCTGGCGGTAAAAACAGCAATACTTATGCCCAAAAAGAAAGCACACTTTGTCGCCACTTTAGCTTGTGCAGGGTTTTGTTCGCCAAGTAAATGTCCAATACGAATACTGGTTGCCATACCAATACTCAGTGGGATCATAAACATCAGCGCAGAAAAGTTAAGGGCCACTTGATGAGAAGCGACGGCTATTGCACCAAAAGGCGCCAGTAAAATGGCTACCGCTGCAAACAATGTCACTTCAAACATTATGGTCATGGCGATAGGGAAGCCTAACTTCATACATTCCAGCATGTCTTGATAGTGAGGAGCATATAGTTTGGTGTACAAGTCATACTTAGCCAGCTTTTTAGATTTTAGTGTATATAACCAAGTAGCAATAAACATAGCCACAAATACTAATGCTGTTGCCACACCACAACCTGCGCCGCCCATTTCTGGCAAACCAAACTTTCCGTAAATCAGTACATAATTAGCGGGTATATTGACCAATAAACCTATCCCCATAATGAGCATGCTAGGTTTGGTTATAGAGAGTCCTTCGCAGTAATTTCTGAGTACTTGATACAACGCAAAGGCCGGCATCGAATACAAAATATAGTGAATATAATCGATAGTAATTCGGCGTAAATCCTCGTTCATCTTGATATATTGCATCAAAGGTTCAAATACAAAACCAAATAACACAGCAAGGATAGAAAACCCCAAGGCCAGCCACACCATTTGTTGCGTATAGTTAGCGACTTTATCAATCTGTTTTGCGCCATTAAACCGTGAGATGATCGCGGGAAGAGCGAGGGTTATCCCCTGAATAAACACTATAATGGGTAAAGTAAAACCAAAGCCTATGGCAACAGCTGCCATATCAGTCGCTGAATAGCGACCCGCCATAATAGTATCTGACACACCCATCAACGTTTGTGTAATTTGCGCTACCAGCAGAGGCCACGCCAGATGACAAATTGTTTTTAATTCTTTTCTAAAGGCCACAAATCTTGCTTCTTATTGTTGTTGAAAACTTAAACTAAAAGATATTTCACCACAAAGGAAAATGAAGTCCTTGGGTGCCGAGCACAGAGAAAAAATCATTTTTCTCTGTGTAGCGTTAGCGCTCCTTTTCCTCTGTGGTGGAATATTCTTATCTCTTATCTCTTATCTCGAGTCCCTAGTAGGTCGGCGACTGGTAACCTGTTCAAAACGGCTGTATGTTAACCGCCTCACCTTGTTTTATGTCTCCCGCATCTTGATCTAAAACAATATAACAATTGGCATTGGCGATAGAACTCATGATCCCCGAACCTTGTTTGCCATTAGGTTTAACCCATAGCGTGCCATATTCGTCACGATAGAATATGCCTCTTTGATAATCTTCCCGTCCCGGTCGTTTTTTAATAAGACAGGCTGCTTTGGCAACAAAGTGTGGAGTAGGTAGATATTTTTGACCACTTAATTTTCGTAATACAGGTGTAACAAGTTTTTCGAAGGTCACGTAAGACGAAACAGGGTTACCCGGTAACCCACAAAATAAAGCGATACCGAGTTGTCCAAAAGCAAAGGGTTTACCGGGTTTAATCGCCACTTTCCAAAAATTGATTGTGCCTATTTCATCCAAAATCTCTTTTACGTAATCAGCATCACCTACAGACACTCCACCGCAAGACAACACTAAATCACAATGGCTGCCAGCTTGTTCAAAAACGGCTTTTAGAGCTATCTCGTCATCTTTGACTATTCCAAAATCAAATAGAACAACGGGTAAAGTGTTAAGTAACGCGCTAAGTGCATAACGATTACTTTCATATATAGCACCTTCGCTAAGAGGTTGGCCTGGAGGGGTTAACTCATCACCTGTGGCAATTAGGCCTACTTTTATAAGACGAGTAACAGATATTTCAGCAATACCCACTGATGCAATGAGAGCTAGATAGGCAGCTGTAAGCTTAGTACCTTTATTTACGACTACTTGCCCCTGCTGAATGTCCTCTCCAGCTTTTCGAATGCTGTTACCCAATTCAGGTATTTGTTTAAAAATAACTGCGTTATCTCTAATTTCTGTGTTTTCTTGCATCACCACCGAATCAGCACCGATAGGGATCACAGCACCTGTCATTATTCTGATACATTGGCCAGCCAATACCGTTTCTTTAAAGGGTCTACCAGCCAAAGCGGTGCCCATTAATTGCAGTGGGTTGGTATCGGTAAGATCTTGACAGCGCATGGCATAACCGTCCATGGCTGAATTATCATTTGGTGGCACATTAATAGTTGATACCACATCCTCAGCTAATACTCTGCCAAGTGCTTCCTCCAGTTCTATTTGCTCACTCTCCATAATTGGAATGACTTGTTTGAGCATCTTAGAAATAGCGGATTGTATGGGTAAAAGTCCGGGGCTATCGCAGGTTTTGATCATAGGCTTAATATTTATCAGTTTTTGTAAGTGAGTCAATCTAAGTGAGTCAATCTAAGTGAATAGCGCTAAATGAATAAATGATTATCGCAAAAAAATATTGAAGGTAAACAACGTTTAAAAAATACCGCGTTTTCCCTTGTCTTTTGATAAGTGTTTATCCGTTATAATTTTTCTATTTTGTAACCTTTAGCCCTGAGTTTTGCTAATACACTATCAGGCCCAGAGAGGTGTAATGCGCCAACCAAAATAAACTCTATGGGTGGGTCATTTAGCATGTTTTCAATTTTAGGTAACCAATTGTTGTTACGTGTTACCAACAAATCTTGATAAATAGCGGGGTAATCAACTTTAAAAGGAGTAATGCCCACATCTGCCATACCTTGCATATCACCTGCAAGCCAAGTTGAATGTAACTTAGCAAACATTTCTGGCATTTTTTTTATGTCCTTTAGGGTGTATTCGATCATAGTATCAGGATCGTCATCGCCCATGTCAGCGATGAAAGCTAGTTGTTCGTCAGGTGTCTCTAACCAGCCTTGTTCCTTTCCTTGGTCTTTAGCCTTATTAGCAAAAAACATGTCTACGCCTTCACTGGTGTAACCCATGGCTTCTAATTCAATAAAGGTCAGAGAAATGGCTAGCAAACTCGGCTTGTGGGAGGCAAATGCTTGCATAGGTATTTGCCGAGAGGATAAATGCACCGCTAACGCTTGATAGGTATCAGTTTTTAATACTTTGTCAATTGTAGTGCCGTCGCCATACATCATTTGATCCATCATTTTTTGACCAAATTCAGGCGAAGTTGCTGTTTGCATGTCAGTTTCAAATATCACTTTGTCCGATGCTTTGTATGCCAAATCATATTCTTTCCCTAAAGGATAATCTTTTGGGGTTAAAACATGGATTGTACCTCCAATGTAGAGGCTGTAATGGTCGTTAGATACTTTCCACACCGATGCCGCTTGAAGGCTAAAAGTAAATGCTAGGCTGATGCTTAATATAAGCGCTTTTATTAACGTCATTTTGTTATTACTTCCTATCCATAAAACCGATTGCAAGAATTACTTCGCTTTGTAGTTTAACGCAACATATCTAGGTTTTTTTGATTCATTTTTTAAACCACACTCTACTACGCTATGTATACTTTATTTATAGCATTTTAATGCTCTATATTGGTGCTGATGCA
Source organism: Paraglaciecola sp. (assembly GCA_034111145.1). Classification (GTDB taxonomy): domain Bacteria; phylum Pseudomonadota; class Gammaproteobacteria; order Enterobacterales; family Alteromonadaceae; genus Paraglaciecola. The sequence continues at coordinate 15,413 of JAWUXU010000003.1, forward strand.
TTGAATGAGAGCAATTTTTTTAGAGTGACTAACACCTGTTATATCTAACTGTCTGAATTATATGGTATTAATAATTGGCACTATTCCTGTAATAGATAATTAACTCAGCAATATAAATTGTTGCTAAATTTATTATTTTCTTTGCATGTAAATAGCATATATATGCTTTGCAGTTTTTATACGAACTGCATGCGAACTTCATACTAAGTGCAAGCAAAGTGAGATGGCAAAGAAGCCCACATGTTCCTCAATTGGAACAGTGGGTTTTTTTTTGCACTCAATAAATACAAATAAATACAGAAAAACACAGAAAAATACAGAAAAATACAGAGGTGATTCATGTCGAACATAATCAATGTACACAACGGGAATAACATGCGAATAGTAGTTGTAGGAAATGGCATGGTAGGTCATTATTTTGTTGATCAACTGATACAAGAGAATAATTTGTCCGCTAACGCAGACAATGGCGTGAAGTTAGATGTTGTAGTGTTATCAGCAGAACCAAGGCTTGCTTACGACCGCGTACATTTATCTGAGTATTTTTCTGGCAAAACAGCTGAAGAGTTGGCATTAACCACGCCAGAATACTATCAACAACACAATATCAAGTTCGCAATAAATGCCAAGGTAGTTAACATCAATAAGTTGGCTAAATCAGTCACAACCGAAGCAGGCGAAGTATTTGAGTATGACAAACTCGTGTTGTCTACAGGATCATATCCTTTTGTTCCACCCATCCAAGGAAACGACCAACCTCATTGTTTGGTATACCGCACAATTGAAGATCTGGAAGATATCAGCGCTTCATCAGCAGTCAGTAAAGTAGGTGTTGTAGTAGGTGGTGGTTTATTGGGTTTAGAAGCGGCCAATGCACTAAAAGAAGCAGGTTTACAGACGCACGTGGTTGAATTTGCTCCGCAGTTGATGGCCGTTCAAGTAGACAGCGGTGGTGGTCGCGTATTACGCAGTAAAATTGAAGCGCTCGGCGTGCAAGTGCATACCCAAAAAGCGACTAAAAGCATTGAAGCCGGCGAAACCTGTCGCTACAAAATGTGTTTTGCCGATGGTGAAGTATTAGAAACTGACATGATTTTGTTCTCGGCAGGTATTCGCCCGCAAGATACCTTAGCCCGTGAATTCGATATTGCCATAGGTGAGCGCGGTGGCATAGTGGTAAATAATCAATGCCTAACCAGTGATGCAGATATATACGCTATTGGTGAATGTGCATTATGGAATAACTTTATCTTTGGATTAGTCGCACCGGGTTACACTATGGCTAGAGCCGCAGCCAGCCATATCATTGGTGGTGATGTGACTTTCCAAGGTGCAGATATGAGCACCAAGCTAAAACTAATGGGCGTAGAGGTAGGTTCAATCGGTGATGCTCATGCCAAAACTGAAGGCGCATTGTGTTACACCTACGAAAACCAGCCGCTAGAAGTCTATAAAAAAATTGTGGTTGATGCACAGCAGAAAAAGCTACTAGGCGCTGTGCTTATCGGTGATACCAGTGATTACGACACGTTGTTGCAATACGCATTAAATGATATTGAGTTACCAGAACACCCCGAAAGTCTTATTTTACCAGCGGGTGCTGATGCCCCACCAGCCCTTGGTGTTGATGCTTTGCCAGATACTGCGACTATTTGTTCATGTCACAACGTATCAAAAGGCGCCATTATTGAAGCCTTCGATACCGGCAGTTGTAACTTAGCTGATATTAAATTTTGCACCAAAGCCAGCACAGGTTGTGGCGGTTGTGCGGCACTGCTTAAGACAGTAGTGGATGGTGAACTAGCTAAACGTGGTGTTGAAGTGAAAAAAGATATATGTGAACACTTCGCATATTCACGCCAAGAAATGTTTCACCTTGTCAAAATAAGTAGCATCAAAACCTTTGATGCGCTGTTAGAAAAGCACGGTAAAGGTTTAGGCTGTGAAATTTGTAAGCCAGTGACTGCATCTATTCTTGCCTCAGTCTGGAACGACTTCGTACTTAAGCCAGACCACGTCAGCCTTCAAGACACCAACGATACTTATCTTGGTAATATGCAAAAAGACGGCACTTATTCCGTCATCCCGCGTATTGCTGGTGGCGAAATTACACCTGAAAAACTCATTGTTTTAGGTCAAGTAGCCAAAGATTATAAGTTGTATACCAAAATCACTGGTGGCCAGCGCATCGATTTATTTGGCGCCCGGGTTGAGCAACTTCCCGCCATTTGGCAAACCCTAATCGATGCAGGTTTTGAAACGGGCCATGCCTATGCCAAGGCACTGAGAACCGTTAAGTCATGTGTAGGCAGCAATTGGTGTCGTTTCGGCGTGCAAGACGCAGTTGGTCAGGCTATCGAGTTAGAAAACCGCTACAAAGGTTTACGCGCACCCCACAAAATTAAATTTGCTGTATCGGGTTGTACCCGTGAATGTGCAGAAGCGCAAAGCAAAGACATAGGCATCATCGCCACTGAAAACGGCTGGAACTTATACGTATGTGGTAACGGTGGCATGAAGCCTCGCCATGGCGATTTGTTTGCTACCGACATAGATACCAAAACCTTAGTTAAATATATCGATCGCGTATTAATGTTTTATGTCAGAACGGGTGACCGTTTGCAACGTACCTCGGTATGGATGGAAAACCTAGAAGGCGGTCTAGAGTACTTACAACAAGTGGTGATTGAAGACTCTTTAGGTTTAGGCGAAGAGCTTGAAGCTCAAATGCAAAACGTGGTCGACACCTACCAGTGTGAGTGGAAAACCGCTATCGAAAATGAGCAAACTCGTAAACGTTTCCGTCAGTTTGTCAATAGTGAAGAATCTGATAAAAACATCGTGTTTGTTGAAGAGCGCCAACAGATACGCCCAGCAACTGAATCAGAAAAGACTTTCTTGGATAAATCCCAAAGCAATCCACCACAAAGTAGTAAAGAAAAAGACACCGTTATTTTTACAGAATTGGTTTAAAGGAGATATTTTATGAGTACACCAGATAATTGGATAACAGTGTGCAGCGATAAAGATTTAGTCACTAACTCCGGGGTTTGTGCTTTGTTAAATGAACAACAAATAGCTTTGTTCAAAATAAAAAGTGCTAATGATGAACAGATTTTTGCTGTAAGTAATTGGGATCCTATTGGCAAAGCCAATGTGTTGTATCGGGGATTATTAGGTTCTGTGCAGGATAAAAAGGTGATCGTTTCACCCCTTTATAAACAACGTTATTGCTTAGGAACAGGCCAATGTCTTGATGACGATACCGTTAAGTTGATTGTTTACCCAGTACGTATCGAACAAAACCAAGTGCAGTTGCAGTTGGTTGACTAGTTGATGCTTTCTAATCGCCCCATGCCGGTAAAACTAAACTGTAACGCGCCTTCTATGGTGAGTACTACTTGCCCATACTGCGGTGTGGGTTGTGGTGTGGATGTGCAAATTACTGCTGATGCCAGTGCCAATAAAAAATTAACCCACTTAAAAGGCAGCAGCGATCATCCGGCCAACTTTGGGCGTTTGTGTGTTAAGGGCACTAAGCTACTGGAAACTAACTCATCATCCGGGCGTTTACTTAGCCCCATGATTGACGGTAAAAAAGCCAGTTGGGATGACGCAATTGCCAAAGTTGCCAGCAAATTTAATCAGGTTATTAAAGAACATGGACCTGATTCAGTGGCGTTTTATGTGTCTGGGCAATTGTTGACCGAAGACTATTACGTCGCCAATAAATTAATGAAAGGTTATATTGGCAGTGCCAATATTGATACTAATTCGAGGTTGTGCATGTCATCTGCTGTGGCGGCATATAAACGTGCGTTTGGTGCTGATGCCGTACCATGTTGTTATGAAGATTTAGAACAAGCAGAATTATTGATATTAGTGGGTTCTAATGCTGCTTGGACACATCCTGTCTTGTTTCAACGCATCGACAGAGCAAAAAAGCTGAATCCCGACATGCAAGTGGTCACAATCGACCCACGAAGAACGGCTACATCTGAGTTGGCAGATATTCATCTAGCCATTAAACCCGGTACCGATGTGGTGTTGTTTAACGGCTTATTGGCCTACTTAGCTACTCACGATGCTTTAAATACTGATTACATTGCAGCTAATACTCAAGGTTTTAAGGCGGTTATAAATAACTGCGAGTATTGGACGCTGAGTAAAGTCGCCCAGCAATGTGACATTAGTGAATTAGAACTGCTGTGTTTCTACAAATTATTTGCTCAAACCGATAAAGTGGTCACCGCTTATTGTATGGGAGTAAATCAATCTGCCTCTGGTACAGATAAAGCTAACAGTATTATCAACAGCCATTTAGCCACAGGCAAAATTGGCCGTGAGGGTTGTGGGCCTTTTTCATTAACGGGTCAACCCAATGCCATGGGTGGACGCGAAGTCGGTGGTTTAGCCAACATGTTGGCTTGTCATATGGATATTGAAAATCCTGATCACCGCCAAACGGTGCAAACTTATTGGCAGTCACCGACTATTGCCGATAAAGCAGGCTTTAAAGCTGTAGATTTATTTGAAAATATCAACAATGGCAAAGTCAAAGCAGTCTGGATAATGGCGACTAATCCCATGGTGAGTATGCCTAATAGACAAAAAATTGCCACAGCACTAACAAAATGTGAGCTGGTGGTGGTGTCTGATTGTGTGGCTAAAAACGATACCCTTGACTATGCCAATATTGTGTTACCGGCTACTGGATGGTCCGAAAAAGACGGCACAGTAACCAATTCAGAGCGCCGGATTTCACGGCAGCGCGGCATGTTATCTGCCGCAGGTGAAGCCAAGCACGACTGGCAAATAATTTGTGATGTAGCCAAAGCGATGGGTTTTTTTCATGGTTTTAATTACCAGTCTCCTAGTGAAATATTTGCCGAGTACACAGGTTTAACTCAGGTAAATAATCATAATGATCACATTAAGCGGGACTTAGATCTGTCAGCCTTATGTGATATGACAGAAGCACAATACAATCGATTAAAGCCGGTGCAATGGCCGGTGAATAAGGAATTTCCTGAAGGCACCAAACGTTTATTCACCGACGGAAAATTTTATACACAAAGTGGTAAAGCACAGTTTGTGGTCACCGAATTTGCAGCGCCTGAACAACTGACAAATAATAATTTCCCCTTTGTACTTAACAGTGGTCGAGTTCGCGATCAATGGCATAGCATGACACGCACTGGCAAAACGTCTGAATTAACGGCACACGTCAACCATCCATATTTGGCTATCCATACACAAGATGCCAAAAAATTAGCCTTAAACAATGATGATTTAGTGAGTCTCACTGCAGCACATTTTAATACTGAGGAAACTCGAGTGTTGCTGCCCATATTGATTGATAATAATCAACGTCAAGGTGAAGTCTTTGCACCTATTCATTGGAGTGCTAGCAATGCATCCAATGCCAATATTACGGTGCTTTATACAGACGCAAACGACAAAATATCAGGACAACCTGAACTTAAACATGCTGCGGTACAGCTTAAAAAAGTCAGTTATCAAAATTATGGGCAATTGTTTCTTCAGCAAGAGCTCAAGGTTGAATTACTTCGAGAATATTTTGATTATTTTATTACCACCCCAGTTGAGAAAGGCCAGTTGGTGTTTTTTGCCACTAATCTAGCATCAGCAATAATTAAACGTCACTTACAATTGCAGTTGCCACTATATAACGAATGGATTAGTGCTTTGGGCGAAAATTTAAGCAGCACTTGTGGCATGCGTCATGGTGTGATGTCGTTGATCATGTTTATCTCGCCCAGCAGTATCGACATTGATCCCAGCTGGATCAATAGTTTGCTCAACAGTGAAAACCCTACGTCTGAACAGCTACATGGTTTACTCAACATGCAACCTGATGAGCAATTCAAACAAGGAAAATTAGTCTGTAGTTGTTTTAAAATAGGTGAAAATACCATTATTGACGCCATCAAAGCTGGCTGTGACTCTGCAGACAGCTTAGGCCAAGAACTTCAATGTGGCACCAACTGCGGATCGTGTAAGTCTGAACTAAGCCAGATGGTTAAACAACACAGGCTAAACAAACTCGATATTAATCAAGACCAGTTGATTGCTTTGGAGGCTATATCATGAACATCGAAAATACATCACTCTCATGGGGCTTGACGCGACTACAACAGTTCCTTACAAGTCATAACCTAAAGCCTATCAATCAATTGCCTCATTGGTTAAACCATTATTTCAGCAGCAATAAGATTGGTCAACGTCATATGCGAGCTGACAAAGGTCATGTTTATTTGATTGGTGCAGGACCGGGCGATGCAGAGTTACTGACCTTAAAAGCCCATCGCTTAATTCAACAAGCCGATGTGGTGATGTATGACTGGTTAGTGAACCCAGACATTATCAACATGATCCCAAGGCATGTTGAACGAGTGTTTGTGGGTAAAAAGTGTGGTCGCCATAGTATGCATCAAGCTGATATTTGTAAGTTGATGGTCGAAGTAGCACTATCAGGCAAAAATATAGTACGTTTAAAAGGAGGCGACCCTGCTATTTTTGCTAGAGCTGCAGAGGAATGTGACGTCTTAGCTCAGCACCAAATCGACTTTGCCATAGTACCAGGTATTACCGCTGCATCAGGTGCATCGGCATACGCGGGTATTCCTCTGACACACAGAGATTGCGCTCAATCAGTGCGTTTTATTACAGCTCATTTAAAATCAGCCTCAGATGAACCAAACTGGCAAGCGCTTGTGGCTGGAGCTACTGCTTCACATGGCGAAACTTTAGTGTTTTACATGGGACTTAAGCGGACGCAGACTATTATGCAGCGTCTTAACACCCACGGATTATCGTCAAGTACCCCAGTTGCAGTAATCGACCAGGCTTCAACGTCGCAACAGCAAGTATGCATAGGCACATTAGATACTATTGCAAAACTAGTGACCGAACGAAACTTTCAAGGTCCAGCTGTGACTATAGTGGGTGAGGTGGTTAATAAACGTCACAAAGTAAATCTATTCCTGTTATCACCATCAGTAAACCAGCAAGACGTAAGTGCTTAACTAATATGATTTTGCACTGACATTTTTTGTTATTTTACCGAGAGATTCAGGATAGTATATTCAATACAACAGATAAGAATTAACCCAGTTATGTTAGACACACCAACAGATTTCAAACACTTCATTCGTATTATTGGCAGAGGTCAAAGAGCAGGGCGAACATTAACCATTCAAGAAGCTGAGCTGGCCATGAGCATGGTAATCAATGGCCAAGCCACAGCGGAACAAAAAGGTGCTTTTTTGATGTTACTTCGAGTGAGAGAGGAAACTGCAGAAGAGTTGGCAGGTTTTAGTTTGGCATTACGTGCGTTTACTCCTAATGAGATATCTGAACTTGCAGTTGATTTGGATATGGGCTGCTACGCTGGTAAACGCAGACATCTCCCTTGGTTTTTGTTGGCAGTTATGTTGCTTGCTAAAAGCGGCAAACGCATATTTTTGCATGGCACTCACGAGCCAGATTCAAAACGTCTGTACCTGAAAGAAGTATTGCCTCAAATTGGTTTTGATGTTGCGCAAAATCCACAACAAGCTGAAATAGCCTTAAACACTTTTGGTTTTGCTTACATGGACTTAAACAAAATTAACCCACAACTTGACGACATTATTCAATTGCGCGAGCAATTTGGTCTACGTTCTTGCGCTAACACACTGGCCAGAATGTTAAATCCGTCAAATGCTGAACACAGCTTACAAGGTATTTTTCACCGATTGATAGACAAAAAACACCAACAAACTGCAGCATTATTAAATGATGCTAATGTATTATGTTTTAGAGGGGAAGGTGGAGAAGTCGAGTTTAACCCTCTGCGAGATGTGACATTGCATGTAAGCCGTCATGCACAACAAGACTGCAGCGAAGTGACAGCCACCTGCGATAGCTTTATCACTAAACCTCAAGAGCTGGATCCTAAACATTTGATCGATGTATGGACGGGTCAAGTAGATGATATTTATGCTAATCATGCTGTAGTTGGTACCTTGAGTTTAATGTTGGTGTTAGTAGAAAAACTGGATTGGGCAGCGGCTTATCAACAAGCACAAAAGATGTGGCAAGAGCGCTGTAGGCATTGGCCTGTGGCATTACCAGAGGTTGAATTGGAGGCTGCTCCTTTTGATACTCTTTTTGATACTACTGGGAAACATTACGCGCATTAAGTAGGGCCTTGAATTTTATGCCCTCTGGGGCTAAGTAGGTATTGCTCATTATATTTTTTATTGAGTCATTGTCGCCACAAGAAGCTACTCAGGAGAAAATGACGCCTAACACAGCCAAAATTCCCACGTCATTAAACAAGGTATGTAAACTATAACGCAGCGCTTGAGCACTAATTCTATTTTGTCTACAATAGCCCACTTTTATTAAATCAGGTCATTAACAATGAACGATATTAAATCGCCACCAGCTTTACCGGATCGCCTTTCGAGTAATACCCGTAGCCGACATCATGTGGCAGAGATTTTCGAACACAACGTTGGTATCCTGTTAAACGGCAAAGAGCGTACCAATGTCGAGGAATATTGTATTAGTGAAGGTTGGGTGAAAATCCCTTCTCCAAAAGCGTTGGACCGTCGAGGTCAACCACTTCTGATTACCCTAAAAGGAGTGGTTGAAGCTTTTTATAGTTAATTAGCTCTGTCTATATGGGTTAGGCGCGCATACAAGAAAATAAAAAAGGATAAAACAGCTGGCTGTTATTTAATGGTTAACAATATCTGTAATCTAAGCCTAAATTAGCGGCTACATCCTTATTCATTAAAGTACTAAAAATCAAGATAGAGGGTCATGGTAGCCGTGCATAATAAAAATCGTTGGTGCATCATATGAATATTGTTATTCCATGTAATTGAGAACGTGATGAGCAATATCATTCTAGAGTCTGTGTTTTCATGTCCTAAATGCCACTTTGATAAAAAAGAGGTTATGCCTTTAGACGCCTGTCAGTATTATTATGAGTGCACAGCATGTCACACATTAATTAAACCTGTAAAGGGTGATTGTTGTGTCTATTGTTCATTTGGAACCGTTAAGTGTGCTTCAATCCAACAAAAAGGTGTTTGTTGCGATTAATTCATATAGAACAATCATCAAAATTGCGGCGTCTCAGCTGAATATCATATCTCTTGCTCGTTGCATTTTAAATCACTCTTTAATCAGTCTAGTGCGTGCTTGCATACCATTTTTTACATCATTAAAAGAGGCAAACAATTTTAGTAAAATACTTTTTATGGATTACGAGCATCATGATGTTAAATCTGTAGATAAAGTTATAGGTAATGTTGTTGAAATATAGCATGCTAAAGCGATTAAATTTAAAATTAACACTGTATCTCAAATGTTTCATAGTCTAATGAGACTAGGGCATATAACTTGTTAATATGATGATACATCATGACATTAAGACGGGTTTAGGGATGGTGTCTACATTAAAAGAGCCATTTTTTACCCCTTAGTTGGGAACATTCATCTTAATGATGCTAGAACCAGATATTTTTGTAATACCATAAAAATGTTACCCAAATCTCATAGTGGAATGTAACTTATTGGCCAAAAGCCCTTATAAAATCTCCGTATGTTTAACGTCATAATCTTAAAGGAAGAGTGCCATGAATAAGCAGATTTCAATTGCTATATTAAGTTTTGTTTTTTTAATGGGATGCTCTGGAACTATCCCCCAATTAGGTGTAGATAGTGGTCAGTTTATGCCATGTCCAGAAAAGCCAAACTGTGTGAACAGCCAAGCAACAGATAAAGAACATTTTATACAGACCATCAGCTTCAGCGGAACGTCTAAAGATGCGCAAGTGCAACTGTTGCAATTAATAAAAGCTTCGAAGCGAACAAAAATAATTGATGTTCAAGATACCTACATCAGAGTGGAGTTTACATCTAAATTTTTCCGCTTTGTTGATGATGTAGAATTTTATTTTCCATTAACAAACACCGAAAATACAATTATACATTTTAGATCAGCATCCCGTATTGGACATTCAGACTTTGGTGCTAATAGAGAACGAATTGAACAGATTAAAAATAATTTTAAAGTGAACTAGTCTAATTTAAGATTAATAAACAGCTGGCGAAAATTCAACTAATTGGTCTAACGATTTATGGCTATGTCTATCTTCTTAGGTTTAGCCAATAATTTTCAGGGTGTTATAAGAGTTTGCTGTTATAAAGAGTGTGGTGTTATGAAGAGATTGGTGTTGTGAGGAGTGTGGTGTTTTAAATTTTATATATAAATAATATATGAACACTGAAGAAGTAATGAAGATGGCCACACTTAAACTAAGCGCTAGATCTTTTGACTACATTTTTGATGGGTGGTAATAACCGATCTGCAAAGCATCATTACTGACTGTAATCAAGTTTACAAATCGTTGTATGGCTAGTGCAAAGAAGACGAATATTGGTAAGCTAGTTAATATCCTGCATGTGTCCAAAGGTACCGACTCTAATACTTTATAAGTTATATTAGGGATAGAAAATTGGATAAATGGGCGGTGATATTAGCATGTCACATAAAGATGCTGATATTGGTTAGGTTAAGCCCATATGTGTGCTTGTTTATGATTTAGATGTACAGATGATGTCTTGGGAATATACCAAGGTAAATAGGGTATTTGCTGTCTTCAAAGCAGTGGTCGGGTGGTTGTTATTAAATGATATTTTAGACCTGTAATGACTAGATTTACAACATGACGTTCATTAACATTTTGAGACTTAAAGAGACTAACAACACCGCAAATATCTTTTTCAGTACTTTAACGGGTAGTTTAGTTGATAACTTCACCCCCACTGGCGCCATAATAAAACCAAATACTGAAATTATAATCACACTGGGAATATGCACAAAACCGATAATAGCCTCATTATTAGCTAATTCGTCTGCGCTGATATGGCCATTTATTGAGTAGCCTATCGTGCCAGAGATTGCGATAGTAAAGCCAATGGCGGCTGAACTACCAATAGATCTTCTCATTTCTAGCCCCCTGCTAATAAGGTAAGGCACTATTAACGCCGCTCCGCCAATTGCCACTAAGGTCGAAATACTACCTATGCCTAAGCCTGCTAATTGAGGTGAAATCCGCGTTTTTTTGGCTGGCGTAGGTTGTTTGTGGATAAATAATTTGATGGAAATGCTCAACATAAATAGCGAGAAAAACACGGCCAGAAATGTTGTGTTAATAATGGGGATCAAGAACGAAATGGATATTGCACCCACAACAATTAAAGGCACCATTGCTTTCACATATAGCCAGTCAATATTATGGTTTTTGTAGTGACTAAACGCGCTGGATAATGTCGTCATAATAATAGCAGCCATAGATGTACCCAGTGCTAGATGAACCGCATGACTAGGCACTATGTCGGCCGACAAGAACATGCTTGTGAGCATAGGTACCAAGATACCGCCGCCCCCAACACCTAACAGACCAGCTGCTAACCCAACTATTATCCCTAGGAGAGTTAATTGAATAATGAATTCTATTTCCACAAAATGCTCTCTGTTCAAGCCAGCAGGCTTTAGTGCTTATCCAAATACAACTTATCGTAAAATGTATACACCCATTCTGGTTTATAGATAATCAGCAAAGTAATGGTCATTCCATTAAACATGGCTTCAGGGAATAACATTAAGGTGGTGAGCACTAAGTAATTTTCTTGAATGACATACCAGCTGTACATGCCATCAAGGTAAAAATAGCCACTTAATGCCAGCATCTTGAGTCCTATAGCTAATGCACCAGGAAAAAAGGCGCACAAGAAAATATAGATAAAAATGTGTCTAGGTAGCTTGTGAAAGGTCAGGCTATAAAAACCGTATGTGAGCGCTATAGGAAGCAATATACCTAATAAAAAGTTTACACCTAACATGTCGATGCTTTCTTTGCCTAATAAAGTCACGCCCAGTAAAGCCAAGGTAGCGCTAAAAATGGCCCATCTAAAACCCAATAATAAGGGTAAGGCAGATAACCATAAAAAATGCACCGTTAACCCATCGTATATACCCGTTCTTATCATCCACAACATAAACACACAGGCAGTGCCGCCAAAGACAAGATGCTGGCATTTTTTGTCTGATATTAACCTAGAAAAAATCAGTTTTTTGCTGACAAAATAACAAACAAATAAGCTGAGTATCCCCGCTAATGCTTGTAAGTCAGTAAAGCTTGAGGTCTGTTCCATTGTTAATTATTCATGTGTCATTTATCTCACTGCTATTTCTTTAATTTTTGCTATTCAAAGACTGACCAAATAGGTGCGTGATCAGATGGTTTTTCTATACCCCTAAGTTCATAATCCACATCCGCCTCTTTTAACATTCCATGTAATTTAGCGGTGGCTAAAATCAAATCTATGCGCAGACCACGGTTATCGTTGAAGCCTTTTGAGCGGTAATCAAACCAGCTGTATTTCTCTGATTCTTGTGGATACATATGGCGAAAGCCATCAGTAAACCCCCAATCAATTAAGGTGTTTAACCATTCACGCTCTTCGGGTAAAAAACTGCACTTTTTAGTTTGTAGCCAGCGTTTACGGTTAGGCTCACCAATACCGATATCCAAATCGGTATGCGAAACGTTCACATCGCCCATCACAATCACATTTTCTTCGGGTGTGTGATATTCGTTTAGATAACCCATTAAGTCTTTGTAATATTTGCGTTTTGCAGGGTATTTAGTTTCGTGGATTTGGCTTTCACCTTGTGGAAAATAACCATTTAACACCTGTACCGTTTCACCATTTTCCATGGGGTAACTCACCATGATCATACGGCGTTGGGCCTCTTCATCATCACTTGGAAAGCCGTATTGCACGTTTAACGCTGGCTTTTTGCACATCATCGCCACACCATAATGACCTTTTTGCCCATGAAAATAGACGTGATACCCCATAGCTTCGATATCTGCCACAGGGAATTGGTCGTTATGTACTTTGATTTCTTGGAGACCAATGATATCAGGTTGATGTTTGTCGATTAACGCTTGCAATTGATGTAGCCGAGCGCGTATGCCATTGATATTAAAAGAAACGATTTTCATTGAGTGGATCCAAAGGAAATAAAAAGAAAATAAAAGTAATAATTAAGTCAATCAAAAATTTGGGAACAAAATTTGCTAAAACAGCGCTAAAACAAGTGTTGTTAAAACGAGTGTTGTTAAAACGAGTGTTGCCAAAACATAGGTTGATAATAAGCATTATGTTACCAAGAACTTTTACATAGCTAAACCTACATTTAGCTAAACTTGTATTCACGTAAATCTTTTCGGAATATGTCTTTGGCATTTATAAGGTGGCCGTTGATAATTTTTTCTATCGATTTCGGGTAATACTATGTTTTGATGTTCGACGGAGTGATAATTAATTTGAGTCAAAAGATGATCAATGCAATTGAGTCTGGCAGCTTTTTTGTCGTCTGCATCCACTACAAACCAAGGACTTTCTGCGGTATCGGTGTGTTCAAATATGTCGTCTTTAGCTTGTGAATATTCAACCCATTTACTGCGAGAAGCCAAGTCCATATCAGAAAACTTCCAACGTTTTATGGGGTCAGTTAATCGTTTAATAAAACGTTTTTCTTGCTCTTCGTCAGATACTGAAAACCAATACTTAATCAGGGTAATACCTGATTTTATTAAGGTGTCTTCAAAAGCGGGGCATGTACTCAAAAAGTCTTGGCACTCTTTTTCTGTACAAAACTCCATGACCTTTTCTACACCGGCACGATTGTACCAACTACGATCAAATAGCACTATTTCTCCAGCAGCAGGGAGGTGAGCAACGTATCGTTGGAAATACCACTGGGTGGTCTCTCTTTCGGTAGGTTTTGTTAAAGCAGCAATGCGCACTACTCTGGGGTTAAGCTTGGCGGTGATGGTTTTGATAGCACCGCCTTTACCCGCTGCATCTCTACCTTCAAAAAGCACCACAATTTTTTGCCCTGTTTCTATCGCCCATTCTTGCATTTTGGCGAGTTCAATTTGTAGCGTACGTAACTGTTTTTCATAATTAGATTTTTTCATTGGCTCAATAAATATCTGTTAAAAAAGAATGTTAAAATCAAAGACTTTGATAAACTAAATTCATAAATTATTTGCTTCAAGAAACATACGTTATTTATGCTGTATCTGGTTCAATCAAACAAAATGGAATGCTTAGCTGAGAGTTTAATCAGTTGTTTGCAAGAAGCCACAGAACAAAGAGGGCAGGATGGGCAGATAGTGTCTGTATTTGATTCAGATCAAATATTGGTGCAAAGCCCGGGCATGTCACAATGGTTAAAAATCCAAATTGCTGAAAAATTGGGCATTGCGGCAAATATCGATTTTCCGCTGCCATCCAGTTTTATATGGCAGTTGTACCAACAACATATCCAAGACTTACCTGAACAATCTGCCTTCACCAAGCCCAATATGACATGGAAATTGATGTCGATATTGCCCACTATGCTTGAGCAACCCGAATTTGTATCGATTAGACAATATTTAAAAGATTCACAGCCCCTCAAGTTATATCAATTAGCGGGTAAAATTGCTGATGTGTATGACCAATATTTAGTGTATCGACCCGACTGGATTTTGCACTGGGAAGCTGGCCATAATGATTTGCCTGACACAAGCGATCTAAGCATTTGTGAGTCCCATCCATGGCAGCCCATTTTATGGCGCGCTTTAGTCACTCATAGCCAAGACTTGGGTGAGTCACCTTTTCATCGAGCTAATCTACATCACACTTTACTTGAAGCATTACATAACTCGGTTAATCAACAAGCCGAGGCTAAATCCGAAAAACCGCTTATGGTATTTGGTATTTCAGCGATGCCAATGCAGCAGCTAGAGGTACTCAGTGCCTTGGCCGAAACACGGGATGTGTTGATATTTTGGTTTAACCCTAGTCAGCATTATTGGGGCGATATTGTTGATAAAAAAACGCAGGCTAAAGCTCAACTTAAAGCGTTAGATAATAAAGACGAAGCCAACAAAGCCTTAGTTAACACAGAAGCCTTAGGCGCTGTTAAATTTTTGGATATAGGCAATCCATTGCTGGCATCTTGGGGCAAGTTAGGCCGAGATTATCAAGATATGTTACTGGGCTTTGAGCTGCAGCAACAAGACTACTTTGTTGATATTCATCCAGAATGTCTGTTACAGCATATTCAATGTGATGTGAGCGACTTGCAGTTTAGGGCCACAACAGATGAATTAGACGCCAGTGAGTTATTATCCAATGGCATAAATTATCCAAAAGTTGAAATCGCTGCAACAGATAGCTCTTTGCAAATTCACGCGTGTCATTCAAAAGTACGTGAGTTAGAAATTTTGCACGACCAATTACTCAAACGTTTTAACGACAATCCCGATTGGCACCCCGGTGATGTGATTGTGATGATGCCCGATGTTGCCACTTATGCACCTTTTATCGAAGGAGTATTTGGTGCGGTAGATTATAAACTGTCTATCCCTTATGCCATATCTGATCGCAATGTAGGTCAGGTATCGCCTTTATTGAACAGTTTTTTACAGTTGATGAAATTACATCAAAGCCGCTTAACCTTATCTGAAGTGTTGTCATTGCTTGAAGTGCCAGCCGTACAGCGTAAATTTGCGATTGAAGCACAAGAATTTGAATTATTACAACATTGGTTGACTGATGCCGGTGTCCGATGGGGCTGGAACGACCATGATAAACAGCGCTGGGATCTGCCCGCTGAAAAACAAAATACCTGGGTGTTTGGTTTACAGCGATTATTAGCAGGTTATGCCATGGCAAGCTCACAGTTATACCAAGGTAATCAAGAATTAATTTCAGCTTATGCTGACATTGAAGGCCAGCAAGCCGTTGCTTTAGGTAAGTGTTATCAGTTCACTGGAGTGTTATTAAAGGTATTGGCATTTTGCCAAGAATCACAAGGTATTCAACAGAAAGTAAAGCGAGCCCTTGAGTTGTTATCTGAGTTGTACGACGCAGATGAAACCGAACAATCCGATATGCTTATACTGCGAGAAACCCTCGAAAAAATGTTAGTTCACAGTCACCAGTATGTTGATGAAATTGATCAAGATATTTTTGTTAGTGAACTTCAGCAAAATATTCAGGAAAATGGGGTAGGCCAGCGATTTTTAGCCGGCTATGTGAATTTTTGTACGCTTATGCCAATGCGCAGTATACCCTTTAAAATGGTATGTTTGTTAGGCATGAATGACAGCGACTACCCACGGCAAAGTGTGCCTATGGGGTTTGATCTTATGCGTTTGGCTCCGGCTAAACGTGGCGACAGATCTCGCAGGTTAGATGACCGATATTTGTTTTTAGAAGCGCTATTGTCGGCCCGAGAACAACTGTACTTTAGCTATCAAGGTTTTAGTCAAAAAGACAATAGTCTTTTAGCGCCTTCTATTTTACTCAGTGAATTAATGGAATATTGCCAACAAGGTTTTTGTTTGAGCGGTGATTTAGGTTTAGAGGTAGAGCACACCGAAAAAAACCTGCTTGCCCATTTAACCATCAAACATAAACTGCAGCCTTTTGATCAGGTGTACTTTGAAATTAAGACTGAAGTAAAGAGCGAGGTTAAAGGCGAACTTAAAGATGATATTAACCCTAAGCAAAACATACCTGAGTCTTATTTAAGCTTTAATAAAAAACAACAAGCCATTGCCGAGCAGTTACAGCAGCCCTCACAAGCGTTGATGTTTAACGTAGACCCTTTGACTCAATCCTTAGAGCAATCGACTCAGCTAGAACTTGAGGCAATGATCGCGTTTTTCCAAAACCCCGCCAAAGCGTTTTTTATGCAGCGCTGGCAAACTCGTTTTTATCCACTAGGGCAACAAAGTAGTAATGAAGAACCTTTTTCTTTTGATGGTTTAGACCGGTATAAATTAAATGAACGGTTAGTGCAACATTCTCTCGCTACGAGCTTTAATAACACTTTAGGGATAGACGATGCTGTCGAAGCAAAGAAAACAGCTAATCAAGCTACTCATTTTCGAGATGAACAACCCAATACTATCATTAGCTTATTGAACGAACTTAGAGCAGAAGGCAAGTTACCCCCAGGGCAAAGTGGAGACTTGGCCCTTAGACCATTAGTGAAACAAAGCACGCAACTATCCGAACAAATCGGGCAATTGAATCAATCGCTGACCACAGCACAAAGTGTTGATATTGAATTGTCGATCAATGATGTCTCTTTGGTAGGGCGTGTTGACAGTCTGTATGAACAAAACTTAATACTCTGGCGCCCAGGAAAACTTAGGGCAAAAGACCGTATCGCCTTGTATTTACAATGGCTATGCTTATGCGCCAATTCATCTACGACCGCTCCTCAAACTGGACTCAATCAGGCTCACTTTATCAGTACCGATAAATTGTATTCACTGCCAGTGATCGAACAACAAACGGCCTTACAACAACTTGCTATTTGGCTTGAACATTGGCAACTAGGAGGCGATCAAATACTTCATTTTTATCCAGAAGCTGCTTGGCAATGGGTAACGAGTCAGGATGTGAACAAAACATTAAGCACATTTAAAGGCAATGACTTTGCAGCAGGCGAGGGTACCGAAGCGCACATTCAAAGGGTTTGCCATGATCTAACCGAGCGTTTTGAAGCTTTCAGTCACATTGCAGAGGCATTACTTTTACCTCTTGTTGCTCTAGGTGACGCAAAATGATGATTACTTCAATTCACGATGCCACTGCTGATGGCGCCCTCAATTCTAATGAAATCGCCCCAATCACATCGGCTGCCATGCAACCACTAGATACGTTTACTTTCCCTTTGTCAGGTGCATCGTTAATTGAAGCCAGTGCCGGTACGGGCAAAACCTACACCATTGTTAATTTGTATATTCGATTGTTACTCGGCCATGGCTGCAAACCTTTGGGCGTAGAGCAGATATTAGTGGTGACTTTTACCAATGCCGCCACAGGCGAGCTAAAAGAACGTATTCGCCAGCGTTTACGCAAAGCCTATTTAGACTTTTTTGCTAAGGTCAGCAAAGACGCTTTTATTCAGCAACTTATTCAGCAAAGTGAGAATATCGAACTCGATTGCCAGCGATTAGCCTTAGCCAGTAAACAACTGGATGAAGCCGCGGTGTATACCATTCATGGCTTTTGTCACAAAGCACTGACCGAACACGCTTTTGAAAGCGGTGCTATGTATGAGCAGAATTTCATACTAGATGAAAGTGAATGGCTAAAAATGGCTGCTGAAGATTATTGGCGTAAACATGTGGTGACCTTGCCACAAAATACCTTGCAGTTATTGCTAAAACACTGGGCAACACCTGATGCCATGATCAAAGGTATTGGTCGCTTGCTTAGTCAGCATGCCACGCCACATCAAACCCAGGATATTGATTTCGCTATCAAAAGTGTTGATCAATATGCTCAACAGGTAACAAAGCTTAAACGTTGGTGGCTATCAAATGACGTCAGCCAACAACTTAGTAAGGCAAATTTAAATGGCCGAGCTAAATTAGGCAAGTTGCCCACGTTACAAGATATGCAGGCATTTTGTAAAAGTGACTTATTACAAATTGATTTTGATAAAACTGGCTGGCAGCTGTTCTCCCCTGAACAAATAGCGAAGGCCGCCAAAAAAGGCAGTGAGGATTTATCCCACCTAGATTTTAGCCAGTTTGAACAATTACAAAGTATGCTGTTACGTTGCCAACAAAACTTAATCTTGGCATTTAGCCAACACGCCATGTCGGTGGTGTCGGCTAATCTTAAATCTCATAAAGAAATGTTACATTTGTTATCGCCTGACGACCTATTAATAGGTTTGCAGCGCGCTTTAAGCGAACAAGCTGGCAATGATAACAGCAATAAAAACGATGCTAATAATAACGGCAATAACAACAAAAAAACATTAGCCAATACCATAAGGCAAAACTATCCAGCGGCATTAATAGACGAATTTCAAGATACCGACCCTGTGCAGTTCGAGGTATTTCAAGGCATATACGGCGTGTCTCAGGATGCGCTTGGATCAGGTCCTAATTCTGAGAATAACGCCGAGCATAGTTTTGATATCAGCTCAGGTGTTGGTTCAATAAATAGCTCAGGTGTTGCTTCAATAAACCCCTCAGGTGTTACTTCAATAGACAGCTCAGGTGTTGCTTCAATAAACAGCTCAGGTGTTACTTCAATAAACAGCTCAGGTGTTACTTCAATAAACAGCTCAGGGCTGTCAACAGCCTGTTGGATCATGATTGGCGATCCCAAACAGGCTATTTATGCGTTTCGTGGCGCAGACATTTTTACCTATATTAAAGCCAAAGACTGGGTTAATAAACTAAGGCATTTTACTCTAGCCACTAACTGGCGTTCAGCACCAAAACTGGTTAATGCCATTAACCAGTTATTTGAAAACAGCCGCAAAGGGTTTCTATTTGAACACAGCATTCCTTTTTACCCAGTAAAAGCAGGGCAGGATTTTGTAGGTTTAACCGTGCAGGGTACAGTGCTTGAAAGTTTGGACTTTCAACATTTATGCAGTAGCGAAAACTTACCTATTTCAGCCAGCGAAGCATCTAATCAACTAGCCATTGCCACGGCCAATCAAATATCTCATTGGTTGTATTTAGCTAAAACAGACCAGGCGCAAATAAAAAACCGAGCTATTACTGCCGGAGATTGTTGTGTATTAGTACGTAATCGTAACGAAGCGCAAATTATCAAAAGTGCCTTGTCTGCGGTTAATGTGGCCAGTGTGTTTTTAGCCCGCAAAAGTGTTTTTTCTACCCAGATTGCAGTCGATGTATTTAGATTACTCAAAGCCCTTAGCCAACCTACCGACGAGCGATTATTAAAAGCAGCTTTAATGAGTGAGTTATTCACCTTTGATGCACAACAGTTAGATACTTTATTTAACGACGAATCAAGCTGGCAAGATGTGTTAGAACAACGTTTTTACTGGCACCAAACATGGCAAAAACAGGGTTTGATCCGCGCCATAAACCAAGTGATGCAGCACTTTGATGTTGAACAAGGTTTAATTAAACATCAACCCGATGGCTTAAGGCGTGTGACTGACTTACGCCACTTAACCGAGTTATTACAACAACAAAGTTTACAGTTGGTGGGTGAAGCGCAGCTTATTCACTGGTTTGAAAGCTGTTTGTTAGAGCCTGACCACCAAAGCGATAATCAACAAATGCGCCTAGAAAGCGACGCCAATTTAGTGCAAATTATTACCTTGCACTCATCTAAAGGTTTGGAATTCCCGTTAGTGTTTATACCTTTCGCCAGCAGCTATAAAACAGCGCAACAAGCCTTATATCACAATGATGAACAACAGCTTGAAGTCGATTTTTTAATACAAGAACAGAACCTCCAAAAAGCCGACTTTGAACGTTTAGCCGAAGATATCCGTTTGTTCTATGTGGCCGTGACCCGTGCCGTTTATTACTGCTCTATTGGCGTGTGGAATATCAGCTTAGGCAAAAGTAAAAAAGTATCAGGCTTTGCGCAATCAGCCTTGGGCTGTTTGTTGATGTCGGCTAAAGATGAGCCTGATAGTGCTACGCAAGAGCATGCCGAAGTAGCCATTACCGACCAACATATAAGCCAGCGCATTCACGCCTTGGCTACTAAATGCGACTTGTCGTATCGAAGCTTTACCCAAGCCCAAACAGAACCAACTCAAGGGCTGGTATCACAAAACAGTGATAGCAAACTGCCACAACTAAGGGCCTTAAAACTAACAAAACCAATAATCAGGGCATGGCGTTTAACCAGTTATTCAGCCATTAGTAGCCAGCAAGTGCATTTAGATATGCCAGCACCAGGGCAAGATGAAGGTCAAGACCAAGTGCTAAACCTAGTATTAAATCAAGCACAGGATGAAGAACTAACTGAGCAATCATCATTAAACTCTCAGCTGGCGCAAAATCCCTTTAGTTTTGAGCGGGGAGCCAACGCAGGTTCGTTTTTACATGGTGTTTTAGAAAATATTGATCTGCAAAAACCAGAACAGTTAGCACAAGTGATCACCCAACAATCCACTTGGTTTGGTATTCATGAGGAGTGGCATGGCTGCCTAGAAAACTGGTTAGCGGACGTATTGCTTGCGCCATTTAGTGCTGAAGCAGGATCTGAATTAAGTACACAAGCAGACACGCAAAAAACGATAAAAACACCCAATATAAGTTTGTCTCAGTTATCTGCTAAACAGATAAAAGTAGAGATGGAATTTCATATGCCTTTGCATGAAGTCAAGGTAAGTGACTTTAATCGCATCATTAATCAATACTTTAAACAACATGCCCGTGATTATCAGTTTGAGCAACTTAACGGCATGATTAAAGGTTTTATCGACTTAATGTTTGAATTTGACGGCAAGTTTTACGTCGCCGATTATAAGTCCAACCATTTAGGTGATAGTTATGACAGCTATCACTATTCGGCAATGGAACAAGCGATGACAGGCCACGATTATCACTTACAAGCCATTCTATATACTCTGGCTCTGCATCGCTGGCTAAAACACAAACTACCTAATTATGATTATCACACTCATATTGGTGGCGCTTATTATTTATTTATAAGAGGCATGAGTCAAACAGAACCCGGCAACGGTGTGTATTTTGTGTTACCCGAAAAACCAATGATAGAAGCATTAGACGACTTGTTCTCGGGCAAGCCGCCAGTGAAAGCAGAGCAAAGTAACAACAGCCCTGAGCCCAATAACAGCCCTGAGGGAAATAACAGCCCTGAGCCAAATAACAGCCCTGAGGGAAATAAAGAACCTGAGGCCAATAAAAACCCGCAACAACAAGGACAGTTAGACTTATGGTAAACAACCTATGTTGATGCAAATTCAAAACAACCCAGCCTTAAAAAACGGTTTAGGGCAGTTGCTTAACATGTCTAAAATACGTGCCATAGACATGGCATTTGCAGATTTTATTTACAGTGAAGAATCAGTTCAAGATACTTCAGGCACCTCTACCTCGCCAGCTAGTGAATGTCTGACCATGTTAGCTGCATACGTAAGCGCCCAATCAGGTGAACAAAATAGCTGTATTGATTTACACCGTTTAGGCCAACCGTTTTTAGGTATATACCGTTTTCCAGAATTAAGCACCCTGCTCAGTTATATGCAAAATACACATACCTTTGCGTGCTTGACGGCAACCGTTGTAAACCTAGATGAACAAACAGCAAAACCCATTATCCTGCAAAATGGAAAACTCTACTTACAGCGATATTGGCAATATGAGTCACAATTAGCCGCTATCATCAGAGAAAAATCAGCTAAAACACTCGACCTAGATATAATGGCTGCACAGACTCTACTAAGTGATTTGTTTCATGAAAAACATGAAACTGATAATGCACATCAAGGGCACACCATAGACTGGCAGAAAGTAGCGGTATGTATTGCGGCAAGCCAAACACTCAGTTTTATCACTGGTGGCCCGGGTACAGGTAAAACAACCACAGTCACAAAACTGCTCGCGCTATTACAAGGCTTGGCTCTTAATAAAAGCACTGCTCAAAATAAGAAAATCCTCAACATACAATTAGTTGCCCCAACAGGTAAAGCCGCCGCTAGACTGACAGAGTCCATCAGCGCAGCAAAACAAAAATTACCTAGTGATTTACAAGCCAACCTACCCGAACAGTGCCAAACCATTCATCGCTTATTAGGCGCCAAACCACAAAGCCCGTATTTTAAAGCTGATGCCAATCATCCATTACATCTAGACGTATTGGTGCTTGATGAAGCATCAATGGTGGACTTACCCTTAATGGCAAAACTGTTTGCCGCATTGCCAAAAGACGCGCAGATCATATTGTTAGGCGATCAAGACCAACTTGCCTCAGTAGAAACAGGCAGTGTGTTATCTGACATTTGCGCTGCCAGTCATTTTGAAGGTGCTAATCTTGATACTACCTTAATGGCCTATAGTGACACTATGCAGCAACACTTAACCAAGTTGATGTCTGTACCCACTCTTATTAGTCAGGACATAGTCGCGACTAAAACGACACCGCAAAATGTTATTCAAGGCAGCGTTATTCGAGATAATGTGGTCAGATTAGTAACAAGCCATAGATTTGCAGAGAACAGCGGCATAGGCCAATTAGCCAAACAAGTAAAAGCAGGGCAGGTTGCACCGTGTCTTAGCTTGTTAAAAGACGAACAATTCACAGACATAAATTGGTATCAACCAAACCAAACTACACCACAAACCGTGGCAAACGAAATACTTCAAACATTGACCACCAAATTGTTGCCAATTTATAAACAATACACCCAAGCCATACAACAAGGCGACTTACGCCAAGCGTTTAAATACCTGCATCAACAACAAGTGTTATGCGCTCAAAAAAGTGGATATTGGGGTGTTACGCAGCTAAATGCTTTGATCGAAGGCGAATTGCACAAACAAGGCCTAATTGATAACAGCAAAGATTTT
This sequence comes from Paraglaciecola sp., assembly GCA_034111145.1. Classification (GTDB taxonomy): domain Bacteria; phylum Pseudomonadota; class Gammaproteobacteria; order Enterobacterales; family Alteromonadaceae; genus Paraglaciecola. The sequence goes on from JAWUXU010000003.1 coordinate 38,908, forward strand.
TATGTTGGCAGACCTGTGATGCTGTCAAAAAATGATCATCAACTTAAACTGTTTAATGGTGATGTAGGTATTGTGATGCCAGACCCTAATAATGCTACCTTAACCAAAGTCTGGTTTGTGACGCCCGAAGGCGACCTACGCGGGTTATTGCCCAGTCGTTTACCGAGTTTAGAAACCTTGTACGCTATGACCATCCACAAAAGCCAAGGGTCGGAGTTTGAGTCGGTTTATTTATGTTTGCCGCCTATTACGGCTAATAATAAGGGCAGGGGATTGAATCGGGAGTTGATTTATACGGGACTGACTCGGGCGAAGAAATATTTTATGTTGTTTGGTGAGGGGAAGGCGTTAGGGTTGAGTTTGGGGCAGCAGTGTGTTCGGGGGAGTGGCCTGGCTGGACGGTTGTTGGGGTGAAGTTTGATACTTTTTTGCTACTTAAATCCAAACCTTTGTAATGTGAATTGGCAATCGCCTTAGATATTTTCATCAAGTTTTTAATAAACTCTGCATTGTACATAGTGTGTAATGGCTAATTAATTTTAAATGAATGGCAACGAGTGTCTCGTTAATTGTTTCTTGTTATTTTGTTAAAAGTAAGATGCTGGTCAGGCAAATCAATAGGGCTTATTGTGCCTGCTCGCCTACTGCCCACTTCATGCGTATATATTTCTGTGGTTCTGAGATCAGCATGACCCAATAATTCTTGTACTGTCCGAATATCCGCCCCTGATTGTAATAATCGGGTTGCACAAATTTGTCTGGAGCTAAATTTGAACATCCGCAGGATGGCCCGAAGGGTAAAATGCAAGGACGTATTTTATAAATGAGTGGCGAAACGTATGTGCAGTCACCCGTTTCATCACACCTGATTTAGATACAGCTTGCCTTAAATACTTGGCGTAAGAAGTTTCATGTATATGATGACGGCAAATGTAACCATCAATTGGGTGTGTGCAACGCAC
>JAWUXU010000004.1:0-9018 GCA_034111145.1 Paraglaciecola sp.
AAGTCAATTTTTTTAACACTTATTATCATAAGATTTATTTTTTCACGTTCTACTAATCTGTAAAGTAATATATTAAATAATTGTTTGGCATTATCAACGCCGTATATGGAGATCAGCATTTATGTCTAGCAACCTTTGTCCCATTGTTGTAATCGGTTCTTCCGCTGCAAGTTTAAAAGCTCTGAAAGCCTTATTTTCAGATATGCATACAGCCATTGGTGCCGCATTTTTTTTGTTTCAGGATTTAGATCCTAAATATGATAGCTTGATTACAAAGATATTAAGCAAATCAGCGAGTATGCCCACTTTGCAGGTAGTTGATGGCTTAACGATTCAGCCAAACCATGTGTATGTTATCCCCCCTAATACCTGTTTGACCCTCAATCAATATTCTTTAAAACTCAGTGAGTCATTTCTTCAGCAAGGTCTGCAAATGTCCATAGATACTTTTTTGTTGTCCTTGTCTAAACAACACAAACATTCAGCTATCATCATTACGGGCTCTCGCTCATACCGTTCGACATCTGTGCCTATTCCCCTCAAAGACGATGGTTCAGAACAAAACCATATTATCCAAGCATTAGAAGATAAGCTGCATCGTACTCATGCAGACTTGCAAAGCAAGATTAAAGAACTTGAATCATCTAACCTAGCTTTAGAGTTAGCTAATCAAGAAGTGATGTCGGTTAACCAAGAATTTCAATTAAGCATCGAGGAGTTTGAAAGCTCAAAAGAAGAATTGCAGTCCATAAATGAGGAACTCATCACAGTCAATAGTCAATATAAAGATAAGGTTGTGCAGTTAGCACTTAGTAATGATGATTTAGCGAATTTTTTAAGCAGTAAAGATATAGCCACTTTAGTCGTTGATGCTACGTTTAAGATCAAACATTTCACTGAAGCCACTTGTGGCTTATTAAGTTTAATAAGTACCGATATTGGACGCCCTCTGACTGATATTCGACCCAAGTTTAATGATCCTGCTTTATTGGATGATGCTTATAAAGTCATGAGTCAACTTTTACCTATAGAAAAAGAAATATTTACTGACGACGGTGATTGTTATTTGCGGCGAATTTTGCCGTACCGTACAAGGCATAACAAAATTGACGGAGTGGTGATCAACTTTATTGATATTACTGCTCGCAGAAGGGCTGACGATCAGATACGCAGATTGGCAGCAATTGTTCGGGATTCCAATGATGCCGTTACCGTGATGGATCTTCACGGTAAGATAACCGCCTGGAATAAAGGTGCAACCAAAATGTATGGCTGGAGCGAGCAAGAAGCGCTTCTTATGTATATCTATGTACTTATACCAACATCCTTACATAAAGATGTCACATTAATGCTGCAACAAATCGCTAATGGTAATGATGTGTTTAGTATGGAGACGACACGTATTACCAAAGACAAGTGTAAAATAGATGTGTGGTTAACAGTGACGCCATTACAAGACAAAGATGGGCATATTGTCGCTGCGGCTATCATTGAAAGGGATATAACCAAACGTAATCAATTGCAAGCCAACTTGCTTGCTAGTGAGGCAAATTTTCGCGCTCTAGTTGAGTCTGCACCGGATGCCATGCTTATTGTCAACAGTGAAGGCGCAGTAGAGTTGGCCAATACCCAAGCCGAACGCCTATTTGGTTATAATAAAGGTGCATTGATCGGTATAACAATCGAACAACTTATGCCTGATAGATCACGTCATAAACACAAAACACTTCGCCAGCAATTTTTTGGTAAGCCTAGGGTTAGGATTATGGGAGCTGGCCAAGAGCTTTTTGCTCAAACTATTAAAGGCGATGAATTCCCGGTAGAAGTAAGCCTAAGCCCAATAGAAACAGACTCTGGTCGGGTTGTTAGCGCCTCCATTCGAGATGTTAGCGAACGTATTATAATTGAAAAAAGCCTACGTGACGCGTTAAAGCGTGCAGACTCAGCATTAGCAACCAAGGCTCGTTTTTTAGCCACAGCCAGTCATGATTTAAGGCAACCTCTGCATGCCCTTAAATTGCTCAATAGGGCATTGCTAAGTAGGACAACCGATCCATCCTCACAAAAAATGCTGAACATACAAAATGAATCCTTGTCTGGAATGGCTCACTTGCTGAATTCTTTGTTAAATATTAGCAAACTTGATTCAGGTAATGTAGGTGCCAAAATGAGTCATTTCGAAGTCAAACCTGTTTTGCAAAGAATGCAAGCCGAGTTTGAATTAGAAGCTGTCAATAAAGGTATTGATTTAAGACTCAAGGTAACGGGTGATATTGTCATCTCTGACCCTGATTTATTAGCGCAATTACTACAAAATCTGATGGCAAACGCCATTCGTTATACTCATACTGGTTTTATTGATTTGAGCTGTGTTACACAGCATGAGCAAGTATTAATTGCTGTGCAAGACTCCGGGGTTGGTATCCCCGAAAAAGAAATTGCGCATATATTTGACGAATTTCATCAAGTTAATCGAGATCCTCAGGAACGTCACGGTGGTTTGGGACTAGGACTTTCTATCGTGCAACGAATTGCGATGTTACTGGGCATCCAAGTTTCTGTTAGTTCTGCCATAGGGCAGGGTTCCTGCTTTTCTTTTGTGTTGCCCCAAGGACAGTTAAATACAACTGAATTGACGCAAGCAAAGTTAATAGCCCCGCTAACGACTGTTGCTAATAGTCATATATTATTAATTGATGACGACGCTTATGTATTGGAAGCAACTCAAATGCTGCTCTCTACTCAAAATGGGTTTAATATCAAAACTGCCACTTCACCGCCTGAGGCCTATGAAAGCCTCAACCAAGTTATTCCGGATTTAATTATTACTGATTTTCATCTCAATCATGCAGAAACAGGAATTGATATTATTCGCACAATAAGAAAAAATACGGGTGAAATGATCCCCGTCATATTAATCAGTGGCGATACATCAGCATCAATGGAGCCACTGACCAATGAAGAAAATTTTATTGAAGTATTAGTAAAGCCAACTAATGGTGAAGAATTGATAAACACTGCACAAAAATTGTTATCTAAAAAAAATCAAAAATAAGGACTGAATAATGTTGCTCTACGTTTTAACAAGACTGCATAACAGATTGTCCACATCGGAATACGAGTGAAGTCCAATAACGATGATTCTGACTCAAAGATGAGGGGTGTTAAGCGCTCAGTCATACAAAACAATTGACCGGCGAAGAATTAAATATGACGTCAGAACAAAAAAAACTACGCCATTAGAACAATTTGAAAAAAAATTCGATAATATTGAGCTGTTTCTCAGTTCGGCTTTATCAATCAAAAAATTTAACGTTTATTTTACTGATAGGAGATATTCACCCGGTGTAATGCCCATCCACCCTTTAAAAGCTCTAATAAATGCACTTTGCTCAGAATATCCAAGTAAAAAGGCTATCTCTAAAGATGTAAATTCGCCATCAACTAGATACCGTTTAGCTAACCGACAACGTGAGTCTGCGAGTATAGAGCGATAATTATGATCGTTATTACTTAGTTTTCGATAAAATGATCGTAGTGAAAAGCCCATTTTTACACAAACAGTGCTCGCACGAGTATCACCGTCTTTCATCGCGACCAATATTTGTTCTCTTAATTTTAAGAGAAAAGGTTCAAACGTTTCATTTTGATATTTTGTTTCTGTTAATAAAAATCTAGCTTGTTGATCAAAGATTTTAAGCAGTGATGGATCACTTGTTGAAATATTCAATAACATTAAATATTTAGGTATATTTACCCGTAATGTAGGAGAGTTAAATTCAACTGGGCAGCCTAAAATTGCTTGATAAATATTCATGTCTTTAGGTTCTTTAATGGGTAAAGCGACAGATACAGGTGCAATTTTCCGATTAATTAACGATTGGTAAAGTGTAATAAATATTATTAAACCAAATTCATATAACAGCCGGTTATCTACACCTCGTAACATCCATTGATGACTACAAGCATTTTCTTGAATTTCTATTTTAGCTGCCAAATCAGTTAATACTAATGTTTGGTATCGACCATATCTAATTAACGCTTGTTTAAGGGTGCTGCATGATGTTATTAAATTACCAACTAAGCCAAAATCTTGCGGTTTTGCCATTGCTCCAATGCGTAACCCTAATGCTGGTAGAGGAGTTAACTGATAAATTTGATCTAATAATTGTGAAAATGTCAGCGTATCGACGCGTTGTCCTTTAGATAATTCTTGAAGTGTTTCTCTTAAGCTTTTTGCTTCTAATGCTTGCTCATCTATGTATCGCGTTAAAATATTAAGGAAGCTAATGGGAACATAGGCTTTGTATTGTGTCATTTGTTTCTAAAAAAGTGCGATGAGTTTTTTTAGACTAGCATGTTGGCACGTTATGTCAAAGGCTAGTAAAATTGTCAATATTTACCTAACAATAGAGCATAAAATAATATTCTTTTATCAATAGCATCTGGAAATTATTATGGCATATGTTGTAACTCAATCATGTATAGGAAATAAGCATACCGATTGCGTAGACGTTTGTCCTGTTGACGCATTTAGGGAAGGTCCTAAAATGCTCTACATTGACCCTAATGTATGTATTGATTGCAATGCTTGTATCACAGCATGTCCAGAACGTGCTATTTATTCAGAAAGTTCTGTTCCTAATTCAATGCGAGATTTTATAGCCTTGAATGCTAAAAAATCTCTAATATATCCTGTAATAACAGAAAGTATTAGCCATAATATTGCAGTATCACCAATGGTTAAGTTCTCAGGACATTTTGCAGTCATCGGCTCAGGGCCGTCCGGTTTTTATACCGCTGAAGAAATATTTAAACAAATGCCATTAGCTAAAGTTGATATGTTCGAACGATTACCAACACCTTTTGGCCTTGTTCGTTATGGGGTTGCTCCAGATCATCCTCGTATTAAATCTGTATCATCTAGCTTTGAGCGTATTGCACAGAATGAGCGGTTTCGTTTTTTCGGCAATGTTGAGTTGGGCCGTGATATTCAACGAAACGATTTACTTGACCAGTATGATGCGGTTGTTTATGCGACCGGAGGCTCTAAAAGTCGAACTTTATCAATTCCAGGGGCTGAATTACCTAATATTTTTGGCTCTTCCACCTTTGTTGGTTGGTATAACGGCCACCCTGATCAAAGTAAACTTTCTGTAGACTTGTCATCACAAACCGCTGTTGTTATCGGTATGGGGAATGTGGCATTAGATATTGCTCGAATGTTGGTATTATCATCCGAGCAACTTGAAAAAACAGATGTGGCTGATGAAGCGTTAAGTGCCTTTAAAAAAAGCTCAGTACAAGAGGTAATTTTAATAGCTCGTCGGGGTATTGCTGAAGCGGCTTTCACGCCCAAAGAATTAGAACAATTAATGGGACTTGATGATGTAGACTTAATTATTGACCCCAACGATTTAGCATTAGATCAACAAAAAATTGAGCAAACAGAACTACCTGAGTTTAGTGAAGTAAAACAAAACATTAACTTGCTTAAAGAAATTTCACAACGTCAACAGGCTGATCATATTCAGCAGCATAAAAAACGCATCCGCTTTATATTTTGCCATAGTCCAGAGTATATTGATAACGATGTAAATGGGCACAAAACATTACATCTTACCCGTAATGAAATTATTCGAGATGATGATGGTCGTATTTCTATTAAAACGACCCGCGAAAAATCACTTATCAATGCCAACCTCATCGTACATGCTATTGGCTATCAAGGTGATGCGATTGAAAACGTAGCCTTTGATGAACAACCTGGCGTTATTCTTAATCAACAAGGTCGAGTAGATATTGTTGAGCATAGTTCACAAAATAAGTCTAAAGGGAGTGTTTTAAACCAAGAGTATGCAGCAGGGTGGATAAAACGTGGCGCTAGTGGTGTAATTGGCAGTAATAAGCATTGTGCTCATGATACTGTTAATCAATTGATCACCGATTTAGTTAATGCTAATACATTAACTACGAAATTAATTAGACAAGATATAACTGACTTACTTGATAAGCGAAACGTTGAATATATTAGTTTTAGCGATTGGCAGTTACTTGACCAACATGAAAAAGTACAGGGGGGGATAGTAGGCCGGCCACGACGTAAAGTGACTAATATCAAACGAATGTTAGATATAATTCGGGACGCTCACACAGAAAAGTTAGCCAAAGAACAGCAAAGAACAAATTTACCCGTTAAAACCCACCTTCGAAACTGTACGCTTTGTGAAGCGATGTGCGGTATTCAAATCAAATATCAAGGCGATAAAATTATATCTATCGCGGGTGATAATGAAGACCCACATAGTGGCGGGCACATTTGTCCTAAAGGCTATTCCTTACAAGATTTGCATAACGACCCTGATCGTTTAAAAACACCAATACAAAAAGTGAACGGTCAATGGTTACCCATTAGTTGGGATGATGCATTTGACCGCGTCAGTAAAGAAATAGTCAATATTCAAAGTAAATATGGTGATGATGCAATTTCTGGGTATTGGGGGAATCCTGCATCTCATAACTTTGGGATATTGACAGCGATAGGTAAATTTCGTAAAGCCTTAGGCTCTAAAAACATGCATTCAGGTGGTTCATTAGACCAAATGCCACATCAACTCATGTCTTATTTAATGTTTGGCCATGGGCAACTGTTTACTATTCCTGATATAGATCGCACTGATTATATGTTAATGCTTGGTGCAAACCCAGCAGCCTCAAATGGTAGCTTAATGACCGCTGGTGATGTGCTAAAACGTTTAGAAAGTATAAAAGATCGCGGCGGAAAATTAATCTTAATAGACCCACGCAAAACCGAGACTGCACTATATGCATCTGAACATTTATTTATAAAACCAGGCACCGACCCGTTATTTATTTATGGTCTGATCCAATATGTTATTCAACAATCTTTGTATGACCCAGCTCACTTATCACCTATTTTAGATGGCTTCGATCAGCTACTTGGGATGTTTGATCAGTTTACCCTCGCTGAAATAAGTGATGTGTGTGGTATATCTGAAGAAAATATTAAACGTATAGCAACAGAATTTGCTACCGCCGATAGTGCTATTTGTTATGGAAGAATGGGCTTGTCCACACAAAATTTTTCAGCGTTAAATCACTGGTTGGTAAATATCTTAAATATTATTACCGGTAATTTAGACAGAAAGGGTGGAATGATGTTTACTAAACCCGCTGTAGATATGGGAGTTCAAGCCTCTACAGCCGGAAGTTTTGCTCAATACCATAGCCGAGTTAGAGGCTTGCCAGAATTTAGTCGTGAACTACCTACATCTATCTTAGCTGAAGAAATGTTGACACCTGGCGTAGGGCAAGTGAAGGGGTTTATTTGTACTGCCGGAAACCCAGTATTATCTGTTCCCAATGGCCGTCAGTTAGATGAAGCCTTAGAAAATTTAGATTTTATGGTTTCTGTTGATTTTTACTTAAATGAAACGTCTCGTCATGCTGACATTATTTTGCCACCTACAGGGCCGTTAGAACACGAGCATTATGATTTGGTTTTTAACCTTTTAGCCGTACGCAACGTCGCTAAATATTCAGAAGCACTATTTGAACACGCAGAAGATGAACGTTCTGATTTCGATATTATGACAGGTTTAATGCAACGAATTAACGCGCTAAAACGTGGCATTGTCGATACGGGTAAACAACCTAAAATGACGACTGAACAAATTCTAGATTATAGTTTGCGCAATGGTCCCTATGGAAAATCTTTTATTTCTTATGAATCAGGTAAAGAAATCAAACATGACTACGGTCTAAGTTTAGAGGTATTAAAACAATACCCTCACGGTTTAGATCTTGGCCCTTTACAGCCGTGCTTACCTGAATACTTGTTTACTAACGATAAACTTATCCATTTATTACCTGAGCCAATACTAGATGATTTTCAGAAAATGAAAGTACAATTTTCAAGTAAAACAGCCACATCATTGATGATGATAAGCCGTAGAGATTTACGCACAAATAACTCATGGATGCACAACAGCCAGCGTCTAATTAAAGGAAAAGACCGCTGTGCTTTGTTAATTCACCCCGAAGATGCAAAAGAAAAAGGTATTGTCGACAGAGGCAAAGCGTTATTAAAATCAAGGGTTGGGGAATTGAAAGTTGATGTAGTTATTACAGAGGATGTTATGCGAGGTGTTGTTTGTTTACCCCATGGTTGGGGTCATGATAGAGAAGGTATTGCTTTGCGTGTAGCGCAAACTAATCCAGGCGTCAGTATGAATGATTTAACAGACGATCAACGGGTTGATAGTATGTCAGGAAATGCAATATTCAATGGCGTACCTGTCGAAATAGCACCTTGTTAAACGTCATTTTTTGATTCAATTCAGTCATGAATTAAAGCAGGCTGTTGAGAAGTATGAAGGTAGGGGGGCGGCAAGTTACTTGATTAATAAGACTATGGGTTCTACGCATTTTGTATGCTAGACCTCAACGAATCATGGGTGTACCAACTGAAGTTCTGCAAGGGGTAATAATGCAACGCAAAATACCTCATAAGGCGCGCCATAAAATGCCAGTGCTAATTATTGGAAATAATGACAACTCCATTTTATGCACGCCTGATAGCAAGCTTAACCATGCTAAAAATAAATAGAATCTTCCCAGAAAACACTTTCATTGATTGGCAAATCACACCAAACCGGTCGTTAGAGTCATAAGCATCCCTATAAGTATTAGCGACAGATTTCCCCACCTAACTGTTCTTTTAATCAACAAAAAACAATCGAATACTACTTTGTAGTAAATTAAATCTTGTAATCTAAAATCATTAATACTACATTGTATAAAATTCAAAAGAGAGACTTTGTATGTCTGATAAAGAGAAGTTTTTAGGTGAATTTGAGCAAATGGCAATGTTGGCGCTTATTCACTTGACCGATAATGCCTATGGTGCGGCTATACGGCAGTTATTGCATCAACAGGTAGAACGAAATGTCGCTATTGGGGCTATTTATTCCACCCTAGAGCGCCTTGAAAAAAAAG
>JAWUXU010000005.1:0-43284 GCA_034111145.1 Paraglaciecola sp.
CGCGCTTGCATTCTTCGAGCTTGAAAATCCAACATGTTTGAGCAAGAAGAAATTTCACGGTAGGTATCTTGAGCGGGTAACCACACTTCTAAATCATAGGTTTTACAAGCACCGAAACCCATATCACCGGTACATAACAACATTTTACGATAGGGTAATTCTAATAACTGAAGTACTTTTTCGGCATGAGCTGTTAGTTCTTCTAACGCATCAAATGAGGTTGCAGGTTCAACTAGTTGTACCAATTCAACTTTTTCAAATTGATGTAAACGGATTAATCCGCGAGTATCACGACCGTGGGATCCAGCTTCACTACGAAAACATGGGCTAAAGGCCGTCATTTTTAGTGGTAAATCTTTAATCGAATAGATTTCGTCACGGGCAATATTGGTTAATGGCACTTCAGAAGTTGGGATAAGTGACAAGCCCTGCCCCTCTTCTGTGGCAGGTTTAGTATGGAAAGAATCGCCTTCAAACTTGGGAAATTGACCAGTGCCTGTCATGCTTTCATGATTAACTAATAAAGGCACATTGGTTTCTTCGTAGCCATGTTCTTGGGTATGTAAGTCAAACATAAATTGAGCAATAGAACGATTAACCAAAGCGACTTGTCCTCGCATCACCACAAAACGTGAACCAGCCAATTTTGCCCCCGCATCAAAGTCCACGCCTTTACTCAAATTTGCACCTAGGTCGACATGATCTTTAATCTCAAAATCAAATTCACGCGGTGTGCCCCAGCGACTTATTTCAAGGTTACCCGCTTCATCTTCACCTTGAGGTACTGAATCATCTGGTAAATTGGGAATAGTTTGCGACAGCGCAGTAATTTCATCTAACAACAGCGATAACTCGGCTTTTGCTGAATCTAATTCATCACCTAATTTACCCACTTCGGCCAAAAGCGGCTGAATATCTTCACCCGACGCTTTTGCTTTGCCAATAGATTTCGAACGCACATTACGTTCGTTTTGTAATTCTTGGGTTTTAATCTGTAATGACTTACGCTTTTCTTCTAATTCGATAAAGGAATTTACGTCTAATTCAAAACCTCTTTTTTTTAGTTTTTCTGCGGTCTGTTGAATATCGCCACGTAAATATTTTGGATCTAACATTTTGTTTTATCTAACCTTTGACTATTTGAGTGCCTAACCATGCTGCAAACAGGCAGCACAATATATTTAAAGTTACGTTAAGTGCAGCTTTAAGCCACAAGCCCTGTTGAAAGAGCATTAACGTATCGACTGAGAATGTGGAAAATGTGGTGAGAGCACCAAGAAAACCAATTCCGATTGTTGTTCGCCATAGTGCAGCTTCTAATTGATCATGCTCCAGCAATGAATACAAAAAACCTAAAAGAAATGAACCAACAATATTGACCAGAAGTGTACCAAAAGGAAAGCCTTTGCCAAACCATTGAAGCATGAGTTGCGAAAGAAAATAACGCAAACATGCACCTGTTGCCCCACCAAGGGCGATAAAAATATACATGGTCGCTGTGTTCATACTATTCATACCTTTGGTCTGAGCTTTGTAAATCTAATTCCTTTAAAAAATTCAATTTTTCTTGTAGTTTTTTTTCTAAGCCGCGGTTGCTAGGTTGATAATATTGAGTATCACGTAGGTCTTCAGGAAAATAGTTTTCTCCTGCTGCGTAGGCATGACTCTCATTATGGGCATATCGATATTCTTTGCCATAACCTAAGTCTTTCATCAAGCTAGTGGGTGCATTTCTTAAGTGTTCTGGTACCCCAAAGTCAGGTGTGTCTTTTGCGTGTTGCACGGCTGCATTAAACGCCAAATACACAGCATTACTTTTTGCTGCGCTAGCGCAATAGAGAGTTGCCTGTGCAATCGCCCTTTCGCCTTCTGCAGGTCCAACCCGTTGAAATATATCCCATGCGTTTAAACAAATCTGCATCGCTCTAGGGTCAGCGTTGCCGATGTCTTCAGTAGCAATCGCTAATAAACGCCTAGCGACATACAGAGGGTCGCATCCTGCCACTAACATGCGTGCGTACCAATATAATGCGGCATCAGGCGCGGATCCACGCACTGATTTATGAAAAGCGGAAATTAAATCGTAAAACTGATCACCGTTTTTATCATATTGTGCGACCTTTTCGCCCACTGCTAATTTTACCATGTCAACAGTGAGGATTTTGTCTACTGAATCTGATGGCAAAAAGTCAGCGCTAAGTTCTAAATAATTTAAAAGACGCCTTGCGTCGCCTCCCGCCATATCAATCAACATAGACTTGGCTTGGACGTCAACAGTGATATTAGTAAGTCCTAAACCACGCTTATTATCGGTTAACGCTTGCGCGATGACATCACTAAGATCATCTTTGCTTAAGCTTTTAAGGACATATACTCTAGCTCTCGACAATAAAGCATTATTAAGTTCAAAAGAGGGATTTTCAGTGGTTGCACCGATAAATGTTACTGTGCCGTCTTCGATATAAGGTAAAAAGGCATCTTGTTGACTTTTATTAAAGCGATGTACTTCGTCCACAAACAAAATAGTCCGTTTTTTATGCTGACTCGCATAATGTTTAGCATTGTCTATGGCTTGACGGATATCCTTAACACCACTACTTACGGCTGATAATCGTTCAATATGGGCTTGGCAGTGGTTGGCCACTAATTCTGCTAAGGTAGTTTTACCTGTTCCAGGTGGCCCCCACAAAATCATAGAATGACATTGACCACGTAATAGTGCGGCTCTTAGAGGTTTATCTGGACCAATAATATGTTGCTGACCAAAATACTGTTCAATCACTTGAGGACGCATGCGAGCCGCTAACGGTGCAAATTGAGCAACCGGGTCGTTGATCGAGCCTTTATCAATACCAGCAAAGTCAAATTCTGCGGTCATAGTTATCGCTGGTCGTCCAATTCGTAACCATCAGGCATAACGAAGATAAAAGTATCAGGGGGTAATGCATGATTTTGTTTTATTTCCCCGAACAACAGCAAACTCTTTTGTTGCTGAGCATCTTGGCTTTCAAGCTCAACTAACAAGTCTCCCTTAAATAGCAACCGTAAAGTCTTTATACCGCCATTTAACTCACGTGGCGTAATAATAAATTGGTTATCTGAATGGCTCACATCAAATTCTTGCCATTTACTGCTATCAGGGTTAGTCAATAAAATCAGAGGATTATTTTCAAGTGCAGCATCTGCACCGTAAACCACAACTTGTTCTAAAAAAGGGTCAATATTCCAGATATTATCACCATCAGCCAGTAACACACTTTCGTTTGGTTCAAACAACTCCCAATATAACTTGTTAGGCTGTTTTAACACGATCCGACCCGTGGCTTTTTGTAGCAATGTATTTTCAATATCGATTACAGTTTGGGTAAAACTAGCTTGATAGGTTGCAAGCAAAGTCAGCTTTGCTTGCAACTGTTGTTTAGCATCCACATCGGTAGCAAATGCAAAAGTAGTGTTTAATAAAACTGTGATGAGTAAAACTGACTGTATGACATTGTATAACTTGTTCATTTATTATTACTTCTTCTAAGTTAATCTTTGGGGGCTGCTGCTGCCAATACTTCACGATTACCATTATGCCCAGGCGAAGTTACGACGCCGCTTTGTTCCATTTGTTCCACGAGTCTCGCCGCGCGATTGTAACCAATTCTGAATTTACGCTGCACGCCAGATACTGAAGCCCGCCGACTCTCTGTAACAAATGCCACGGCTTCATCATAAAACACATCATATTCTTGATCTGAGTCTTCTGGCTGCTCGCCAGGTAATAGGATATCTGTATTAGCATCACCGTTTAAAATTTCGTCTATGTATTGTGGCGCCCCACGCTTTTTCCAATCGGCAACCACGGCATGCACTTCATGATCGTCCACAAATGCACCGTGAATACGCGTTGGCACACCGGTTCCTGGCGGTAAATACAACATATCCCCTGCCCCTAAAAGGGCTTCTGCGCCACCCTGATCGAGAATAGTCCGGGAATCAATTTTTGAGGATACCTGAAAGGCAATACGGGTGGGAATATTAGCTTTGATTAGGCCGGTAATAACATCAACAGAAGGCCTTTGGGTAGCCAATACCAAGTGGATACCTGCAGCACGTGCTTTTTGTGCAATGCGAGCGATTAACTCTTCAACTTTTTTACCTACAATCATCATCATGTCGGCAAATTCATCTACTACAACCACTATGGCTGGCAATTTTTCTAAGAAAGGTGCCTCAGTTTCCATACTTTCTTCGAACTTCCAAAGTGGGTCACGTATGGGTTCGCCTGCCTCAATCGCGTTTAACACTTTGGTGTTATAACCTTTTAGATTTCTTACCCCAAGTGAAGACATCAGTTTATAGCGGCGCTCCATTTCTCCCACACACCATCGCAATGCGTTGGCAGCTTCTTTCATGTCGGTGACTACTTCGGATAACAAATGAGGAATACCTTCATAAACCGATAATTCCAACATTTTTGGGTCGATCATGATCATGCGAACATCTTCAGGTGTAGATTTGTATAATAGGCTTAGGATCATCACGTTAACACCCACAGACTTACCAGAGCCTGTGGTACCTGCGACAAGAAGGTGAGGCATTTTAGCCAGATCTACCACTACAGGTTTACCTGAAATATCTGCGCCTAACACCATAGTTAATGGTGACTCGGAGGATTGAAAAACATCGGCGCTGATCACTTCACTTAAACGCACCATGTCGCGTTTTTTATTTGGTAACTCTAGACCAATAACAGATTTACCTGGGATGACTTCTACAACACGCACTGATAGAGCTGACATAGAGCGAGCTAAGTCTTTGGACAAAGTGGTAATTTTGCTAACCTTAACACCCGGTGCTAAATCCATTTCAAAGCGTGTGATAACTGGTCCAGGATATACTCCTACAACTCTTGCCTCGATATTAAAATCAGCTAATTTAGCTTCGAGCAAACGAGAGACAATTTCTAACTCTTCGGGTGTGATGGGGTTTTTAATTTTATCAGCACGCTCTAATAGATCAAAAGACGGCATGGGCCCCTGCTCTTTATCAGCACTCACATCCGATAAATGTTGTTGCTCTGGCTCTGGCTCGACCTCGACATCTGTCATAACAGGCTCTACCTTAGGGGATTTCATAGAAAGACTGATTTTCTTTTTTAGCTCGCTGATGGAAACAGGGCTTTTCTTTGCCGTTGTCAATGGAGATGGTGGTTCATCTAAAATGCTTTGTGGAACAACAGGCTCTGCTGAATAGGGTTCGTCACTTTGTTGATCAAATCTATTATTTTCAGTTTCATTGCCCCAGAAAACATTATCATTGGATGATGAAGTGGCTGGCTGTAGTTGTGATTCTGGTTCTGCTTTTTTTAAAGGTAAAAGTAAAATAGAGGACTCTTTGAGTTTAGCTGGAGTGTGGTAAACAAAATGGCCAGCCTGTATAGCTAATTCACCAATTTTATCGACAATGACAACCCATGAAACTCCACTCAGCAAGGTAAAACCTGTACAGAAAAAACACAATAACAAAAGGGTTGTACCTACCAGACTAAAATAGGGTATCAATGACGAGCTCAACACATCTCCGACCATGCCGCCAGAAGTGTAATTATGGATATCTTCCATATTCATACTCAATAACCCAGTTGCACCTAAAACCAGTAAAATAATGCCTATCAGTCTAAGACCGATGGTCAGGTAATCTATCTCTAGCAAAGTTTTGGTTTGTTGAAATAAAAACCAACCCAAAAATGCACAACAAAATGGCAAGCTGTAAGCAAAAGAGCCTAAGATAAAGAAAAGGATATCTGCAAACCAAGCGCCTATTGGCCCCACCCAGTTATTCACATTACTTTGCAGCCCAGCTTGACTCCAACCAGGATCAGCAGGATGAAAAGACGCCATAGCTAGCAATAGGAAAAACGAGAAGACACAACTGATAATCATGCCTACTTCCATAATTCTTTGAATGCCTGTGAGTCTTGCCATATGAATAGTTGTCTTTTTAAATTGTTATTGGAAGATGAATAGAGGTGTACGATACCAGTGCAGACAAAAAAAACCTAGTTCGCATGGGGCTTTCGCTCGGTAATTAGTCGATACAAGCACAGTAATTTTATTTCAAGCTTATTTTGACTTGGGTAGATTCTTTTATTTCCTCCATAACAACATAAGTCCGTGACTCACTCACTCCCGGTAAACGTAATAAAGTATCGCCAAGCAACTTTCGGTAACTGGACATATCGGCGACACGTGCCTTAAGTAAAAAGTCAAAATTACCTGAAACAAGATGGCATTCTTGAATATCTTCATGCGTACGTACCGCAGCAGAAAATTCTTCAAATATATCAACAGATGTTTTTGTTAAGGTGATCTCTACAAAAACCAACATGGCCGCTCCCAATAATGTGGGGTCAACTCTGGCATGGTATCCCGTAATATAACCTTGAGCCTCTAGCCTTTTAACTCTCTCTAAACATGGACTCGCACTTAATCCGATCTTATTAGCAAGATCTGCATTAGTGATTTTTCCATTTTTTTGTAGCTCAATAAGTATATTTCTATCTATCCTATCGATGTGTTTGGGCGTCTTTATAAGCATATAATATTCCGCAAAAGTATAATTTAGCAATACATTATACTTTTGAATGTCTGAATACCCAACAATTTACTTTAAATATTCACTTATACTACTTCTTTTAAAATACCCAATATTGGAGTGAGTCATGTTAATCGGCGTACCAAAAGAAATTAAGAACCATGAATATAGAGTTGGTTTAACACCTGCTGCGGTTAAGGAATTTGTACATAATTCTCACCAAGTTTGGGTAGAAACGCAGGCCGGACATTCTATTGGCTTTACCGACGAACAATATATTGCTGCTGGCGCAGAGATAATTAATAGCGCAGAAACAATTTTCGCCAAAGCCGATATGATAGTAAAGGTTAAAGAGCCACAGACTAATGAATGTAAGATGTTACGCCCAGGTCAGACCTTGTATACCTATCTTCACCTAGCACCAGATCCGCTACAAACACAATTATTGGTTGAATCAGGCGCAACCTGTATCGCTTACGAAACAGTGACGGATAATAGAAATACTCTACCGCTGTTGGCACCTATGAGTGAGGTAGCCGGAAGAATGTCAGTACAAGCCGGTGCGCATTATTTAGAAAAGACACAAGGCGGCAGCGGAACATTATTAGGCGGTGTACCTGGTGTTGCACCCGGTAAAGTAGTCGTTATTGGTGGTGGAGTGGTAGGTTTAAACGCAGCCAAAATGGCCATGGGCTTAGGTGCAGATGTCACTATATTAGATAGATCACTAAATCGCTTACGTGAACTGGATGATATTTTTGAAGGCAGACTAGCAACAGTGTTTTCAACCGCAGAAGCCATTGAATATTATACTTCAAGAGCAGACCTAGTGATTGGTGCTGTATTAGTGCCGGGAGCTGCTGCGCCCAAATTACTCAATCGAGAGCATATCAAAAATATGAAGCCTGGATCGGTAGTCGTGGATGTTGCAATTGACCAAGGAGGATGTTTTGAGACTTCAAAAGCAACAACTCACCAAGATCCCATTTATATCGTAGACGAAGTAGTACATTATTGTGTCGCTAACATGCCAGGGGGCGTAGCTCGCACATCTACAATGGCACTCAACAATGCGACTCTGCCTTTTGGCTTAGCCCTAGCAAACAAAGGGCCAAAACAGGCCATGTTAGAAGACGTTCACTTATTAAATGGTTTGAATGTGCATCGCGGTAAAGTCACTTATAAAGCGGTGGCAGATGCACTGGGCAAGGAACTCAACCTTGAATATATGGATGCTAAAATTGCGTTAGAAACGCTTTATTAAGGCAAGTTGAAGACTCTTTATTAAGTTTTATTAAGTTTTATTAAGTTGATAATTTTATAATATAATAGAGTTATTGATTTCAATTAATGTATTAAGTGGGTCGGCTGATTGAGTAATTGGTCGACCTATGACTAAATAATCAGAACCAGCAAGAATGGCCTGTTTGGGTGTCATCACACGTATTTGATCACCTTTATCTGAACCTTCTGGACGAATACCGGGTGTAATTAATTTAAAATCTTTTGTGACACTATTATTAATAAAACTGGACTTAAGTATGTTTGATTCTTGTGCTGAACACACGACCCCGTCTAAGCCACAATTATGAGTCAAATTAGCCAACTTCAAAACTTGTTGTTCAGGTGTGGAATTAATGCCGATAGCGGTTAATTGTTGTTGATCCATGCTGGTCAACACCGTCACAGCAATCAAAAGTGGTCTTTTCGAAGAATATCTATCTAAGCTTTCTCTGGCATACTCCATCATTTTTGGGCCACCTGATGCATGCACATTGACCATCCACACCCCTAAATCTGCTGCTGCTTGGCAAGCCTTAGCGACAGTATTAGGAATATCATGAAATTTTAAGTCTAGGAAGACATCGTACTTTTTATTCACAAGGCCTGTTACAAAGCGAGGGCCAAAGTGCGTGAACATTTCCTTACCCACTTTTAATCGGCACAATTGTGGATCAAGTTTATCAACAAATGCTTCAGCTTTAACTATTTGATCAAAATCTAGTGCCACTACAATTCTGGGATCTGTTTTAATGCTTGTCACAGTCTTATTTATCAAGGTCTTATTTATCAAATCATTCTCCGTCTAACCCTTTAATAGGTTTAACTGCACCCCATTTTTTACATGAAGGACATAACCAATGAATTTTGCTCCCAGCAAATCCACAGCTGTGACATTTATATTTTGGTCTTTGTTTTATTTGCTCTTCTACTAACTCTTTAAGCAATATTAAACTATTAGTTGATTGCTCATGATCTTGTAGATCAATATACAAGCCCATTAATGTTTTGAAGCCTTTCATAGTGGGATGTTTTTTCAATTGTTCTAATAATACTTCGGCTGCATTTTCCACTTCACCGTCTTTTGCCATAAGTTTGACTTTAGCTAAGTAGGCCGTAGCGCATTGCTGCCAATATTCATCTAATACTTTATTTAGTTTTACATGATCATTTAATTTCTCAGCACACTGCTCTATTAAAGGTACAGCCTCACTTAGCCAACTCACATCACGACTAGGAATTTGGCTTAAACAATCAATAGCGTCATCGTATTTTTGTTGTTGCATGGCAATCTCACCTAACAATAGCCACGGGCGTATAGCCTTTTCATCAGCAATGACAGCTTTTTTTAAGTTCGCTTCTGCCTTAGCTAAGTTGTTATTTTTTATCTCAATACTGGCCTGTTCACAGTAAAAATGAGCGACTCTGGAGCACAACTCATCACTGTCGCCACCCGCACCAATCATTTGTTCTGCCAACTCAATCGCTCTTTGCCATTCTTTAGTGGTTTGATAAATATTGAATAATTGGATTTGTGCGTTCAGAAAATGTTTTTGGCTATTTAATAACTGCAAAAAAACATTTTCTGCACGTTCTAAAAAACCGGCTAAAATATAGTCCCTGCCTAATTCATATAAAGCAGATTCTCGTTGTAAAGCTGAAATTTGTTCTTTACTGACTAGATTTTGATGGACTCTAATAGCGCGGTCAAGCTCGCCTCTATGCCTAAAGAACTTACCCATTGCGATATGGGTTTCAACGGTATCATTGTCCAAATCGATCATTTTAATCAGAGTATCAACAGCCTTATCAGGCTCATCAGATAGCAGAAAGTTTAAACCCCGATAATAGTGTTTGGCTAATATACTCGAATGCTTTTGTTGCGCTTGACGTGCACTATTACGCCCCATTACCCAGCCATATCCGGCAGCAACTGGTAATAATAAAAAGAGAAGTTCTAACATTATAGAGCGTTAGTAGGCTGTGAGAGTTTTTTGTTTTTGCGCTCTAAGCTGTTAATACACCACTTTAATCGCAGAATATAGCCAATAAATATCAAGAATAAAAACACACCCCCTAAAGAAAACGTCACAGCCAATAATACTGACATACGTATTTCTGTTTCCGCTAGTATATAGTTGACTGGCACGAGGTGATTATTCTGTGAACCGATAAAACCAACAACAACGAGCATTAATAATATAAAGAGTAATAACAATAATCCTTTAACTTTCATTTCGCCCCCTTTGGTTTGTCAGATCTAAAACGATATTGGTTGCTAGCGTGTCTTTGATTACAACTTTGATTACAACTTTGATTACAGCTTTGCTTGCTCAATGTGTGTCTACAAGGTGGAGTGATAAAAGGATAGATTAACTCTAACAAAAACGGCACCCTAATTGGAGTGCCGTTTTTAAAATATTATTAAAAAATCAACTAACTAGGTCCTCATTGACTCTTTCTCGTAATTCTTTTCCCGGTTTGAAATGTGGAACGTACTTACCGTCAAGTTCTACAGTTTCACCCGTTTTAGGATTACGGCCGACTCGTGGTGCACGATAATGTAAAGAAAAGCTACCAAAACCTCTGATTTCAATGCGCTCACCTTTTTGTAAAGTTTGCGCCATTTGTTCTAGCATTTCTTTTATCGATGACTCAACGTCCTTGGAAGGAACCTGACGCATTTTATCGGCCAGTCTTTCTATAAGTTCTGACTTGGTCATTGTATAAACTCTCTGTCATTTAAAAAACTGTTAGTACCGATAATAAGCGCGTTAATTTATTTGTCAAAACTATTAATGTTTCGAAAATGATTAACACGCTGATTTATGACGTCAATTAGTCGCTTTTAGCGGCTTTAAATGCATCAGCAAACGCGTTAGTAAAACCAACATCTTCTTGTTGATTAACTTTATCTAGCGCGTCTTTCTCATCTGCATGGTCTTTCGCTTTAACAGATAAGTTAACGATGCGATTCTTGCGATCAACGCCCATGAATTTGGCTTCGATTTCAGTATCAACACTTACAACTGTAGTGGCATCTTCAACACGGTCACGTGCTAAGTCAGCTACACGGATATAACCTTCAACTTCTTCACCAAGCTTAACAGTTACGCCTTTAGCATCAACGGCAGTTACCATTCCAGTTACGATAGTACCTTTCTTTGTATCAGTGATGTACTGATTGAAAGGGTCTTCTTCGATTTGTTTAACACCAAGAGATATACGTTCACGCTCAGGATCAACTTGAAGGACAACAGCAGATATTTCATCGCCTTTCTTATAGTCACTCACTGCCTCTTCGCCAGTTTTATTCCAAGAAATATCAGACAAGTGAACTAGACCATCTATGCCGCCATCAAGACCGATGAAGATACCAAAATCAGTGATGGATTTGATCTTACCACTAACTTTATCGCCTTTACTTTGTGCTTTAGCAAACTCTTCCCAAGGATTGGGTATACATTGTTTAAGGCCAAGAGAAATACGACGACGTTCTTCGTCAATTTCAAGCACCATAACTTCACATACATCACCAAGATTGACCACTTTAGATGGGTGAATATTTTTGTTAGTCCAATCCATTTCTGAAACGTGAACCAAACCTTCAACACCGTCTTCAATTTCTACGAAACAACCGTAGTCAGTTAAGTTAGTTACTGCACCGCTTAATTTAGCGCCTTCAGGGTAACGGTTAGCAATTTCTTGCCAAGGATCGTTGCCCATTTGCTTCATACCAAGAGAAACTCGAGATTTTTCTTTGTCGAATTTTAATACTTTAACATTGATTTCATCACCAACATTGACGATTTCACTTGGGTGCTTTACACGTTTCCAAGCCATATCTGTGATGTGTAGAAGACCATCTACGCCACCTAAGTCAACAAACGCACCGTAGTCAGTAAGGTTCTTAACAATACCTTTAACTTCATGACCTTCTTCAAGGTTAGCAAGAAGCGTATCACGCTCTGCGCTGCTTTCTGCTTCAATAACAGCACGACGAGAAACAAAAACGTTGTTAGGTTTTGCGTCAAGTTTAATAACTTTAAATTCTAATTCTTTGCCTTCAAGATGAGTCGTATCGCGCACTGGACGCACATCGACCAAAGAACCCGGTAAGAAAGCACGGACTGTGTTTACTTCAACCGTAAAGCCACCTTTAACTTTACCGTTAATAACACCTATGATGGTTTCTTTTTCAGTGTAAGCTTTTTCTAATTCTACCCAAGCTTCGTGGCGTTTCGCTTTCTCGCGAGATAAAATTGTTTCACCGAATCCATCTTCAATGGCATCCAAAGCGACATCAATTACATCACCTACAACAACGTCTAGTTCGCCATCGGCGTTTCTAAATTGTTCAACAGGGATTGCGCTTTCAGATTTTAGGCCAGCATCAACAAGTACAATATCTTTATCAATTGATACGATAGTACCTTTAACAATGGAACCAGGGCGGGTTTCAATTACTTTTAAACTTTCTTCAAATAGATCAGCAAAATTTTCAATCATAGTGTTTTAATATATTTCTTTTTGACATCCACGTTACAATCCAGTGAGCGCGGGGTTGTTATTCATAACCAAATCATCCTAATTTGGCAGGCTTTACTACATTATTATTTACTGAAGTAGATGCTTTAGTTAATTTCTCTTCAATAAACATTTCAATTCTTTCAAGCACTTGCTCTATATCCAACTTAGTTGAGTCAAGGACTAGTGCGTCTTTCGCTGGCACTAATGGAGCAATGGTTCGATTTGCATCTCGCTCATCACGGGCTTTTATGTCAGCTAAAAGGCGCGGTATGTTAACATCATGGCCCTTATCTTTCAACTGCTTAAAACGTCTATCGGCACGTTCCTCGGCACTGGCAGTTAAGAATATTTTTACCTGGGCTTCGGGGAAAACCACAGTCCCCATGTCTCGTCCGTCTGCCACTAAACCTGGTGCTTGCTTAAAACCTCTTTGACGTCTCAGCAAAGCTTCTCTAATTGAAGGTAATGATGCTATTTTTGAGGCAGTAGCTCCCACCTCTTCAGTGCGAATAGTGTCGCTAACATCCTCACCTTCTAATATGACTCTTACTCCATTTTCTGTAGTTTCAAAGTTTACATCCAAGCCTGACGCTAGAGGCAACAAGCCTAACTCGTCTTCAGCTGGAATTTGATGATGCAGTGAGGCAACAGCCAAAACGCGATAGATGGCTCCGCTATCTAAAAAGTGCCACCCCAATTTTTTAGCTAACAAGCTACTGGCTGTTCCTTTGCCTGCTCCGCTTGGACCATCTATAGTGATGACAGCATCTGTGTACATGCGCTCTCCTGAGCATAAGAAAATCGGGCGTAATTATACGGAAAGATAATAGATAAGCAATGACTCGAAGGTAACATTTTTTAGCCACATAAAATATAAACACTAAAATCATTATAATTAGGGGGCAAGCGCCCCTTGCCTGAAAAGTTTACTTACAAATAGTCGCAAATCTATCAAAATAATCAGGAAAAGTTTTTGCGGTGCAGCTAGGATCATTAATCGTAACTGCGGTGTCACTCAAAGCAACCAGTGAAAAACACATAGCAACACGGTGATCATTATAAGTATCAATTTCGGCATGTATTAACTTTTTTGGTGGTGTAATAGAAATAAAATCGTCACCTTCTTCCACTATTGCTCCTACTTTTCGCAACTCACAGCTCATTGCAGCTAGACGGTCTGTTTCTTTTACTCGCCAGTTGTAGATGTTTCTAATTGATGTGGTGCCCGTAGCGAAGAGCGCAGTAGTCGCGATGGTCATGGCTGCATCAGGAATATGATTCATATCCAAATCTACCGCTTTTAAAGGTGCACTTGTGACTTCAATAAACTCATCTTGCCAATTGACTTTTGCACCCATTTGCTCCAATACTTCGGCAAATCGAATATCACCTTGAATACTATTCTTTCCCACACCTGTAACCCTCACTTTGCCACCTTTGATAGCCCCAGCAGCAAGAAAATAAGAGGCGGATGATGCGTCACCTTCCACCATAAAATGCCCAGGTGATTGGTATTGCTGCTGCCCTTTTATCACAAATTGTTGATAATTTTTATTTTCAACATTTATACCAAACTGCGCCATAGTATGTAGAGTAATATCGATATAAGGCTTAGATACCAGATCACCGCAAATAACAATAGTAGTATCGTTTTCAAACAAAGGGGCATTCATTAGCAACGCCGTCAAAAATTGACTAGATACGCTTCCATCTACTGTGATGTTGCCACCTTGCAAAGTATGACCTTTAATTAATAAGGGAGGGTAATCCTCATTTTTTAAATATGTTATGTCGGCCCCTGATTGGCGCAAAGAATCAACTAGGGCACCTATAGGACGTTCTTCCATTCGAGGCTCACCTGTCAACTCGAACTCACCTTCGCTACAGGCAAGTGCCGCACAGAGTGGCCGCATCGCTGTACCGGCATTGCCTAGGAATAAAGTCACAGGTTGCGACACATTAAATACACCTGCGTTACCTGTTACCCAACACTGGGTTTTACATTCAGATAAACGATAAACAACACCCAACTTGGTCAGGGCATTAAGCATATGATGAATATCTTCACTATCTAACAAGTTAGTTAGATGAGTTTCACCACTGGCGAGAGCGGCGAGCAGCAACGCACGGTTAGACAAACTTTTTGAACCCGGCACATTTACTGTACCGTTCACTTTACTAATCGGCGAAAGATACAACTGATCCATTATTTGTATCTCCTAGCAAAGTCTTGCATAAATTCAATTAACGCAATAACACCTTCGATAGGCATAGCGTTATATATACTGGCGCGCATCCCACCTACACTCCGGTGACCCTTAAGCGCAGTTAACCCAGCTTGTTCTGATTCTTTGATAAAAAGAGTGTCTAAATCCGCATTAGGAAGGTGAAAGGTTACATTCATTTTTGAACGAAAATCGGAGTGAACCTTATTCAGATAAAAACCACTTTCATCAATACATTTATACAATAGTACTGCTTTTTCAGCATTTATCTGGGCAATAGTTTCAACACCACCTTGCTCTTTAAGCCATTTAAATACCAAACCAGCTAAATACCATGAATAAGTAGGCGGCGTGTTATACATAGAATCGAAATTAGCCATAGTTTGATAATGCAAGAAAGTAGGAGTTTCAGGCATAGCAAAACCCAATAAATCGTCTCTGACAATCACTACAGATAACCCCGACGGCCCGATATTCTTCTGTGCACCAGCATAAATTACGCCGAATTTTGAGATATCGATGGGTTGAGACAAAATATTAGAGGACATATCAACTACCAATGGCACGTCGCCACAATCTGGGATGTCATCGATCTCTACCCCTTCTACCGTTTCATTTGAACAGTAATGGAAATAAGCACTTTTTTGATCAACTTGAGCAGCGGTAATACTTGGGACAGTGCTTAAACCATCCTCAATAATTATCTCGCCCACCACATTTGTTTTCAAAAATTTGCTAGCTTCTTTTATTGCACCTTCAGACCAAGAGCCAGACAATAAAAAATCAGCTGAAGCGGCTCTCATTTGCAAGTTCATAGGTACCGCAGAAAACTGCCCTCGTCCTCCGCCCTGTGCAAACAATACTTTATAATTGCCAGGCACTTTGAGTAAATCCCTTAAGTCCTGTTCTGCCGTCTCGGCCAGCGCAATATATTCCTTACTGCGATGGCTTATTTCCATTACAGAGCGGCCCATTGATTGCCAATCTAAAAACTCTGCTTGCGCTTTTTGCATCACAGCTACTGGTAACATGGCAGGACCAGCAGAGAAGTTGTAAATTTTTGTCATTTTTATACCAAAAAAAACGAGCGGCATTAGCCACTCGTTGTTGTTTCTAATTTATCGGTATTAGTACCTATAAATCAGTTAGTTTCCATATCTTTCAATATAAAAATTAGGACTCTCTTATTCGTCTTCGCTTTCTTGAGTGTTGTCGTCTTCGGTTTCTTCAGTATTGTCGTCTGAGATCTCATCATTGGTTTCATCGGCAACTGCCTCAACCACTTCAGCATCTTCTCCTTCGATTAGGTCTACTTCAAGCTCTTCGATTTCGTCGATACGTTGTAAACCAACCACATGCTCACCCTCAATGGTGCGTATTAAGCGCACACCCTGAGTATTACGGCCAACAGTTGAAACTTCTTCAACACGTGTTCTGACGAGTGTACCTTGGTCACTGATCAGCATAATCTCATCGCTATCGTTGACCTGAACTGCGCCGACAACTTTACCGTTACGTTCAGAAACTTTAATAGATACCACACCCTGAGTCGCACGACTTTTAGCTGGATAGTCAGAAACTGGTGTACGTTTACCAAAACCATTTTCAGTAGCAGTCAAAATAGCACCATCACCTTTAGGTACAATCAACGAAATTACTTTTTGCCCGTCTTTTAAGCGAATACCACGAACACCTGTTGCCGTTCTACCCATAGGACGCAAAGCAAGTAACTCTTCACCTGTTTCGGGATCAAGTTTAACATTGCCCGTTTCAGCTTCACGTTGTTTTTCATTAAAGCGTACTACTTTTCCAGCATCAGAAAACAACATTATATCGTCATTTCCATTAGTGATATCTACACCAATTAACTCATCACCGTCATTTAAGTTAACCGCAATAATGCCGTTTGCTCTTGGACGAGAATAAGAAGTTAACGCAGTTTTTTTCACTGTGCCATTAGCCGTTGCCATCAGAACATATTTACCTTCTGCGAATTCTTGAATAGGTAAAATAGCAGTAATGCGTTCATTTTCTTCAAGAGGCAAGATATTAACGATCGGACGACCACGGGCATTTCTGCTGGCAAGCGGTAATTGATACACTTTCAACCAATATAAACGCCCACGTGTTGAGAAGCATAAAATATGGTCATGTGTATTCGCTACCAGTAACTTTTCGATGAAATCTTCATTTTTCATCTTAGTAGCTGATTTACCCCGACCACCACGACGCTGGGATTCATAATCATTAAGTTTTTGATATTTAACGTACCCTTCACGAGATAGGGTGACGACCACTTCTTCTCGCTCGATTAAATCTTCAATATCAATATCATGTGTTGCAGCGGTGATAACAGTACGGCGAGCATCGCCATATTCATCACGGATCGCTTCAAGTTCTTCACGAATGATTTCCATCAAACGTTCTGGGCTATTTAATATGTGTAACAACTCAGCAATAAAATCAAGCAACTCTTTGTATTCAGACAATATTTTATCGTGTTCCAAACCTGTTAGCTTGTTCAAACGCAAGTCAAGAATGGCTTGTGCTTGTTGTTCGGTTAGATAATACAAGCCATCACGAATACCATACTCTGGCTCTAGCCAGTCAGGCCTGGCTGCATCGTTACCTGAACGTTCAAGCATTTCAGCAACATCACCTAAAGACCAACCTTGTGCTGTCAAAGATACTTTGGCTTCAGCTGGGCTTTTAGACGCTTTAATCATCGCAATGATAGGGTCGATATTAACCAGTGCTATTGCTAAACCTTCAAGGATATGAGCTCGCTCACGAGCCTTTTTCAGTTCGAAAACTGTACGTCGTGTGACAACCTCTCGGCGGTGTAATATAAACGCTTTAAGGATATCCATAAGATTAAATATCTTAGGCTGAGTTTTATCTAGCGCCACCATATTAATACCAAACACAGTTTGCATTTGAGTTTGAGAATAAAGATGGTTTAATAATACTTCTGCTGATTCGTTGCGTTTTACTTCAACAACAATACGCATCCCGTCTTTATCAGACTCATCACGCAGGGCAGAAATGCCTTCGATTTTTTTATCTTTTACCAAGTCGGCAATTTTTTCAATCAAACGTGCTTTGTTCACCTGATAAGGAATTTCGTGAACAATGATAGTTTCTTTGCCGTTGTCTTCAGTTTCAATTTCAGCACGGGCACGCATATAAATTTTGCCGCGACCAGTACGATAGGCTTCTTCAATACCCTTTCTACCACTTATAAATGCAGCAGTGGGAAAATCAGGCCCTGGAATATGTTCAATTAATTCTTCGATAGTGATGTCAGGATTATCAACCATGGCGATACAACCATTAACCACTTCAGTTAGGTTGTGTGGCGGTATATTAGTCGCCATACCTACCGCAATGCCCGAAGAACCATTAATCAATAAATTAGGCACTCTTGTTGGCATCACGTTAGGAATAAATTCCGATTCGTCGTAGTTGGGTACAAAATCAACGGTTTCTTTTTCTAAATCAGCCAATAACTCGTGAGCTATTTTTGACATACGAATTTCAGTGTAACGCATGGCCGCAGCTGAATCACCGTCGACAGAACCAAAGTTACCTTGGCCGTCGACCAACATGTACCTAAGCGAGAATGGCTGAGCCATACGAACAATCGCTTCGTAAACGGCTGAATCACCATGGGGGTGATATTTACCTATTACGTCACCTACCACACGGGCAGATTTCTTATAAGGTTTGTTAAAATCGTTTTTCAATTCGTTCATGGCGAATAAAATCCGGCGGTGAACCGGCTTCAAACCATCTCGAACATCAGGCAGCGCCCTGCCAACAATAACGCTCATCGCATAGTCTAGATAAGAGTTTTTAAGTTCTTCTTCTATATTAATCGGAAGAATTTCATGGGCGTGTTCAGTCATATACAGCCTTGTCCCTAGTCGTTATTATTAGAATACTAATTAAGTAAAATTCGTTTG
Source organism: Paraglaciecola sp. (assembly GCA_034111145.1). Lineage (GTDB taxonomy): Bacteria > Pseudomonadota > Gammaproteobacteria > Enterobacterales > Alteromonadaceae > Paraglaciecola. The sequence continues at coordinate 18,584 of JAWUXU010000005.1, forward strand.
GTCAATTTTAAGCTAGGACTTAAAATTAGGTTTACGTTTTCACCCAAATTTATCTTTATTTTCAACCGCTCGATTCTATCACTTACTCATTAAAATGCATAGCCAGAAGTCGCGTCTATAGTGTGCAAACAGATAGAGAATTAACATATCTGCGATTTTATTTGCTCAAATAGTAGATTAAGATAGCAGTAGTTTAAGTGAAAATGATAATTAGGCCAGATGTGAAATATGCAAAATAAGCAAAATGTCGACCATAACGAAATACAAAAATTTTCTGAGTTAGCCTCACGATGGTGGGACCTTGCTGGTGAATTCAAACCATTACATCAAATCAATCCTCTAAGAACAGATTATATTCAACAACACTGTGAAGGTTTATCAGAAAAAAAAGTATTAGACGTAGGATGTGGTGGTGGCATTCTAGCTGAGAGCATGGCACGTCATGGAGCACAAGTAACTGGCATCGACATGGGTGAAGCACCATTAGAAATAGCTCGTTTACACGGTTTGGAATCCGGGTTATCAGTAGATTATCAACAAACTACAGCTGAAGAATTTGCCGATAAACACCCCGCTCAGTTTGATGTTGTCACATGTATGGAGATGTTAGAACATGTGCCTGACCCTAGTTCTGTGGTCAAGGCATGTTATCGCTTAGTCAAGCCAGGTGGACATGTGTTTTTTTCAACATTGAACAGAAACATTAAGTCTTACCTGATGGCAATAGTGGGTGCTGAATACATACTGGGTTTAGTGCCTAAAGGCACCCACCAACACGAAAGGTTTATTAAACCCTCAGAATTAATATCATGGATAGACGATACACAATTAATAGTGCAAAGAATAATAGGATTGCATATGAACCCTCTCAGCCAAGAATATTATTTGTCGAATCAAAACGTTGACGTCAATTATATTATCCATTGCCACAACGGAAGTTGCCATAATAGTCCTAGCCAAAGTAGTGATTGTTAAATGTTAAAAAAACCCAGTGCAATATTATTTGATCTTGATGGCACTCTACTCGATACCGCTAAAGACTTAGGAAATGCTCTAAATCAAATTCTGAGTTTATTAGGACGTCCCACTGTGGATTATGAAACCTATCGTAATATTGCCTCCGATGGAGCCAAAGGTATGCTTGAGTTAGGTTTTGGGGATGATCTCAAAGCTTTGGACTTTGCTAGTTTACGCCAGCAGTTTCTGAATTATTACGAAAATAATATATGTGTAGACACTGATTATTTTGATGGTGTTGAAAATCTTTTATCAACACTTAATCAAAACAATGTGCCGTGGGGCATAGTGACTAATAAGCCAGAGTTTTTGACCTTACAATTAGTCACATCGTTTCCTTTATTACAAAACTGTGCGGTGATTGTCAGTGGCGATACTTTAAGTCAAAGAAAACCCCACCCCCTCCCCTTATTACATGCTCAAGAAAATTTTACTCTGGCCTCACCTTATACTTGGTATATAGGTGATGCAGAGCGAGATATTCAGGCGGCTAATGCGGCTAATATGATCAGTGTAATTGCTCAATATGGCTATATCTCAGATATACAACAAACAAATGGGTGGAATGCCGATCTAAGTATTGACAAGCCTAGCGATTTATTAGCATATTTTTAAACCAACATATCGAAGTCAAATTACAGAGAAACACGACATATAGTGTTTGCTGTATGTTTTTACCCCTATATATCGATAAATGATAACACTAGCATTTTTACATTAAAAAAAGTTCAACAAAAAAAATAACCTTATTTTCTTCTTGCATTCCTATTAAACGAAACTCAAAAGGCGCTTTTAGGTGAGTCATTACTAACCTTTTATCTAATGCACCGCGATCGCACACAAAACCACCACATGTTGGGTTGCATTGATCATAAAACCTCACTATCTTGTGTTCTGTAAGTCATTAAGACACAACTAATACAAAAATAATAGAAACAATAAAAAAGCGATTTAATGAGGCAATAAAGTGTTGAATTTAACAAATATAAAAAGCTTAGGACTAGGCTTTTTTAAAAAAGCATTTTTGCGCTAAATAATGTCATCTAAACGACTTGAAATAATAAAGTAACGGCTGAAAACATGAATAACAATTTATATGTCACCAAACGCACTGGCGATCGCGAAGTTATTGATTTGGAGAAAATCCATAAAGTAATTGCGTGGGCAGCTAAGGGATTAAATAACGTTTCCGTCTCACAAGTAGAAATAAAAGCGCATATTCAGTTCTACGATGGTATTAAAACGGCCGATATTCACGAAACACTTATTCGTTCTGCTGCCGATCTTATTTCGACAGATTGCCCTGACTATCAATATTTAGCCGCGCGATTAGCCATATTTCATTTACGTAAGAAAGCCTATGGTCGTTTTGAGCCACCTATTTTAAAAGACCATGTCAAAAGCATGGTTGACAAAGGTAAGTACGATAAGCATCTACTAGAAGATTACAGTGCCGCCGAATTCGATGAAATGGATGAATATCTTGATCATTGGCGTGATATGAATTTTAGTTATGCAGCCGTCAAACAACTCGAAGGTAAATACCTAGTTCAAAACCGTGTATCTGGCGAGATATACGAAAGTGCGCAGTTCCTATATATATTAGTCGCAGCTTGTTTGTTTGCTGACTATGAAAAAGAAATACGTATGGACTACATAAAGCGTTTTTATGATGCGACCTCTAAATTTAAAATTTCATTACCCACACCTATCATGGCAGGTGTTAGAACCCCTACCCGCCAATTTAGTTCTTGTGTATTAATTGAAGCCGGTGACAGCTTAGACTCTATTAATGCCACGGCCAGTGCCATAGTAAAATATGTCAGCCAACGTGCGGGCATTGGTGTTAATGCTGGGCGAATTCGCGCATTAGGTAGCCCTATTCGTGGTGGAGAAGCATTCCATACTGGATGTATTCCTTTTTATAAGCACTTTCAAACAGCAGTAAAAAGCTGTTCACAAGGCGGTGTCCGCGGTGGTGCAGCAACGTTATTTTATCCACTATGGCATTTAGAAGTCGAATCGCTTTTGGTTTTGAAAAATAATCGTGGTGTTGAAGAAAACCGTGTACGCCACTTAGACTACGCAGTGCAATTCAACAAGTTAATGTATACACGTTTGATTAAAGATCAGCACATTACACTATTCAGTCCTTCTGACACGCCTGGCCTTTATGAAGCGTTTTTTGCCGACCAAGACGAGTTCGAACGTTTATATGTGCAGTACGAAAAAGATGAAAGCATCCGTAAAAAGCAAATTAAAGCCATAGAATTATTCAGCTTATTTATGCAAGAACGAGCTAGTACTGGGCGTATTTATTTGCAGAATGTCGATCACTGTAATACTCACAGTCCGTTTAATCCCAAGCTTGCTCCGGTTCGTCAGAGTAATTTATGTTTAGAAATTGCGTTACCGACTAAACCTTTAGCACATGTGAATGATGAGAATGGCGAAATTGCACTATGCACGCTGTCAGCATTTAACTTAGGTGCAATTGAAAATTTGGATGAGTTAGCTGAATTATCTGACTTAACAGTTCGCGCACTTGATAATCTGTTAGATTACCAAGACTACCCTGTTCCAGCAGCGATAAACGCGACCATGGGTCGACGCACATTGGGAATAGGTGTCATTAATTTTGCTTATTATCTCGCCAAAAATGGTGTGAAATACTCAGACGGCAGCGCTAATGGCTTAGTACATAGAACTTTCGAAGCGATGCAATATCACTTAATGAAAGCATCTTGTAATTTAGCAAAAGAAAAAGGCGCTTGTCCTAAATTCAACGAAACCACTTATTTCCAAGGTTTAATGCCCATTGATACTTATAAAAAGGATTTGGATAAGATTTGTGACGAGCCGCTGCATTGTGACTGGGAAACACTCAGAGCTGACATTAAACAATATGGTTTACGAAACAGCACATTATCGGCCTTAATGCCCTCAGAAACATCTTCGCAAATATCAAATGCGACAAATGGAATTGAACCTCCTCGCGGACATATCAGTATAAAGTCCAGTAAAGATGGTGTGCTGAAACAAGTTGTACCTGAATATGAAAGACTCAAAGATAAATACGAGCTGTTATGGGAATTACCATCAAACGATGGATACCTTCAGCTCGCTGGTATTATGCAGAAATTTGTTGACCAAACCATTTCTGCTAACACCAGTTACGACCCAAATAAGTATGAAGGCGGCAAAGTTCCTATGAAGTTACTACTCAAGGACTTGTTAACCACCTACAAACTTGGCATTAAAACCTTGTATTACCATAATACACGTGACGGAGCAGACGACCCGACTCAACAAAAACTGTCTATTGATAAGTTTGTGCCAAAGGAAGTAATAGAAGAAGACGATGACGATTGCGCAGGCGGCGCATGTAAAATATGAATTTCAGTAAGCTGCTTAGGCAGCTTTTTCTGAGCGGTTTGAATTTTTAATGGCAACCATAATTAATGAAATATACAACTTTTAATCAAGTAAATAACAACCCACTGACAGAGCCAATGTTTTTTGGTAATCCAGTCAATGTGGCGCGCTATGACCAACAAAAGCATCCAATTTTTGAAAAGTTGATTGAAAAACAAATTAGCTTTTTTTGGCGTCCTGAAGAAGTCGACGTCAGTAAAGACAGAGTCGACTTTCAAAAGTTAAGTGACTCAGAAAAGCACATTTTTATTTCTAACCTGAAATATCAAACACTGCTTGATTCAATTCAAGGTAGAAGTCCTAACATTGCTTTTTTGCCGATTATTTCTATTCCAGAGTTAGAAACTTGGGTAGAAACATGGTCATTTTTCGAGACTATTCACTCTCGTTCATATACCCATATTTTACGAAACTTATTTGGTGATCCCAGTAGTATTTTTGAAGATATTGTTGAAAATGAAGAAATCAAAAAACGCGCCGCTGATATTTCAAAATATTATGATGATTTAATTTTTGCTACTCAACTTTGGCAAACTTTAGGCGAAGGTACACACGTAATTAAAGGTGAGACGCATGTCATCACTATGCGTGAGCTTAAGAAAAAGTTGTATCTATGTATGAACTCAGTCAACGCCTTAGAAGCCATACGTTTTTATGTATCTTTTGCTTGTACGTTTGCGTTTGCAGAGCGTGAATTGATGGAAGGTAATTCAAAAATCATTCGCTTGATTGCTCGAGATGAAAACTTACACCTCACCTCTACTCAACATGTCTTAAACTTATGGGCCAAAGGCAAAGACGATCCAGAAATGGCCGAAATTGCCGAAGAGTGTAAGGAAGAAGCGACACAAATATTCCTGCATGCCGTAGAGCAAGAAAAAGAGTGGGCGGCATTTTTATTTCAACACGGCTCTATGATCGGACTAAATAAAGAAATTCTATGCCAGTACGTTGAATTTATTGCTAATCATCGTATGTCCGCAATAGGCTTAGGTCAGCCGTTTGATATAAAGAACAACCCGCTGCCGTGGATGAATAACTACTTAAGTTCTGACAACGTTCAAGTTGCGCCTCAAGAGTCTGAAATCAGTTCTTATTTAGTGGGCCAAATCGATTCTGAAGTCAGTGCCGAAGATTTTGGTGACTTTGACTTATAATTCTCAATTATAAACTTTGACTTGTAAATTTTGACTTATAAAAAAAATGCATAAAAAAATCGACAGTTTTATGGTGACAATAAGAGATCATAAAACTGTCCAACATGATCCCAAAAACACCCTACTAGAAACCATTGAGCGGCATGAAATTGAAATTCAATATCATTGCCGTGAAGGCTTTTGTGGTGCCTGTAGAAGTAAACTAATTTGCGGTAAAGTAGAATACACGACAGATCCACTAGCGTTTATTGACGATGATGAGATATTGCCTTGTTGTTGCATTCCAATTAGCAATCTAGAGATAGAACTGGGTTAGCCAGGTCACCTTGTAGAAGGTCTAAGCAAGATGCTGTCAAACTTATCAATCAATTAATTAATTGATAATTGTCCTGCAAAATCTGAATTATTTCTGCTTTGGGGTTTTCACTCAACACCAAAGGTTTACCTGTTATCTTTTCTGCGATATCGATATAAGTATTAGAAACCTGCATCAATACCTCAACAGGTAAAGCATTCTCTTTGGCTAACAATTGACGCTCAGGCATTCGTCCTTTGTTTAATAAAATATCAGGGTCTGGGAAATGATTTAGCAATAACTGACGAAATCCTTCTTTGGAGTTTTCCACTACTTTACCCAGTGCATATTGCTGTGCATCCCAAATCCTTGATGAATCTGGCGTGCCTACTTCATCCATGTAGATCAACTTATTATTGCCATCTAAACCTCTGACATAACCAAACTCAAACTTGGTATCGACAAACACTTGCCCCAATCCAGCCAAAGCCTGACTAATCAGGGAAAATCCTTCGGTTAATAATTTTTCATATAAAGTAACATCACTGGGTTTATCAAAGTTAAACGCGGGGTAGTTATCGAGGATATTCTGACGGGTAATATTTACATCATCCGCTTCAGGCACATTAGGGATACCCTTTAAAACACCTTTTGTGGAGGGTGTCATGAGTAAGTTAGCTAATTTGCAATCTTGGCTAAGACCTTCTTTAAGCTTGATACCACAAAAATCTCTTTCACCCTTTTCATAAGCACGCCACATAGAGCCTGTAATATATTGACGACAGATAGCTTCAATCATTACGGGCCGAGCTTTTTGAACTATCCATACGAAGGGATGTGGTATATCAAGTATATGACTGTCAGCTAAGCCTTGTTGTTTAAACAGCTTAAACCAGTGATTAGAAATCGCATTTAAAGCAGCACCTTTGCCGGGTACACCCAACATGCCTCCTTCACCACGCCAAATACAGTCAAACGCTGAAATACGATCGCTAATAACCATAATGGCTAAAGGAGTATCAATAGGAACAGGGTAGGCTTTATCTTCAATTAAACGACGACTGTCTTGTTTGGTTAACCAATAAACAGAGCGGACTTTGCCGCTGTGTACGGGTAGATCTGTTCTGATAGGCAAGTCATTGTTAACCGATAAAATTGAATCCGCAATCGACATATAATGCCAACTCCTTAATGTAAAGAATATGAAGAATTTGCAAAAATTGAATGATGTTTATTTTGAATGATTTACCTCTGACTGTGTTAACAAACAGAGGTAAATCAATTATATGTCTAGGTCGTCATTTGACATGACTTTTGAAAACGTGGAGTATAAATTTGTTAGTTTATTCACCGGGAACGGAATACTCTCATCGTCTGATAATGTGACTGACGTTTTTTTACCAATACTTGCGACCTTGAAACGGTATTCTTCAATTTCTAGATCCAGTTCATTTTTGTCACTAGACCAAATGTTGCTCCACCAGCTTTCTTTAGCACCATTATATTTAACAAATAACAAACCGTTGGACTTATCATAGTCTTTCACATCGAAACCTAACTTTCTCAAGACAAGTAACATTCTGGACCAAGTAATATCATATTCGGCATCGATAACAAAAGCAGGTTCACCGTCACTATCAAAACCTAATTCCATTTTTAAACCTTCACGAATTTTACGAAAGCGTTTAACGTTGGCTACTTTTGTTTCAAATTCATAGTTTTTCACCACTCTATTTAAAACATCGACTTCATTGCGTCTTTTATTCTTGGCTTCTGTTATCTCAGTACTCTGAGATTCTAATGTTTCCTTATAATCAACTAAATCAACACTGAGTGCCGCCGTTCTGCCATGTGTTTTTTTATTTAATGAGAAATCAAAACGTTGTTTAACAGTACGTTCTGTTTCAGTCCAATTATACCATTTGCTCTCTTCAGTTTCCTTCACCACCACCCAGTCGGTAATCAAGTGCTGACTGTCCTCGTCAAATGTATCAACACCAATATTTTCTGATTCTAAAAAACGGAGCAGAGAATTCCAAATAGCAGTGTCCAACGGTAAGTTATCATCTACTTGGTCAAACCAAACAATGGCATTTTTTGAGCCATCTTCTATATGAGATCCTGCCACTACCGCCAGAACCAATGAAGGCGAATGAACACTCAGGTTTTTACCCACCACGTCTAGCGGTGCGTCTTCACCTAATTCTGTAAGTTTATAGGCATCATTAAATCTAGGAGTATCCACATCATCTGGAATTTTTATTTTTTGTCCTGGTTGCTCTTTGACATATTCAAAAGAACCACTGGCTATTTCTCTTTCTCCTAACGAACTGCAAGCTGAAAACAGTGTGGCTATAAGCAAAGCAGCTGTGTACACAGTAACGGGTATTAAAGTGTTTTTAATCAAACTGGCTGCTATTACAGTCTTTTTTAATACACTCAACAGAGGGAGTTTATGAATCATGGTATCTCCTTAAGATAATACGCCAGAACTACGCATAACTTGCTCAATATGATTTTGGCTAGCGAGTTCCGATTCAACTAAAGGTAATCGTAAAAAAGCTGAATTAATCAGCCCCATTTTGTGCAAAGCCCATTTAGGTAAAACAGGATTTGGTTCTACAAACAAAGCGCTATGTAAACCAGCAATTTTTTTATTTATTTTTTCTGCCAACTGGAAATTTTTGGACAAAGCGGCATTACACATGTCAGCCATTTGTTTAGGCGCTATATTAGCGGTCACTGATATAACTCCATGCCCCCCGTTTGCAAGAAATTCACAACCGCTAAGATCATCACCACTTAATAACAAAAAATCGTCTGAAACAAGTTGCTGTGTTGCTTTCAGGCGTGACATATCACCTGTTGCATCTTTTAAACCAACAATCTTAGGATGAGCGGCTAATTCTGCTACTGTCTCTGGCAGCATATCAGCAACAGTTCGGCTAGGCACATTGTATAATAATACGGGTAAGTCAGTTGCATCAGCAATAGCTGTAAAATGCGCAACCATACCTTTCTGTTGTGGCTTGTTATAATAAGGCACAACACTTAGAAAACCTTGAATACCAGTATCAGACATTTTTTCGCTCAAAAAAATGGCCTCTGAAGTAGAGTTTGCACCACTTCCGGCTATGACAGGTATTTTTCCCTGTGCAAATTCGACAGTGCGGCTGACCACTTCTATATGTTCAGAAAATGGTAAGGTTGCAGATTCGCCAGTAGTTCCGACAGACACTATTCCATGAGACCCGCTTTGAATATGAAAATCAACGAGTGCCTTCAATGATGGGTAATCTATTTGACCGTTTTCATACATTGGCGTTATTAGCGCAACAAAACTACCAGTAAACATGTGTTCTCCCGAAAATTAAGTCCTAATGGTAAAGTTCTGGCCTCTTAAAAACAAGCACTGAATAGACCATTTTATTGATTAGAATTGAAACTGGATCAACCTACCTACAATCATGTATGTTATAGATAATTTGAAATTAACGAATTGGTTAAAAATGCCACAACAATTAATCATTACTATACTAGGTTCAGACCAAGTTGGCGTGTTGAACACATTGGCAGAAGCAGTATCTGGAGTGGGATGCAATATTTTGGATAGCCGCCAAGCTGTCTATGGGCAGGATTTTTCGCTCACTATGATCATCGAAGGCAGTCAAAGTGCTATCACTCAAGCAGAATGTTTATTGCCCCAGACTTGCCAGAAACACAACTTATTATCGATGATGAAACGCACCAAAAAACATTGCAAACAAAATCTCGAGCACCTAGCGGATGTTGTCATTCATGGATCAAGCACACCTGGGCTGGTCGATCAGATCACAGATTTTTTCAAACAACATAATATCTCTGTCAGTGCATTTAGATTAAAGTTTTTAGATTACAATGAAAACAACTCTGCCGATGACAAGCAAATGAAGTGCAAAATGGTGATTTCTATTCCTCATGATCTCGAAGTTGAAAAAATTGAAGATGCACTTCAAGAGTTGTTACAACCTCTGAATGTACAGGGTTCAATTAAACAAAATCATTGATAAAATCGTATTATCTTTTTTAATCAGTAAATTAAGGTTATTTATTATGCAAACACTCAAAGTCGGCGATGTTGCCCCGCAATTTTCTTTACCGGACCAAAATAATCAGACAGTTTCGCTAAGTGACTTTGTGGGTAAAAAAGTATTGATTTATTTTTACCCTAAGGCCATGACTCCCGGCTGCACAATTCAAGCTCAGGGCTTACGGGATAGTCAGACGTCATTAGCGGCTTTTAATGTTGAAATATTAGGTGTAAGCCCAGATGCAGTTAAAAGGCTGCCAAAATTTATAGAAAAAGAAAATCTCAATTTCACGCTTTTGTCGGATGAAAATCATGCATTAGCCGATTTATTTGGCGTCTGGGGTCTAAAAAAATTCATGGGTAAAGAATATGATGGCATTCATCGTGTTACGTTTTTAATTAATGAAGACGGCAACATAGAACATGTTTTTGATCAATTCAAAACTAAAAATCACCATGAGGTGGTATTGGCATATTTACAACATTAGACTAATTAAAACTCGGAGCCGTTTATAATCGTTCAGCTCCGTTTATTTATACAAACTAAAATTAAACCTCAACCGGTAAATCCGTTGGACTTGACCAAGCATTGGCAACGGCCTTAACTAACGTAGCTAAAGGAATAGCGAAGAAAACGCCCCAAAACCCCCAAAGTCCCCCAAAAAACAACACCGCTATAATAATATACACAGGGTGCAGGCTCACCGCTTCCGAAAATAATATAGGTACTATTATGTTTCCGTCTAGAGCCTGAATAATGCCGTAAGCAACCATCAAATACCAAAACTCAGGTGTTATACCCCACTGAAACAAAGCAACTATTGCCACGGGAATAGTCACAACAGCGGCACCTATGTAGGGAATAAGGACTGAAAAGCCAACCAACACACCAAGTAACAGTGCATAACGTAAGTCCATAAATGCAAAAGTCACTGCGGACGCTGTACCAACAATGACAATTTCGATCACCTTACCGCGAATATAATTAGCAATCTGCGAGTTCATTTCAGTACCTACTTGTTTGATCAGTCGACGCTCAATGGGTAATAAAGATGAGATGTTAGATACCAACATTTCTTTATCTTTAACCATAAAAAACACCATTAGCGGCACTAAAATCATATAAATCAATAAAGCACCAAGGCCACCCAAAGAACTAAAAGATGCAGATAATAATTGCTCTGCCAACACCACGACTTTCTCATTTATGCTGTCTAACACGTCTTGAATTTGATTAAGTTGCACAAGATTTGGATAGGTTTCTGGTAATGTCAGGATCCACGACACCCCTTGTTGCCATATTTGTGGCATTTCAGTAATTAAATTGATGCTCTGCTGGGCAACAACAGGCACCAATCCCACAAAGGTTAAAATAGATACGCTGATAAAGCCAAGTAACACCAACACAGTCGTATAACTGCGTGATAGACCTAATTTACATAACTGAACAACTGGCCAGTCCAACAAATATGCGATAACAGCGGCGACTAATACAGGCATTAAGATACCGCCCCAAACCGCTAGCAAAGATGAGCTGATGATTAACATTAATAACAACATCATTGAATCAGGATCTGAAAATTTTCGTTTATACCAACGTTCAAAAACGTTTAACATTTATTGTCCTTGTAAATTATAAAGTAGCACTAACTTGTAAGTTGTTAGTGATAGTTGGAGCTCAATATATGATGAGGTATTATTGCATAACCCTTAGCTGATAGAATAGGGCTCAACATAGATTACAGAAATAAAGAGAGGCTGTTTTTGCAATTAGATTGGGCATGTCGTTTTGGTAACGTAAAACCTATATTGCAGCTGAAAAAATCCCTCAATTTAGGAGAGGTCCCTGATCATTTTCAAATCGTAGCAAATAAACTATTAGAATTAGAAGGCACATTTACTGATGGTTTTGATAACAATATTAAATACTTACTAAATAAAAAAAACTGGAATTTAGCCAATTGTATACAAGGTAAACCGCCGATAGCATTGAAAAAAAATTTTAACCAATACGCATTTGATTTGCATTGTTTCCCTATAATGAACAACGAACCTCAAGCGCTGATTAAGGCTTTTGATGTATATTCACCGTTCAAAGAGTTTAATCCATCTTGCATAGGCCCACTTCTGAGCATTCCAAAGCTAAATGACTTTATCATTGTGGCAGTGCGTTATGGTGATCAGGCGGATATGGAATTACTTAAATATGCCCATACATTATTAGAACAATTGATAGATGTGTTAAACACATCATTACAAGTAGTTGAAAATAGCGGACAATCGATTCAAGAAATGTTTTTGTCTGTTGAACAAAACGTATAAGCAATAATAGCTATTGAATATATTAGCTATTGAACTAATCATTCGATAGTTGATCCATAACAAACGCAAGTATCTTTTAACTCGTTCTGTCAAATAATACAGACTCACTTAAATTAGACATAATCTATGATTAAACTTATTGCTAACATAGCTATTTCTGCCTTAATTGTATTTTTATTAGGCACCATTTCTGTTAGCGCATTGAATAAAAAAAATGAGTTACCCGAAATAGGGGTAGTAGCATCCAGCGCTATCAGCTTAGACAAGGAAGTATTGATTGGCGAAGCGCTTATGCGCCAACTTCGTGGCCAGGCACCTATAATTAACGATCCGTTGTTGCAAGAATATATTCAAGACATTGGTAATCGTCTTGTAGCGCAAGCAGACAATGTGAAATTCCCTTACAAATTTTTTATTATCAACAATCCAGACATTAATGCTTTTGCTTTTTTCGGCGGGCATATTGGTATACATACAGGCCTTATTTTTAACACTAGAAACGAATCTGAACTAGCTTCAGTTTTAGCCCATGAAGTGAGTCATGTAACACAAAGACATATCGCCAGAAGTATTGAAGCCAAACAAAAATCGTCCCCCTTACAGATAGCAAGTCTTTTAGGGAGCATACTTCTGGCTGTAGTTAGCCCAGAAGTTGGCATGGCTGCAATACAAACAAGTAATGCAGCATCGGCACAATCTTCAATCAATTACACTAGAAAAAATGAAAAAGAGGCCGACAGGGTTGGCATAGCTTTAATGGCTGAGGCAGGTTTTGACCCTAATGGCGCAAGCAGTTTTTTTGGCATCTTAGCTGAAAAAAATCGGCTTAAATCGACACCCTTTGCATTTTTACTGACTCACCCATTACCTGAATCGAGAGTTGCAGACGCACGAATGCGGGCAGCATCATTTAGACCTCGATATATACCTGAAAGCCTTAATTTTCACTTGGCTAAGACCAGAATTTTGGCACGATATTACGCCAATCCTAAGCGTAATATCCAATACTTCTCTGATATTCTTCGAAAGCAAGATTACGTGTTTAAACAAGTGACCGAATATGGTTTAGGGTTGTCTTATTTAGCCGACCAACAATTTGAACCCGCACTCAAACTAATCAATGGATTATTACTACAGGATCCAAATAACTTGTTTTATATAGATACCTATACTGATATCGCGATAGAAATGAATCAACATCAAAAAGCCATAGACAAATTGTCGGCACAAATCATTCATGCACCTTACAATCGAGTGTTGACCTTAAACTTAGCGAATGTATTGATCAAAGCTGGAAATATTGAAAGAGCCATATCCCTATTAAAAGACTATTTATTAATCAACCCAGAAAATTTGTTGGCCTATGATCTACTTTCAGAAGCATTTAGCAGCAGCGAACAAAAACTAGAAATGCACCAAGTCAAAGCTGAAATTTATGCCTTAGTGTCAGCTTATCCTAGAGCAATAGACGAATTACATACTGCTTACAATTATGCCAGTGAACGTAAAATTGAACAAAAACGTATAAGAGCCAGAATAGAGCAATTTAGAACAGCACAAGAGCGCTTACAAAGCCTTTAATAAATTGATAGTTTGTATCAGTTTTTCTGCACTTTGTTCACCTTTTAATTGTTTTTGCACTCTACCATTAGCGTCAATTATAAATGTTGTTGGCAAGCTGTTAGGTGGCTGAGTCCAAGGCAGAATATTAAGCTTATCTATAATGGAAAACTGAATGTTATATTTTTTCTGCACAGTGATTAGTTGTTGCTTATTTAAGGGATCAAAACTTACAGCAAAAATATCTATATCATCATTGTTTTGTTGGTAAAAATGGTTCAGCTCAGGTATTTCACGTAAACAAGGCGCACACCACTCGGCAAAATAATTGACTACTTTCCACTTTCCTTGGGAATGGCTCCAACGATGTCCTTGCCCATCAAGAGTTGTAAAATCAACTTTTAAATTTTTCTGTGTCCATAAACCAACCAATAAAGCGGAAGAAGCGGCTAAGATAATAATAATTTTTTTCAAAATAACGGTGCCCTAAATACGGGTTACTCTCGTAACAAAAACAATAGAATGTAGAATACTACTTATAACAACGATATCTCATGCAAAGTGAAAATAATTTATGTCCGATTTGAAAATATTACACAATCCTAGGTGTTCAAAAAGCCGCCAAACGCTTCAATTACTTCATGATAAAGGGTTTGCGCCACAGATTATTGAATATTTGAAAACACCTATCAGCACAGAGCAACTAACAGAAATTATGAACCAGTTAAACTTTTCTTCTGCAAGACAACTAATCAGAAAAGGGGAAGATGCTTACAAACAACAAAATTTGGCAGACCCAACCTTAACCGAAGAGGCTCTCATCAGTGCAATGCTTGGTTCGCCAAAACTCATTGAACGACCTATTGTTATATTTAATGGTAAAGCCGTTATTGGACGCCCACCTGAATCTGTTTTGGATATTTTATGAGTCAGATAGTACTGGTCTTGTATTATAGTAAGCACGGTGCAACCCAATCGATGGCTAACAGTATAGCATTAGGGGTCGAGAAATCGGGGCTAGAGGCGCGTTTACGGTGTGTTCCTGAAGTCAGCAACAATTTAAAAAGCATTCAAAATTCAGTACCTAATTCAGGCGATCCTTATGTGGTAAAACAAGACTTAGATGATTGTTGTGCATTAGCACTTGGCAGCCCAACCCGTTTCGGTAATATGGCTGCGCCTTTAAAATACTTTTTGGACGACACCAGTGCTCAGTGGTTAGCAGGTACATTAGAGAATAAACCAGCTTGTGTTTTTACCTCTTCATCTAGCATGCATGGCGGGCAAGAAACAACCTTGCTTACCATGATGATACCTTTGTTTCACCACGGCATGGTATTGTGCGGGCTACCTTATTCTAACCCAGAATTACATACCACCTTATCTGGTGGCAGCCCATATGGAGTGACGCATTTAGCTCAAGGTGACAACAAAAGCATGCTTTCTGAAGAAGAGCAAATATTGTGTATTGAACAAGGTAAAAGACTAGCATTACTCGCAGCAAAACTGGATAACTAACATGACATTTAACACCAAATTTTTTCGAATACTAACCTTAACCAGCTACTTACTTTTGATTGTTTGGCTAGTGGTTTGGCATTTTATTTTAACCATAGATAAACCCACTTCAACTTTGTTCACTTTACTGTTTTGGATAGTGCCAATTCTATTACCCATTAAAGGGCTAATAGAAGGTAAACCCTACACCCATGCATGGACCAATTTTATCGTAATGTATTATCTGTTACATGGTTTGACCGCTGTTTATGCTGTCGAAGGAGAGAGGTTGTATGCTTTGGTTGAAATAATATTGTGTTGCGCATTATTTACTGGGTGTAGCTATTATGCGCGTATGAGAGGCCGGGAGCTCGGTTTGGGTATTCGCAAATTAAAAGAAGAGCTATTAGAAGAAAAACAAGCCTTCGAAGCCCGAATTAACGATAAACCATAAGCGATAAGTTATTAGACCTAAAGGTCCAAAATAATCTTAACAAATGGTATGGTGAGTTTTCGTTGCTGTTGCAGAGACTGCTCATCAAGAATATCCAAGGATGCTATCAAGGCTGGCATATCTCGTTGCCAATGATTGACCAAATACTTGGCCACATCTTTCGACATGTTTAGACCTCTATGCTGAGCTTTAACTATTAACGCCTTTTGACGCTGCTCATCAGTCAATGAATAAAGCTGAAAGTTAGTGCCCCAAGATAGCCTAGATATGAGGTCTGGTAACTGTATGCATAACTGTTTAGGAGCTTGGTTACCTGTAATAACTAAACAACTATTATCTTGTTCTTTGACCCTATTTATCAAATCAAACACCGCTATTTGCCAAGCACTTTCACCGTTTAGTTTTTCAATGTCATCAAGACAAATCAAACGATAATGTTCAAGCCCCAGCATGACATCTGGTGACATATATTGCTTTTCATTAAAGCTTAAATAAATACAACTCTCACCCGCTAACTCAGCCTGTTGACAAGTCGCATACAATAAATGACTTTTACCCATACCAGAATCAGAAAACAAGTATGTTAGCCAATTATTTTTCTTTTTGGTTTCAAACTGACTAAAAAGCTCATTTAGATGACTGCAAACTTGGGCATTTTGACCGGGTATAAAGCTGGCGAATGACTCGGTATCTTTTAAACCAATAGGTAATGAAAGTTGACTACTTACTTGAGCCAAAAGAACTCCAAACCAGAAATCGGCTGACCAAAACTGTCAACAACGGGTTTAATTTTATTATCTAAATTTAAGGCGTTGGTCAAATCTTTAATGCCACCTAATAATTCCAATTCAAAGGTTGCCCTGGGCCCTTGTTGCTTAATCAAAGTAGCGTCATTAACAACACTCATATTTTCTAAAGAGTTTAAGGCCTGACTGTAGTGAATGAGAGAGTCTATATTATTAATAACTATTTGAACCTTAGTGTCTGCTCGATTAACTTGAGTAAGATCAATCGCATATTTCAGGGATAACTGATCAGCCAACTCATCTATCAAGCCTTCGGCGATAATTAAAAGACTATCACCTTGTACTTGGCCAGCCAATAAACCGCCCCCCTCAATCATGGTCCAGTCGGCTGACCATAATGGCATAGAGTTTTTCTTTAATACTACACTAGTCTGAGCGTTATCAGATGAATTGTTATCAACATAAATTCTGGCAGAAAGTATCGATGGCACTGCATAACGTTCGCTAGCTTGGGTTATTTGTGCAATAAATCCACCCCAGATATCAAATACACTTAAAGATTGCACATCATCAAGATCCCAAAGAGGAAACATTAAAGTAATACCCCTTTGCTCTGCCCGTAAACTCAGTTGTCGATATATTTCTATATACTCAACTTGTCCCATGGTTTGTCTGGCTGAGTCATCAGATGGCTGAATAGCTAACCAAATTAATGAATCTGGACGCCTTCGGTCCCAGACAGGAAAACCAGCACTACGAACGATGCTCTCCACTCGCTGCGGATCAAAACTTATCCTCAAATAAAGTTGTGACCCTTGCATATCATAACTATACGACCGGACAAAACGGGTCGCCTTAGTGATTGCCTTTTTAATTTTTTGATTAGTCAATAAGTCATCTTTACCTCGTACTTTAATAAGTACTTGTTGAAGGGCTAGACTAAAAGCCTTGTTTTGTGACCGCTCAGATTGGTCAGCTACAGCAATTTGGGCATCGTATAAATCATCAATTACCGCTGCATTAAGGTTCTGCCAGCTTAAAATGCACAAAATCAAAAACACGAATAACACAGGCTTAATTTTTATTGGCATCAGGGCCAACTCTCCTCAAAACACATCTTAAAATTTTCAATATTGTATTGTCTTTTATTTGCGAACAAAATTCATCAATTGTTTATAAATCTGTATACACAAAGTAACTCAAAATGAAGAATTGGCGTAATTTGAGTATATATGTGAATATCTGTCGTTGGTATTACATATGCAAGCTGCTAAAATCTGCTATCTTTTTTTTCGGCCATATTGAGGAAAACACGTGAGCGATAAAAATTCATCACTAAGTTACAAAGACGCTGGAGTTGATATTGATGCAGGCAACCAGTTAGTCGAAAGAATTAAATCGGTCGCAAAAAAAACTCAGAGGCCTGAAGTCAGAGGTGGTTTGGGTGGTTTTGGGGCATTGTGTTCACTACCAGAAAAATATAAAAAACCGCTTTTAGTATCAGGCACAGACGGTGTCGGTACTAAACTTAGATTAGCTATGGACTTAAAACAGCATGCTGGCATTGGAATAGATTTAGTTGCTATGTGTGTCAATGATTTAATAGTGCAAGGCGCAGAACCTTTGTTTTTCCTTGACTACTACGCCACAGGAAAATTAAATATAGACACGGCCACAGAGGTGGTAACAGGTATTGGCAAGGGCTGTGAATTATCTGGCTGTGCACTCATTGGCGGTGAAACCGCTGAGATGCCTGGCATGTATCATGGTGAAGATTATGATGTAGCAGGATTTTGTGTAGGCGTAGTCGAAGCGGATGACGTTATTGATGGCTCACGCGTTGCGCACGGGGACGTGCTCATTGCCCTAGCCTCTTCCGGTCCTCATTCCAATGGTTATTCTCTAATACGAAAAATTTTAGAAGTATCCGGTAGTGACACAAATGAGACGTTAGAAGGCAAAGCCCTATCAGCACATTTACTTGAACCGACCCGCATTTATGTGAAAAATGTATTATCTTTATTAGAACAAGTTCAAGTCAACGCCATATCCCACATTACTGGTGGTGGATTTTGGGAAAATATTCCAAGAGTATTACCTGAAGGGACAAAAGCAGTGATCGATGCAAAATCTTGGCAATGGCCAGCAATTTTTAATTGGTTGCAACAAAAAGGTAATGTGACAACCCATGAAATGTACCGCACTTTCAACTGTGGTGTAGGTTTAATCATTGCATTACCTAATGATAAAGCTGCCCAAGCGATTGAGATCCTCAACGAACTTGGTGAAAACGCATGGCAGATTGGACATATAGAGAATAGTGACTCCCCTCAGCAGGTAGAGATTAATTAAGTGACTGAGCAAAAAGCGCAAAAGGCACAAAAGCCTAAAAAGTCCATAGTTGTATTAATTTCAGGTAACGGTTCAAATCTACAAGCGATTATTGATGATATTTTTGAGCAAAAAATCAATGCCCAAATTTCAGCCGTTATCGCTAACCAAGAAACCGCATATGGGCTAGTACGTGCTAAAAACTCGGGTATTCCAGCATTTTTCATCGATCATAAAAGCTTTACTAGCCGAGAAGAATATGACGCTAAAATGACCACTTGTATAGACGAGTTCAACCCTGATCTCATCGTATTAGCTGGTTTTATGCGTATCCTTACACCTGCATTTGTTCAACACTTTCAAGCTAAGATGTTAAACATTCATCCATCATTGTTGCCTAAGTATAAGGGATTACATACACACCAACGTGCTATTGATGCCAAAGACAAAGAACATGGGGCAACAGTGCATTTTGTTACATCAGAGTGTGACGGTGGCCCGGTAGTGTTGCAGTCAAAAGTACCTATATTCGATCAAGAAGATGCGCAAGAATTAGCTGACCGAGTGCGACAACAAGAGCTTCAAATGTATCCTCTGGTCATTAAGTGGTTTTGTGAAGATAGACTGACGATGATCGACAATAAAGCAGTACTGGACAACCAAGTATTAACTGAAGAGGGTTACGCAATTGGGTAAATCGTTTGTTCTTTTACCAATAATATTACTTCTGGGGCTGATTTTAGACACAGATAATCGTGCTTATGCCAACACAGAAAAATTAGTCGCTTTTGAAGCTGAATACAT
Source organism: Paraglaciecola sp. (assembly GCA_034111145.1). Taxonomy (GTDB): domain Bacteria; phylum Pseudomonadota; class Gammaproteobacteria; order Enterobacterales; family Alteromonadaceae; genus Paraglaciecola. The sequence goes on from JAWUXU010000005.1 coordinate 38,271, forward strand.
CGTCTATCGATTTGGTAGAAGTTTAGGTAAAGCTAAACTGAGCCTAAGAGCCGATAAAGACAATCTATACAGATTAGATTATTACTCCAAAGTGTCTGCCTTTTTTATGTCGGATGTACGTTCTGAGACGAGCTTTTTTTCATTTAAAAATAATGAACTAATCCCGCATACTTATGCTTACAGCCGCAGTGGAACGGGTTCGGACAAAAGCCTTAAAATTAGCTTCGACGCGGAAAATTTAAAAGTCACCATCAATAAAGCACAATCGATAGATTGGTTAGGGCAACTAGATAATCAACTTTATCGTTTAGATGTGCAATTAAAATTAGCTTCAGGCAAACGTGATTTTGTCTATGACATCGTTAACAATAGAGGTGAATTACGTCATTATGAGTTAAAAGTAGTGGGTAAAGAACAACTCGACCTACCTTTCGGTATGGTTGAAGGTATCAAGGTTAAAATTCTACGACATAATTCATCCAGAGAAACTGTAGCCTGGTTTTCTCCCCAACTAAATTATCAATTAGTTAAGCTAAAGCAGTTTAAAGATGGAAATGAACAAGGTGAAATTAGGATGAAATATTTCAATTATGAAAATACTTCATTAAAAACTAAAAACTGAATCCCTTTAGCGCATCCCCTCAAAGCATGAATCATCTATATCATCATTTTAAATGATATATCTTAATTTGAAAAAAACCATATCAATAATAGATTTAAACAGATCCTTAAACTTGATCTTTTCATGGCAAAATTATACTGTCTACATTGTGGTCTGACCTCTAATTATCGGAGTATTTATGCAAATCTTAATTTGGTTTATATATGTAGTAGCGGCGTTAGGAACAGTAAGCTATGTTCGAATGAAATTATTTAACGCAACCCTTACAATTTTTTGCCTGTTTGTGCTGGGCAGTATTTTAGACGTAATAGGTGAATTCACTTGGTTCACATTTTTAATTCTAGCCTTACCCATTAATATTGAATCTGTACGAAAACAATATATCAGTGGGCCGCTCCTCAAAATTTATAAAAGAATAATGCCTGAAATGTCGAGCACAGAGAAAGATGCGATCGACGCGGGCACTGTTTGGTGGGACGGTGAAATATTTAGCGGTACCCCAAACTGGGAAACGCTGCATAATATTCCTCAAGCTCGCCTGACAGCTGAAGAGCGAGCATTTTTGGACGGTCCGGTAGAAGAAGTCTGTCATATGTGTGATGACTGGGAAGTCACCCACAAAAATGCTGATCTATCTGCTGAAGTATGGCAATACCTTAAAGACAATAAATTTTTTGCCATGATTATCAAAAAAGAGTTTGGTGGCTTAGATTTTTCTGCTTACTGCCAATCCAGAGTTTTACAAAAGTTGTCTAGTGTAAGTGCAGTTTTATCCACCACAGTAGGTGTACCTAATTCGTTAGGGCCGGGAGAGTTACTGCAACACTACGGAACTGAAGAACAAAAAAAACATTATTTGCCAAGATTAGCTGTTGGTGATGACATTCCTTGTTTCGCACTCACAGGCCCCGAAGCCGGATCAGATGCTGGCTCATTGACTGACAGCGGCATAGTGTGCAAAGGACAATGGGATGGCGAAGAAATACTTGGTATGCGCCTAACCTTTGATAAGCGTTACATTACCCTAGCTCCAGTTGCTACGGTTATTGGCTTGGCGTTTAAAATGTATGATCCAGAAGGATTGTTGGGTGACCAAGAAGCATTAGGCATTACCTGTGCATTATTACCTAGAGATACGGTAGGTATGGAAATAGGCAACCGTCATTTCCCGTTAAATGTACCCTTTCAGAATGGGCCCATCAGAGGTCAGGATATTTTTGTGCCTTTAGATTATATTATTGGTGGGACCAAAATGATCGGCCAAGGCTGGCGTATGTTAGTGGAATGTTTATCTGTTGGTCGTGTTATTACCTTACCTTCTACTTCAGCCGGTGGTGCCAAAAGTATCGCTTTAGCTACGGGTGCTTATGCCCGTATTCGTCGTCAATTTAAGATGCCGATAGGTAAAATGGAAGGTATAGAAGAAATGTTGGGGCGCATAGGTGGTAATGCCTACCTGATGGACGCTGTAACGTCTTTTTCAACTAAAGGCGTAGATTTAGGTGAAAAACCCTCTGTTATATCCGCTATTTGTAAATACCATTTGACCGAAAAGATGCGCCAAGTCGTGAATGACGCCATGGATGTACATGGTGGTAAAGGCATTATGCTTGGCGCTAATAACTATTTAGGCCGTGCTTACCAAGGTGCGCCTATTGCGATTACAGTAGAAGGTGCCAACATTCTAACCCGTAATATGATGATATATGGACAAGGCGCCATGCGCTGCCACCCTTATGTTTTGACCGAATTACTGGCCGCCAATAACCCTGATGCAGATGAAAGTGTAGAACAGTTTGACCAAGCGGTATTTGGGCATATTGGATTTGCTATCAGTAACTTGTTCCGTAGTTTATGGTTTTCGTTGACAGCCGCCCGTTTTACTAATGCTCCTTTTAAAGATGAAACTGCGGGTTATTACCGTTCAATGCAACGTTATAGTTCGAATATGGCTTTTTTATCTGATGTTGCTATGGCAGCCTTAGGCGGTGAATTAAAACGCCGCGAACGCATTTCGGCTCGTTTAGGTGATGTCTTGAGTTATTTATACCTTACATCATGTGTGTTGAAACGTTTTGATGATCAAGGGCGTAAAGCTGACGATTTACCACTGATGCACTGGGCTATGCAAGATAGCTTGCATAAATTAGAAATTGCCTTAGAAGAATTACTCAACAATTTTCCTTCTAAAATAATGGGTAAAGGGCTCAAATTAATCATCATGCCATTTGGTAAAAAATATAAACGCCCTTGTGATCAATTAGAGCATGAAATTGCTAAAATGTTACAGACCCCGAGTGAAGCCCGCAGCCGACTTGGTGAAGGACAGTATTTATCACGTGTACAAGGCAGTTTAATGGGAGATTTAGAACAAACCCTCGAAAATGTTATCGCCGCCGAGCCTATCTATAACAAAGTATGTAAAGCCGCTAAACAATATTTACCTTTTACTGAGTTAGATAAGGTGGCAACTAAAGGGCTTGAATTGGGCGTGATAACCGAAGAACAGGCAGCTCTGCTTAGAGAAACAGAGAAAGGTCGATTACGTACTATCAATGTTGATGACTTTAAGCATAGTGAACTAGCGCAAACAGTCGAAGAAGATAAACCCAAAAGAAACCCAAAGGCTCCTAAAGCCGCTTAAAAATTATTTTAAAGCCCTGTTAAACAGGGCTTTTTGTTTATTAAAAGCAAGAAGCACGCTGCGCGTCATCATCCCACGCGGCGTCCGCAAGATGGTTTTTGACTTGACTCCATTCAAGCCAAAAATATTAATCAACAACAAAAAACAGGTGATTTATTAATAATAAGAAAAATAAAACTTGGTTATGCTCTCGAATCGATGCTCAACTGTTATTTTTTCGGGGAACTGCTAGCTTTTATTTACGCTAAAGCCTGAATAACAGCATTTGGATTTTTAGATAACACTGTTAATAGAACCAAAGCGGGACCTCTGGGCGTTCTATCACCGCGCTCCCAGTGTCGTAGTGTTCCTAAACTGATCCCAAAATTTGATGCGAACTCAGTTTGAGTCATATGTACATTTGCTCGTATTGCTTTAACATCAATAGCAGCAAATTTATGAACAGTGGCATGTTGAGTCTTGCCTTCACTAAACTCTACAGCTTCAGTTACCCCCTGCTGAATACTTTCAAAGATACTACTCATCTTAACCTCCATAGTTTTTAACTAATATTAGAATAAATTTAGCGAGCAAATTACCCTCAGAATGAGATAAATTAGCCTTTTCATTTTTGCCAAAAAGGGAAAGCAGAAATAATGGCATTGATTCGTTATGAAAATAGTATACGACTCTCACGCCACCGCTTTTCCCTCCGCCGCTTTTAGCCCATCTTAACTTTCGTATTTCACCAGTGCCTTGCATAAGATCTCCAGCCTTAGGATGCTCAGCTAAGTAATTAATTAACAGCTCAGAATCACTTTCAGAAAGATGCTCTTTAACTTGCTTTTTATATTCTGGTAACTCGACGATGGTTTACATAAAGATAATTCTAATCCATTGGATTACAATTATCTAGCGCTATTGTGAAGGTGAAACTAGATTACTTAGAAGCCCAGTTGAACAGTTCGACAAGCGACCTACGTGGATATTGGAAGGTAGAACAACGCAGGAGCAGTTATCGAAAAGTCGAGCTTGGGTGGCGATCATCACGGACGTGTGATTGACTAAATTGAAGCTTAAGCATCCGTCTGGGAAATAGCGAAAAGCACGCTGCGCGTCATCGTCCCGCGCAGCGTCCCCATGATGGTTTTGACTCGAATCCATTCGAGCCAGTTACTCTTTTTTATAAAGTGCGTCGTGCACGCTCGGCGCCCGACTTTACCTGTCAGGCCAGCTAAAGCTGTTCCCTATTTATCCCTTAAATAGGGTCAACAGCAAAAAAGAGTAACCAGACAAAATGGCAACTTTAATAGGCCACCATTTTGAACATCTGCAAGATGGCCCGAAGGGCAAAGTATAAGGATGTACTTTGTAAAACGCCGCTCGCTGCTAAAGTTTTTAACCGCAAAAAATGCGGGAAAGCAGTGGCGGAGCTACCAAAGCCAATTGTCTAGTCTTCTTACGATGGCTGTCCTTGTAATTCTTGTAATTCACTTCTTGGTAAAAACAAAAAGCACGCTACGCGCCATCGTCCTGATGGTTTTTGACTAGAATCCTTTCTAGCCAGTCACTTTTTCTTCTACAGCTAAGAATAAAGTAACCAAAAAGGAGCCGCTCGCCAATATGTTCTTCATCCAATTATTTTTGATATTTAGCAGGTCGTCGTAATGTGCTCCCAGCACTCTACGACTCAATTTACATCCCGCGCGGCGTCCGCATATAAATTGACCTACGAAATCTCAAAAATAATTGGCGAACATACATGCGAG
>JAWUXU010000006.1:0-7051 GCA_034111145.1 Paraglaciecola sp.
AAGATTTAGGGCGCTATTACTTAGCGACAAGCTGGATATCGCATGGGACTTTATTACTTCACATTACAAAAGTGACGATATAAAGCTGCCAGATAATGTTGTCACATTTCGAAGAAAATGATCACAGCGAGACCTGCACCCAGAGATTAGGGGTCAAGTTGCTTGATTAATAGGACTTTTAATCAACCCCTCTACAGTACGACGGAATCTTTTGTTTTCTCGTTTTTTCTGCCTAATTTGATGAGTAATAAAGCTAAAAATCTAATTAGAAGATCTAATTAGGCAGATCTAATTACGAGATCTAATTAGGCCACCGATCTAATTAGGCCACCCATAATAATTTGACTGTTTTTGCACTGCACTGCTACCTTGCAGCAGGGTTGTTCTTTTTATTTGATTTTATTATGGTTGGCCTAATAATGTTTCTAATAAGGTTGAGGCATTCACTTCGTGAACAGAGCATTGGCGTTGCTCATAGTGCATGCGCTGCGCTTACGTCATCCATGAGTCCCGACTTACTTCTTGCCTACAGAAGCAAAAAACAAGCAAAAAATGCCCCTCGCCAACTATGTTCTTCATCCCATTATTTGTGAGATTTAGCAGGTCGTCGCAATGTGCTCCCGGCACTCTGCGACTCAATTTACATCCATGTAAATTGACCCACTAAATCTCACAAATAATCGGCGAACATACATGCGAGGGTAGGTCAAAAGCATCGGCTTCGCCCCCGCAGGTGCCTGTTTTTTATATACATTCATAGTTTCAAACCCTTATATATGCAAGATCGCGGATAATTGCCGTATTTCAGCAGAAGGGTAAATTTAAGATCTGAGAAGCTCTACATATTGTAATAAATTAGGTACTGTGTATGGAGTAGGGGCAAATTTATATACGGTAAAAGCCCGTGTTTTATTAATATAATTGAACTAAGCCGCTGCGCGGAGCCTGTCATTTTTCATCTTTGAGTCATACTTATCTGTGGGCATGAGCCCAATTAATCGGAGATAAGTTATGACCCCTTTACGTCAAGCGCTGATCGATGAGTGTAAGCTCAGAGGTTATTCAGAGCGCACTCGTGACAGTTATCTTTATGCTGTTACCCAACTTGCCAAGTATTATCATCAATCCCCCGACACGGTCAGTGACGAGCAACTTGAACATTAACCTTCAATACATAGAGTAGATTTTATTCAAAATACAACACAAGCGAGGTTAACTTGCTTTGTGTAATTAACACTTTATTAGACAAGTTTGATAGTAGCCAACAAAATTATAACTAGTACTAATTTATATAAATATATACTTAAGAAACTTAAATCTCTTTTTCGAACTCCTCAATTTCTTCGTTTGGCACAACTACATTATAACTAGGGCTGTGTAATGAGAAAAATACTTTTCTGGTGTTGCTTAACTTCCTGTATTTTGACCAAGCTCGTTCAATTTTTGTTTCTGGAATTGCTAGTTTTTTAAACACCTGAACGAAGTGCTCTTCCTCGCTAGATTCTGGCTCAAGAGTGCCAAGTTCAAGGCATTGGAGAGTGTGTCCATGCGCCGATAGAATATTGGCTTCAGCGATGCTTAGATCTCCAGATTTTTTAAATCCGTAAGGAAAACGTTTCACGTCAGTGAATAATTTTGTGCCCATTCGAATATTGGTTTGATTCATGTTTATCGCTTCTGGCTAAATTTTTTATAGCCTTTTTAATTAATAAAAATCAATTCTTAATCAAAATTTTAGAAATGAAAAACAAAAAAAAGTTATCTACACCACAAAAATTAATTTTGAGTCATTAGTGTTCAAAATATATATTTAAATGATGCGATCAATGCCTAAATATATTTAATCAATACTTATGAAAGCTTATGATTTGTAACACAATTATAGGATCTTGCTGAAATTTTTTAATCGTCAAGGAAACATTTATTTGTTTTCTATTTTTAATATTATCTATTGTATTTTATATAGGATTAGCTTGAAGAATTATTGATGAGTAAAGATTTACGTTTTAATAATAAAGACTCTACAAACTGGGATGATACTGATCCACAGAAATTTTATGCAAATAGAAAATGACAAAAACATATTACATGTGATTTAAAAGAAAAAATTAAGTCAAATCAATTACGTCGGTCTACAAAACGCAACTTAGTAACGGAAGATACCATTAAATAAATTTAAGATATTATTTGAGTGCGTTATGTACAATTCCTGTTTGTACAAATGTAAAACCTCAAGCTGACATTGAATCGGTTGCCAATCTCAAACCATTTTACATAGAAGTAGCCCTAGAAGACGGTGCAACTTAGCCACAGCTTAATACTTTGTATAATTCAGCTTGCCTTATCAAGACTTTAAGCGTATTAAGATATAAATCTAAAAACATGGGCTAAATCAATGGACGTACGTTTTCTAGCTACCTTTTTAGAAGTAGCGCAAACCAGGCATTTTGGCAAAGCTGCCGAGAACTTATATTTAACGCAATCTGCAGTAAGCGCCCGTATTAGGTTACTCGAAGAATACTTTAACACTTCATTATTTATACGTAATCGTAACAGCATTCAGTTAACAGCCGCAGGTGAAAAATTAATCCCCTATGCTGAGTCTTTGTCATCAACATTATCCGATGCAAGGAAAGCACTGAATGAAGCCGATGTGAATTATCTAGTTTGTGGTGCAACACCCAATGCATGCGAGTTATTTTTAAACGATGCGATTATTCAAATGAATGATAATTTCCCAGATTTATCTATCAGAGCAGAGATGTTAAATACTGAGCAGTTATCTCGACAATTGCATGAACGGATTATTGATATCGCTTTTAGTACCGAACCTCTTAAGTCGGATGATGTCGAGAATGTACCAATTGACTCTGCTGCCCTTGGATTATTTTCTACTGATGGGGCGATTGTCGATGCCGAATTACAAAATTATGTACATATTGAATGGAACGCAAAAACAAGCGAAAATTTTTATCAATTATATCCAACTGCGCGTCGAGCAGCATTTAAAACCGGTTCTTTGAGTATCGCTACCAATTACATTAGCTCCAAAGGTGGATGTGTGTTGCTAACAGAAAATTTGGCTAGACGACTTAACGTGGTAAAAAATATTGAATTAATCAAACCCATAGAAACGTTATTTGTCACGACATACTTGGTATACTTAAAAGATATCAAAAATTCTTCATTATCAGAATTTATTACTTTTTATCGCTCAAAAATTTTCAGCAGTTAACTTTTAGGAGTAATAAAAAGATAAGTGTATGTAACTTGATTACCAGCTCCTGGTTACATAGATTTGATTTTTATGCACTTTCAGGTACAACTTCTTAAAAAAATTATTTATCATCAAATATTTCTTCCCCAAAGTTAAGCTTGTTTTATTAATTTTGATGTCGACAAATAACATGTAACTCTTATCCGCCCAAATATTTTGGTCAGTAATTTCGAGCAATACCCGTGCAAAAAACTCTTATTTCGCTTATTCCACTGTTTATCAGTTGCTTTATACTTTTTTTAGGCAACGGATTAATCAATGTGTTGTTACCTGTTCGAATGGGCCTGGATGGCATTGATATCAACACTATTGGTACGGTATTGTCGCTGTATTATGTGGGGATGTTAGTCGGTGCTATCTACGGAAAAAATCTGATTAAAAGAGCTGGTCATATACGAATGTTTTCCAGTTGTGTGGCACTAGGGGCCGTAAGTACGCTAGTTTGTAGCTTATACTCAGATCCTATCTTGTGGGGTGCTATGCGAGTGCTGATCGGCTTCTGCAATGCCTGTGCATTTACTGCTATGGAAAGTTGGCTGAGCCATAGCTCTGATAAAAACAGTCGAGGAAAAGTACTCGCTACCTATAATGCAGTCGTTCTTGCTGGCTTGTTCGGTGGCCAATTTTTAATGAATATTGCGAACCCCGTCAATACGAGTCTGTTTGTGGTCGCTGGCATATTATTATGTGCAGCAACAATTCCCATCGGTTTGAGTACTAAAAACGGTCCGAAAATTGAATTGGTGGACCCTATGCCCTTGCAAAATCTCTACAAAATATCACCTCTTGGCGTGGTAAGTTGTTTGATATCTGGCGTTATATATTCGTCATTGTTTAACCTACTTCCGGTATTTGCTAATGAATTTAACATTGTTGAATTTCAGCTTTCGTTGTACATGGGAGCCGGTATATTTGGCGCTTTGGTGCTGCAATTTCCTGTTGGGTATTTGTCAGATCGATTTGATCGACGCAAGGTGCTACTTATTCTTTTAGTTATTTCAGCGATATCTGGTTTAATAAATGTTGTCTTCGCACAACTGGGCTACTTTTTGGCGATGTTTGTTGTAACAGGAATGACCTGTGGCATCGTCGCCTGTATTTATCCACTGAGTATTGCCGCAGCATTTGATCGCTTGCGTCAAAGTGAAATGGTAGCGGCAATGGGTTCGATGATACTCGCATTCTCTGTTGGGGGAATTCTTGGTCCATTTTTAGCGTCAATGGCGATGACCCATTTTGGCGGAGCAGCGTTGTTTTATTTTTTGGCAGTTGTGCAATGTTTACTTGCCGGGTTTGTTATTTATCGCATGGCGGCTCGACAGGCATTACCTATAGAGGACCAAGAAAGTTTTGTCATGCAAAACTCGGCAGTTCCACCTTCAATAGAACTCGACCCACGCTCTGAATATTCAGAACAAGTGTACGGAATGAGTACTGAGTGTAAAACCGCATTGGCCATCGCTAAAGTAAAACCAGCTGCTGCAGTGAAAATGGCACAAGCAATCAGTATTGTAAATTCAACGCTAGCTTTGGAGGTTGCGGGTGCAATCGCTAAGGTGGAAAAAGTCGACGTAATAAGACTTTTCGATGTGATGGTGGAGAGTTTACCGGCTCATATTACCAGTGTCACTAAAGCGCTAGTCGCAGCGCGGCCGAAATTGACATACGACTTAATGATAAGGCTGGGTAAATATCAACCGGATAAAGTTGTCGCCGTAGCAGAAGAAATTGGTCAAGCACAACCGGAACTGCGCGTAATAACAACCAAAGCGGCAATGGAGATTGTGCCCGAATCCGCTTTAGAAATGGCAGAGTATTATGCTCATTTATTGGCTGAGGAACATGATTCGGTTCGTCCAGCTGAACGTGATGAAGATACGAGCGAAGAATTTGCGGTAAATTTAAGTGCTGAACTATGGCAAGGATCCGCTTGTCAGGCATTGGATGTAGCAGTTGCAATGGCTGATGCTATACCGGAGTCAGCTGTCAGTTTGGCTCAAGAATATATTGCAACAAACGCGGGCTTTATTTTGGATGAAACCCACGATGAAAATGCAATTAGAGTAGAAATGGCCCAGTCTAGTGATGATATCGTCGTGACTGAGCAAGATCATTCGGACACCGAATATAAAAATACCATTGAATTGGTTACCCGATTTGCAGAAGTTGCACCACAGCAAGCTTTGGATATAGCGGTAGCAGTAGTATCGGCATTACCGGGAAGCGCAGCAGATGTCGCTACGGCAATGGCCACTAATCTCTATTACCGTGATCCACCGGATGATGACAGTGAGGCTAATATTGCAACTGAACATACTGCTTATAGTACCGAATGCCAGCCTGGAGATTCAATGGACTATCACCAAGCTGTCGAGCTGGTGAATCGTTTAACAGTTGCTTCACCGGGTAATGCAATGGATGTGGCTGTTGCAGTTGTGGAGGTAATACCTGAGTCAGCATCAAAGGTAGTCGATGCTATAAGCGAAGGTGTTGAATCAGTTGATGAAGAATGGATGACCTGTATGAGTGATAAACCAAAGAGTTAAATCAAAAACCTGCGATGGTCATAACTGATGGGCAGGTTCGTTGAAATGAATAGTTTTTTTAAAGATTTGAATATCAAGCAACTATAAAAAAATTTTCAAGTTTTAAGCCTTTTTTGATTGTTCATGGCCTTTTTCGAATAACATCAATTTCTTTGAGCAAAACGTCAGCATCTATTGGTTTAATGAGAACCCTCTGAACAACATTAAGCGCTTTTTGGTGTACTGAGCTTTCTGTATACCCAGTTAGCATGATAGCTGGAATATTTGTTTTAGTTTGAATGCGAATTTGTTGTACCACTGCGATCCCGCTCTCCATGGCATCCAAACTATTATCTGCCACTATAATATCTGGAATTTTTTGTAGCTCATCAACAGCCATTTTTGCTCCTGTGGAAGAACTGGCTGTTATAACTTGATAACCTTCCATAGTCAGAAGAGTCGATATACTTTCAGCGAGTTCATCATCGTCCTCTAAATAGAGAACCACATAGTATCACTACTCTTTCATATTCGGTCTATTGTATACCCGGCCCAGAGTCTTCTATAACAAAACTTAATTGTTCGCCGACTAAAATTAATGATATTAAAATTTGACCATCTTGTGGCGTGTGGTTAGGCGCATTGGTATACAAATTGTCAAACAGAACCGCCAAATGTTCTTCGTGTGACATGGTTTTTATTGAGAGCGTTGACGCATCAATATATAGTAAAATGTGACGTTCTTCTTGTATCGTCTTATGAGACACGACGACGTTATTTAATATCTCACTCAACATTACATTTGAGCGTTCTGCATCGGTCCTACGTTTTCTAGTTTTCCTGTTTCGAATCCCTTGAGTTGTTTTGTCAACTTAGCAATGCCATCAATGATATTGCTGGGCAGCCTATTGTGGAGAATATTAATCAGGACAAAAACCAGTATAGTCGCCATGATAAAAAGAACATAAATAGCCGTTGGTACTGACTGCATATATAAGCCTAACCCCAAGCCAACAGAAGTTATAATGTGCAACACGCTGAGGGGCCAAAATAATTTTTCTTGAGACATTTTTAGTACTTCCTTCGCAATTATTGAGGGACTTGATATCCAACATGTCGTACGGTAATAACTGCATCTTTACCTAATTTACGGCGCAGGCCATGAATATGAACCTCGATAGTATTGCTTTCAGTTTCCATATTCCAACCATACAATTTATCTTCTATCTGAGTTTTGGAAAGTATTCGC
>JAWUXU010000007.1:0-12158 GCA_034111145.1 Paraglaciecola sp.
TTTGCCATTACTCTGATTTATGACCTCACTGAGTTGTTTATCATTTAGAATAATCCCTTCTCTTCGAAAGTGTATTGGGATGGCCAAAGGGTTATCCCTAAGAACAAGATGATCACCCAACACTCCGTTCAATGCGGCAAGTAAAGCTTGGGTCGATATTGGATCAGGTTGAGAAGCTAACGCTTTACTTATTGCTGCCAGTGGTGCATCAATGGTTTTACCAACCAATCCCGTCACATTTCGAATATTACGGTACACTAAGCCACCGATGCCCCAGAGCTGTTCTTTTTCAGTGTCCGGCAGCAAAGCTGAAATCGGGCTTATACGTTTATGCGTTGATTCAATAATATCAGTAATAGCGAATACTGCATCAATAGTTAAACGACCCACGCCTTGCGTTCTTGAATTAGCTTTCACGGTGGGATCCTGGCTTTTATCTTTGGGATTATCGCTCATACGTTTTTATCTAAATGCATATTGAAAAATTAGCATAACATGTTCTTTCAGATCCCAACCTGTCACTTTGTTAAAGTGACTTAATGAGCTATTGTTTGATGACTTAAACCTTTTTCGAAGTTTGCCCATAGAGACATTGCACGATCAGTCAGTGCGACAAAACTCACGAATTTCTACATCGCCAGTAATCGGTCTTACACCGACAATCTAAGTGAAACCTTGAATTTTGGACTCAAATAGTTGACGTCACCGGAAAACTGACCGGCTAACTTTTAATATAACAACATAAAATATGAATACTCACCGACTAAATCAGCTTGGTTAATAAGCTATAAATTAACATTCAATGTGAATTAAATAAGCATTAAACATAAAAAGGCGAACATTTTGACACTTATTTTATTTTTTACATTTAAGCATTCAGTTCAAAAAAATCTTCATCAAAGATTTTATCAACCATTACTGGTTGTCTTTTTGCTGTTTTTCACAAGTGCATGTGCTAGCTGGCTGCAACCAACCTTACAACAAGACATTATTAAGATTGAAGCAGGTGAATACTTACTTGATAAAGACCATGCAGCGCTATTATTTAAAATCAATCACATGGGTTTCTCAAGCTATGTGGGTCGCTTTAATGACTTTGAAGTCAGCCTTGATTTTGATCCAACTAAGATTGAAAACTCGCAGGTTGAAGCGTTAATAAATATGCGCAGCATAAATGTCAATAACCCAGCTTTTGCAGAAACACTTGAAGGCACCGCATGGCTAAACACTAACAACTTTCCACAAGCTATATTTCGAAGTGTATCGGTTGAAAAAATAGATAACCAACAGATACTTGTACAAGGCGAGCTCACTTTTTTAGGTATTACTAAGGTAGTTACCATGGATGTAAAATTAAATGGTGCCGCCAACAATCCACTTACTCGAAAATACACACTTGGTTTTGCTGCTAATTTACGCTTTAAACGTTCCGACTTTGGTTTGAATAAATTTATTCCCGTGGTTGGTGACGAAGTAAACATTGAGATACACAGCGAATTTCATCGTCAATAAAGCGCAGCTAAATGACACTAAATAACAGGTTAAAAAGTTAAATTATCTATTTTACGATGCAGTGATGAATGAATAAGCACCACTTTTTTGCTTTGTGAACTAGCCAGAAAATTTTCAAATAGCGCGATGGTACGCTGGTCTTTTTCTGAAAAGGTTAGCTTTGATAGTAAAGCAAGTATGCTTTCATTAATGTGACTCGATGATTCAAATTCACCTTCAAGCTTTCGAAACAAGGTCTTCAACACATCTTTTTGCCAATTATCGGAATAGCTAGTTTCCAGTCGTGCTGGATACTTAAATAAATCAGTAATGTCTAGCTCAACATCTTCGTTTAATTCACCAGCACAAAACAATAACCGGTACCTGAGTAACTCGATTAGACTAAGTTGCGATAAGTGATTTTTAATTAATTGACGTTTATTCATAAACAAAAATACGCACCGTAACCAATAATAAGATCAATAATTTTTATTTATTAACATGATGCTCAGTGTTATGTAAAAAAATTCGGGTAATGACAGCTAATTACACGGTCCGCGATTTGCCGCGAAAAGCCGATATCACACAGGCTACCACAACAAATGCGAGAGACATATTTAATGCCATCTCAACAGTCTGTATCAATGCTGGATTTTGCGCTTGGGTAAACTGAGCATTCCCAATATAATAATGCACCATTAGGTTTACCAGACTCATGCCAAACAGATTGCCTATTGTTCGTGCAAGGTTCATCGAGGCAGAAGCCGCACCCACCTCATGACGCTTTGCAGAACCCATGATGGCATTGTTATTGGGCGTGGAAAATAAGCCAAATCCGATCCCAATAATTAGAAACGAACTGGTAATATAGGTCACACTGGTTTCTGTGTTCATCAGGCTAAGTATAAACAGCCCAAAAGCAACAATCACACAGCCTAATGTTGCTAAAAGTCGTGGCTGGAATCTATCTGCCAGCCTGCCAGAAAATGGGGCCATTACCGCCATAGACAGTGCCTGAACTAAGATAACTTGCCCAGCATGTGAAGGGCTTAGATCTTTTACATTTTGCAAATACAAGATCATCAGAAATATCAGCGGAAAATTACTGGCATACATCAACAGTGATGTTGTTAATGACATGGAAAACACCCTACTGCCTTGGAACATTTGTACACGGATAAGCGGCCGGCGACTGCGACTTTGATGCAAAATAAAAAGCGCCAAACTGATAGCTGAGAGTCCAAGCATCAAGGCTCCAATAATATTGGGTAGCATACTTAATCCATATACCAAAGATGACGCAAACACGGCAAAAATAAATGTTCCCCACCAATCATATCGGGTTTTATCATCATTTTTCCATTCCCCTAATAGGCGCATTTTGATCAATAATAAAAGTGCAATAACAATTGGTATCTGAAATAAAAACACTGAACGCCAGCCCCACAATTCTGTTAGCCAACCACCTACTGCAGGTGCAACTGTTAGTCCGACATAAACACAAGCAGCAGCCATCCCAAGAGCCGCACCTCTTTTATGGGAAGGGGTAACAGAGGTAATGATCGCCACACCCGGACCAAAAATCATCGCCGAAGCACCGCCTTGTACAAATCGCCAAAACAATACCCACTCTATGCTGGTGCCAAGCCCACACATAAAAGACGAGAATGCATTTAAGGCAAGGCCATAGGCATAAATACGTTTTCTTCCATAATTATCTGCTAACTTGCTGGCAGGCAGCATAAATATGACGCTGCTCAAGATAAACAGTGTGGGCAACCATGAGACCATCTTAGCATTAGCCTGCAAATCAGCTGCCAAGTCAGGAATAGCGATATTCACTGAGGCCATACCAAGAGGTCCAATAATTGAACCCATACACACAATAATCAACGCAAATTTAGCGACAGCCGTTTTTTCAGCGGGAGTTTTTGGCAACTCGGGGGGTAAAACAGAAGGCAAAATGACTGGCAATCCTTGTTACTAGGTTAAACTATGGTCATACCCAAGATGAAGTTCAGGTACCGGTATAAATATCAACTTGTTCGCTTTATGATTAAAGCTTATCAAGTAGTAGAGTAATAAAATTGATAATCATAATAAATGTTAATGTCTCAAGCACTACTTCACTCTAAAATAATTATATTTCTATAAAACAAACGGGATCACTCTCTTAACCCGTTTCATATAATCTAGGTATGTTGCACCAAATTCTTGGATCAAGTCTTTTTCTTCAAAATACAACCCAATAAATATATAGACACTAATACCAGCTGCAAAAATCAGATGGCTGGTAGTTGATATCGGTACCGCCCAAATGCCGATGAGTATACCTGTTTGAATAGGATGGCGAACTATTTTATAAAACCCTGACATTTTGAATGTCCCAACAGCTGCTAATTTGCCTCGCATAGGATCAAAGGTTTGTCGTAGTCCAAATAATTCAAAATGATTCATCATAAATGTCGCTAAAAATAGAAAGACCCAACCAAAAATAGCAATACCTCGGATCAGATATACACCTATTCCAGACTCTACTTGCCAGAGAACGGAACCAATAGGTGTCCATAAATGACACATCCCCCCGATTGCCAGAGCAGTAGCAATAATATATGTTGAACGTTCGACACTAGGATCAATAAAACAGGTAAACCAGCTTTTAAAAGCGGGTCTGGCCATAACACTGTGCTGTATGCCAAACAACAAAAGTGCAAAGATATTCGCTAATATGACATAAACCAAGGATGAGGATGGCACCAAGGTATTAACCGTTTTTGTTAGCCACAGGTCGTTTACGAACATAATGAAATAAATCAAAGATACAACCCCTGCCCCGTAACATATTAGGGAATAAATAAAACACCCTGTTTTTTTCACTGAACTCATAACAAGACCCTTAGTGATTTAATTCTTAGTAGATTGACGTCAAATATTGACGTTAAATTATGTAGTTATAGCAGATTTTAAGGTCTGTAAAATAACGTTCCCATCAGGAAGCTTGCAATAGTCAGTTTGAAAACTAGGTCTTAGGAAATAGTTATTTACGCACTGGTATTTCGAACATCATACAGAGTGTTCTTATCGCAGTTATCTCAACACCAATGTAACTTGCAAATCTACCGTGCCTAATATTAAGCTCATCTAAAAAATACTCCTTGAGCATAGTATGATAATTTATTGAAATAATGTATCGCACCTTCCCTGATGCCAATTGACTAATTTAAAATAAATGGAACTTTTTCTGATGTTAGTCCACTAACTTAAAATTATAAAACTTTGATTTTCAATGCGAAAAATAAATCAGGACATCAGTGCTAGTCGACGATTAGGCTGTTAGATGGATTAGAAGCTTAACTGCTATATAAATAATAAAGTGATTGTTCTGGAACAATACAGCCAGTTCATTTTAGTAGGTCGTGCAACATCAAGGATTTAAACAAATTTTTCACTCATTATTTACATATTTAATATATTCACTTCAATTTAATAAGGCTGACCATGCTTTATGCTAAAAAACAGCTAATTATCAACTTTTTGACTGGTTTTTAATTAAATCATAACTATATCATAAGCCTCTTTAGCCATTTCCTATTCATAACCAATAAAGGTACAAGCATTGTCTGTAGAAAACATTGATTTAAAGCTAACCCGTCGAATGTTATTTGACCTTTTATCTCCTGAACGTAATTTTTTCTATGTTGCTATATTATATGGGATCGCCATCGGTTTACTTACCCTAGCGGTCCCAGTTGCAGTGCAGACCTTAATCAATTCAGTGGTCAATATTGCCTCTATCCGCGCCATTATTGTTGTAGCGAGTCTATTATTTTTAACCCTCATTATATCAGGCGGTTTAAGTGCGTTGCGCATCCGGATTATGGAGCTATTTGAACGACGAATATATGCACGTCTAACCGCAGAATTCAGCCTGAAAACCGTGTTTGCCCATCACCGATTTTTTGAAGGCCGCGGAAATACAGGTGTCATTCAACGTTATTTCGACATAATGATCTTACAAAAAAATGTACCTATTTTATTTATTGATGGATTTGCCCTTGTCTTGCAAATGGCTGTAGGTTTTTTACTTGTCTCTTTTTATCACGAAGCCTTGATGCTTTTTAATTTAGCTGTCATTTTTTGTGTTTATCTAATTTGGACAATCTGGGGACAAAAAGCGCAAACTAGTGCTATTAAATTGTCTTATGCAAAATACGATACGGCGAAGTGGTTAAGTGGTATTGCATCAGCACATGATTTTTTTAAGTCCATAGACCATATGGACTATGCAGGCAGAAACACTGAACATTATATTGGTGAATATTTAGACAAGCATAAACAACATTTTAAATATACTTTCGCCCAAACCATCATGTTTTTATTACTGTACGCTTTTGCCAGTTCTTCCTTACTGGGTTTAGGCGGTTGGCTAGTTGTGCAAGGCCAATTATCTATAGGCCAACTTGTTGCGGCAGAGTTGATCCTCGCGGCAATATTTTTTGGCTTATCTAAATTTGGTAGCTACCTTAAACTTTATTACGAGCTGGTTGGTGCAGCAGATAAGATAGGCAGTGCCCTGAATATGCCTCAAGAGCGAATTAAAGATAACCAAACTACTATTCCCAGTAATGCGGAGTTGGAAGCTAACAAACTTGAATTAAAGCATCTTGGAGAAAGCTGTAAGGTAAGTTTTAAGCTTGATGCGGGTAAAATATTATTAGTTTTGACTGATAGGCCATGGATCCAGCATCAATTAATACATTTATTACGCCAAAATCAACCAATACGTCACGGTTGGATGCGTTTAGGTGGAGAAGATATAGAAGATTATAATGTTTACGAACTCCGTAAAGCCATTACCATAATAGACAGATCACTTATTGTTGAGTGCTCTATTAAAAAGTATTTATTGATGGCTGCACCAAAAGCCAGTACTGCACAGATGAAAACAGCCCTAAAACAGGCCAAGCTGGAATCCAGGATCACCTTATTGGAGGATGGATTGGACACCACAATGTCTTCTTTGGGCAACCCATTAATGCCTTACGAGTTTTTATTATTAAAGCTAGCAGCAGCTTTTTTGGCTAAGCCTCACTTAATTATTTTAAATCAACATTTTGATAGTTTGCCTGAACACCTACGTAAACATCTCTTACAACAATTGAATAATCTCAACTTTACTGTGCTGTACTTCTCCAATGAAGCAAGTAATAGCGACGTTGGTGATATTTTATCCCTTTCTGATACCTTATCGATTATTCAAGAGGGAGAAGCAGAATGAACCCAACTGTCCAACAACGATATCGCGGCCATATGACTACTTTGAACAACATAACGGTGCCCAGTACGGACCTCGTTATTACAAGCCTGATAGTCTTTTTTATCCTTGCAGTGACATTGGTATTAACATTCACGCCTTGGGTACAAACATCCCCAGGAGATGGAGTAGTCAGCACACTTAATCCCAACGGGCGAATTCAAGCAATATCCGCTTTAGTGCCTGGCCAAATTGATACTTGGCACGTCAACGAAGGCACTAAGGTAAGTAAAGGTGATCCTATTGTTACGTTGATGGACATTGATCCTTCTTTGCTTCAAAGATTGCAAGCGCAGATTGACGCTTCTCGAAGAGAACAGAATGCCAATGAACAAGCATTACGAAATACCGTCACCGATTATATTCGACGCAAGAAAATGTTTGAACAGGGGCTAGTA
Source organism: Paraglaciecola sp. (assembly GCA_034111145.1). Classification (GTDB taxonomy): domain Bacteria; phylum Pseudomonadota; class Gammaproteobacteria; order Enterobacterales; family Alteromonadaceae; genus Paraglaciecola. Next base: position 7,204 of record JAWUXU010000007.1, read on the forward strand.
TCCAAACGAGAAGTCGAGCAAGCACAAATTAGACGACAAGCGGCAGAAGCAAAAGCAGCTCATACTCAATCGCAACTTAATCAGGCTAAAGTCAATTTAGCTCGCCAATCTATTCAAACTAAAGTTGCTCCCGAAAATGGTACTATACTGCGTCTTATCTCTGCTGGTAAGTCTACCTTTGTCAAGGCAGGTGATGTACTCGCTTCTTTTGCCCCTGACGGAGTAAATCGCTCTGTCGTGATAAATGTAAATGGTCTTGATGCAACATTAATCACTATAGGCAGAAGCGTCAGGTTACAATTTGATGGTTGGCCTGTGTTCCAACTTACAGGGTGGCCCAATTCAGCAATTGGTACATTTGAGGGCGAAGTCGAATTTGTTGAGCCTATTGCCAATGATAATGGTCAATTCAGAGTTTGGATTAAAGAGATAGACACAGAACATCCTTGGCCTGATGAACGATTTGTCCGTTTAGGAAGTAAAGTCAAAGGTTGGATATTATTGGAAGAAGTAAAACTGGGTTACGAACTGTGGCGACAATTAAATAGTTTCCCCCCTAAATTCACTGAGTCCACAAACCCATGAAAAATGCTTTAATTTCAATGTTAGTCATACTTAGCGGCCACACAAAAGTATTGGCTAATACCATCCCACTAAGTGCGGTATTTGAGTCGATTAAAGCCTACCACCCTAGTATGAAGGCCATGAACGCTAAGCGTGAACAAACTGAGTTTCTATCACAAAGAGCTCGAGGTGAATTTGACTTACAGTTTAACCAGGAATCTAGATTACGCACCAGTGGATACTATGATGGTCAATATATTGATCAAACGATTACTAAACCCCTAGAAATATACGGTGCAGATATTACTGCCCGATATAGGCGTGGTGATGGTGCTTTTCCTATTTATGAAGATTATTCAAGAACAGAATCAGGAGGCGAAGCGAGTATCGGGATTTCGTTATCCTTATTAAAGAATAGTCGTATAGACAGCCGTAGAATTGGAATAAAAAATGCTGATAACCAGCTAAGTATTGGTTTAAGTCAAGAGCAAATAGAAATCAACAACCTTTTATTTCAAGGTATTAACGCCTATTTAAGCTGGTATCGTGCGTTCAAACAAACTCAAGCTATTTCAGACTTAGTCACCCTTGCCTTAGTTCGAAGAAAAGGTATGCATGCAAGAGTGGCAAGTGGTGACTTAGCAGAAATCAGTAAAGTAGAGTTTGAAACTACTTTGCTTAGACGTCAAGCTAACCTCTTACAAGCTAAACAATCTTTAAGACAATCCCAACAACGATTAAGTTTTTACTGGCGTTCTTCTAATGGACAACAAAAAATAATTAATGACACCCATTTTCCGAGTGATGATCTAGTCTACATTTTCAAGAAAGTCATATTTGATGAGGTTTGGCAAGAATTAGTGTTAAATAACCATCCAGAAATCGCCAGGTTAGAGGGACAAGTTCTGGTAGCAAAAAATGAGCTTCGCTTGGCACAAAACAACTATCTACCCACACTAGACTTAGAGCTAAAAGTAGCCGAAGACTTGGGCACTGGCAGTCAGTCTCTGAATGGTACAGAAACGTTTGTAGGCTTAACGTTTTCGATGCCGTTGGAGCGACGTAAAGAAAGAGCCGAACGTTCCATCGCAAGTGTAAAATTAAAAGAATTTACATTTAAAAAACAAGCATTAGTAGACAGACTAAGAAATGATCTAAATATTAATATTACACAGCTTACCACTCTGGAAGAATTGGCTGAACTTAGAAAAAACCAAGCAGATATGGCCAAGCTGCTTGAACAGCAAGAGTATATTAGGTTTGATGCAGGAGACAGTGAGCAGTTTTTACTCAACACCAGAGAGACAGAAGCAGGTCAAGCCACTTTGGATGCAATAGAAGCACTGATCAGATGGTGGCAAAAGAAAATACAGCTCATAGCCATCAGTGGTCAGCTTAACCAAATAAGTTAAGGATTCACTGGTTCCCAGTACACACTAGGTCACACTTGCCCTTTGGGTATGAACCACTTTAACTATTAAAGCTGGGAGACTGCGTTGCCAACTGCAATTTTCAATGGCTTAGCCATTAATTAACATAGATTGAACGTACAGTTTGGAGCGGTTTTAAGCTCCTTGTTATTTACTATTTACCAACAGAATAAGCACAAGTAAATTATCCAAAATCTTGTTTTTATTAAACTTGTCTCAAAGATAATATAACTTGGTTGCCCTGTAAAATGTTGGTTGTCCTGAAAAATATTGGCTGATACATGATCAGCAGTGCCACACTTAATTATTTTATGTCTATGTATTTTATTCGTATTAAACGCGCCAAAGGCTTTTCAAATAAGTAAGTACTTGGTATCGACACTGCCAGTAGCAGTATGATCGCTAACCAGAACTGATATGGGCCTATTTCTGGAAAATATTCTAGAGAAACAAACACAGCAGTCATTATCACCGACTGCCAAATAAAAATAGAGAATCCCGTTTCTCCAAGGAATTGGGTACCGGGTAATGTGAACATCTTTGCCATTATGCCTTTACCACATGCCAAATCGAGTATAAATACAATATAAAGTGGCATCAGCAATCCTTGACGAATAAAAAGTTGCATTGGCTGCATAATGTCTGGTGTGCAGGCAATGACGATAACGATAATAAATGCAAAATCTCCCCAAGCTAGCAGCGATGATGTTTGCTGGATTTTACTAAATTTATTCAATGAAAAAATACGTGTTATGAGAATACCTGCTACAAAATAAGGCACCCAGAAAAGTGGAAAGTTGTTGAAAAACAATTCTGTATTCATGTTCCAAGTAATACCCAGAGCCATCATAATTGCAAATACAACCGCTGGAAGAATTGACAAAATAGGCATTGCCATCAGTGTGATAATTAGCTGGCGACGTGAGAGTCGACTTAAAACAGTAATTATATAAGGCATAATCAAGTATAGGAAAATCATCACCGATATAGTCCATGTTGGCCAGCTCCACATTGGTATCCATGCTGGAACCCAAGCTTGGATGAGGAGTGACGAGCCTATTGCACTTGAAACAACTAGTTCTATTGGCACATTCTCATCAAGATAAGTTGGAAATTTGAAGGCTATCAGGATCAACAATACCAAAAGATGAACTGGGTAAAGTCGCGCAAAACGAAGGAGCCAGAAACGCCTCTTGCTGATCGTGAATTGACCATCTTCACCCCAGTACATATACGCAAGAATAAACCCTGAAAGTATGAAGAAGAGGCTAGTAGAAATCCAGCCATTTGACATGATAACCAAAAGGGTTTCTGGAAAGTCTTTTAATCCGATTAGAAGATCTTGAGTAGCTTCGGTTTTGCCACTGTGATGATTGTAGATCGCCCATAGATGATGCAAAAAGATATAAAAAATGGCAAAAAAACGAACACCTGTTAAGGCTGGTAAATGAGTGTTTTGGTGTTTTTCTTTATGTGTCTTATCTTTAAGATTGATCTCGTTCATTTAAATATATTCCTTTTTCAAATCATCTAATGTGATTAACATCGTTCTTAATTCCAAACATAGATTTAAGTAAGGCGATCCATATGAATAATTCAACACTTCATATGAAGATGTTTGCGTTATTGGCTGAGTATCATCCATCCTCTTTTAATAGAACCATATTTACTCTAGCTAACAACTAATGAGGCGTAAGGTGCGATAATGAAGGGCCAACAATAATTGTTATTTGATATTTAAAATGGACTATCACCATTATTTATCACGACTCTGTACCCATCCAAATCTTCGAATGTTTGAGCATCTCCCTCCCAGTATGGGTTGAAAGAGTCGACTTTTTTAAAACCAGAGCTGGATATTCTGTCGATTGCTCGAGCAAACTCGACATCATCAGGAACGTAGTAAACTAAAATATTTTCTAATGTGGGCGCGCTGCCAGCTTTCTCTTTGCTGTGTGTAGTAAATTCCAAGTGATAATGATGTTTGGGGTGACCAAGCATTCGACCGCTAAAATCGCCATGACCATCAAAACCACCTATGACCTCAAAACCGAGTCCGTCTGCATACATTTTTGTTATTTGTTCTAAGTTATCCGTAGGTCGAGCCACTCTCATAACTGCATCTATTGGTATCATTCTCATCTCCTAATTATCATTTTTATGATTTTGTATTTATAAATGATTAAAGTACAGGTACAGAATAAAACCTCAAGTTAGCTTGAGGTCAAGGCCTTTTCTAGCTAAATAGTTAGACTTTAAAAAATATTTAATATGGACATTAGGCAATAAATTCATCCAATATTTTGTTTGTATATTATTACCTCCTAATAACCATTAAATCCTAATCAGACGAATAGCAGATTCAATCTAAGGGGGATATTTCAAAGACCCGAAAATTTTAAATCTACAGCTCAATTCGATGCAATCAAACAACAAAAGCCACTTTTATCTCCTACCTGAGAACAAATATTGACCATTAGATAATAGAAGCTAATTTTAACTACAAATGAAAAGATTGAATGCATTCAACAGAAACTCCCGACAAGGATGTTGACTAAGTTTTCTTCCCCCAGTAGGATATTAATCCTTTAAATACATTAATGTAGGCAATAACCTATGCTCGATTATTAGGCCTATTGGCAATGTAACATTCTAAATATAGCCGTTTTTTATATATGAAATATTCTAGGTGCGTGCTCCTAAATAACGCCGTATCACACATCTGAAATAAGCAAGCGTATCAATATATGGACAGCAATTCTCGGTAAGTGTCAGGATCAGTGCATAAATTCGATTGTTAGCCAATTTTTTAGTGCTTCTCTGCTCCATAACTTAATTCAAGCAGCTTTTATTCTGTTTCACACACGTAATATTCTACGATTGCGCGCATTATAAGGCATATCGTCAATTTAAGGCTTATAACGATATTCCTCCGAAGGCTCAGGGTTTGATAATAAGTTA
>JAWUXU010000008.1:0-7911 GCA_034111145.1 Paraglaciecola sp.
TGATTAAAACGACCACGGTTAACCTTACCTAATTGTGTACGTGCGTTTGCAGATTTGCCGGTCTGGTAAAAAACATCATAGAACCAGTCAGAGTCACCTATGTTGCCTCGTGCCCCTACACTGAACTGATAGTTGGTGCACGCGTTTAATGAACGGCGCGGCCCAATTTCTTCTAAACGTCGCCGTAATAAACCACCGGTGGCTTCATCAGCGATACCGTCACCGTCTGTGTCGACACCGTTACCGAGGGCATCAGAAAGGACTTGCTGTGCTGCTGGCGTAATAAAAGGGTTGCCGTCTAGGGTGAAATTAGTGCCTTCGAAAATGGGTGTAGGCGCTAACTGCGAGGGTACACGGCTGTCACTGAACATAAGCTGACCGTAGAACTCTAGATTATTACTGACTTCATACGTACCTAGCACAGTAGCTTGATGACGTTCTTGAGGCAACTGAAGGTAATTCACTGGTGCGTAATTATAAAAGTCATTAACATCACCTGTTCCAACAAATGGACGAATGCTGCCATCTTGACCAAATATAATACCTTGTGAATCAGGTGAAAAGGCACTGAAAGCGCCGTTAAAAATAGCCGTTCCCGGCACACCTGAAGAGCCGCCTGGGCGTAAACCGCTTAGGTCAGCATTGTCAAACAATGCAGTATCTGAAAAACCACGGTCACCTTGAAACACATCACCACGATCAGTAAAGCTCATGTTAAATACAACATTACCCTTACCATCGTCAAAGTTACCGCCTAGGGTGAAGTCAACGTTGAAAAGGCCAGCATCACCTTCAAAAGATTCTTTATACCCTGAAGAAACCTGTACACCTTCAAAATCATTTTTAAGTTCGAAGTTAACAACACCCGCTACCGCATCAGAGCCGTATACAGCTGATGCACCACCGGTTAGTATTTCAACGTTCTTAATGAGCGCTGTTGGGATGGAGTTAATATCAACAACACCGCCTGCACCTGTTGGTACAGCTCTGCGACCATTGACCAAGACTAACGTTCTATTAGAGCCCAAGCCACGTAAATCGATGGATGCAGTTCCGTTTCCAGGGTTATTTGATGTCCGGTCTAGGCCAGGAATAATCTGAGGAAGTTGGTTAAGTAGTTGTTCAGTATTAAATGTAGCGTTTAATTCGAATTGTTCAGCGCTTATGGAAGCGACGGGAGCATTTGCTGCAAAATCTGCACGTCTAATACGAGAACCAATAACAGCAACTCTTTCTACTGATTTCTCTGCACCCTGTGCACCATCTGCCGTTTCTTCTTGAGCTAAAGCTGCTGTAGGAGCTAGGGCTGATGCCGCTCCACAAACAACAGCCAGCCGAATAGCTTTCGCCAATTTTGAATTTGTAAACATATAGATCTCCCTGGACCTTGATTTTTTAGTGTGTAGTCATTAAAAAGACTTTTTTAATAGGGATAGTGAATCCCGGTATTAATTCTATACGTAATTTTGGTTCTTGGTCAATACCATTATTTATTTAGATTAATAGATAAATGAAAAAATAAACTCTAAAACGCGTTAAATAGTAACAATTTGTTTACATAATCGGGTTTGTTTAGTTCGCTATTCCTATGATTTAGGCGGTATTGGTAAACAATCGTAAACAGTTCAATACCCGCAAATTACTGAAATATTCAACAAGCCGCTGAGGTTTGCTTTAATTTCTTTCTCATGTGTTAGACGTATTTATTATGCGTGTTTAATTCATCATGGATCATGTGCTTTAATACTGCATTTACCATTTCTATAATACTTGCTAACAAGCTGTTGATTTGTAATGGGTCACAGCATGCCTTCGCAAACTGTCACTACAAGCACTTCGACTGCCAGTGTCGCTCGTTTTTCTGCCATTGATTAATCGCTGCAAGGGCAGCGGTGCGACAAGCAATGTTTACTAGCAGTTTTTTTGAAAAATTGGATTTAAGTGATAAAATAGCCAACAAAGTGCTCAATAAACATCTGATATTTTATTTTTAAATTATGATGGGTAATGTAATTTTTAAGTTTTTGTCTCATGTGTGAGATGAATTTAATGAAAATATCGGGGTCAGAACATCGTTAAATTAACTTTATATCATGCAGTTTCCTAAGTTATGGTAAAATATGTATGCGCATATCGATTGGTTTTGTCAGTTCGCTTTTAAATTTAGCATTCACCAACAGGATTTTACGGGGCAAGTCTTGAATTATTAATTTTATCGTATTAACTAAACTTTTGGTAAACTGTTATTTTAATAAGAATGTGGCTAGGGCAAGGCCACTAGCAATATATTTTCCAAATTTTTTGTATTATATTGCTCCTGAATACAGGAGCAAAAAATGTTCATTTCGACCATAACCACATGAATGATTTTCTCAACGTTTATGAATAAGTGTAAAAGCGAATTAATTGTGTGTGCGTCATTTAAGCGGTGTTTATACACATGGCTTTAATCGGAGGAATAATTTGCTAGGGCTTGCTTACAGGGTCGCAATATAACTGTTGTTGCATAAAATGAATGTATTTGCATAAGATGAGTGTATTTGTTGAAGTTGTCACGCTTTATTGTATTGAACCCAGTTAGATTTAAAAATGGTGTCTTTTAGCCAAGCACTTTTAGCCGCCAACCTGTTAGTTATCATGAGTCTTTTTCGCCTGACAGGGATTATTTAGCTTATATCGCTTATCAGGTGGAGGTGACACTGTGAATGAAATAGATAATGACTCGGAACTTTATCATTTATTAGTGAGTCAGACTGCAAGAGCATGGAGAATTCACTCTTTAAAACCTTATCCATGACCGCAGTCTGGCCTTGGGAAATTGCAACATTGGTTATAGCATCATTGGTATTTAACCGCATTACCACGCAACTCGCACTCTATTTGCGAAAGTGAACCGACCTTAAAAGTAATGTTGGTATGAAATGAATACCAACAACAGAGCCGTTTTTGTGAAAAGAACGTATAAAATTATGGCATTGCCCCTGAAAATATTTCAAATATCCAAGGTGAAGAATTAAAGCAGCAAGCTCATTAGCGATTATGCCTAAGCCAACATTTGGGACACAACTGCAATGAATTACTGATCAGCAGGCATTCAGTGCACGCATTTATATCTGCGTTACAGAGCAATAGCTTTTGAGCATAGTGAGCATAGTGGGTGTAGTGAGTATAAAAATTGAGATTATAACGGCCAACTTGCAGGGTTTAAAATATAAAAAAATGGACATCATATCGAAAATTGAAAAATACGTTTAGTTTATGACACCGCGATGGTGCAAGGCTGCACAACGAGCAGTTAGTTTTAGGGATGTGGAAATTAATTAAAAATCCCTTATTTTAATTTTAAGGTATAGGAATATAGGATGACGGATAAAGCCATACGCGAGTTCTTCGAATATAGAAAAGAAGCGTGGTTAAAAAAGCACCTAAAAGCATCAATGGCAGATGTCGAAGTGCGGGATAAAGAACTTGAATGTGATGCCGTTTTTAGTTTAAGCAATTGGCTGCCCAACGCAGCAAGTCGGGCAGGACAAATTTCTGTTTCGACTCACCCTTGCACGTTTAGCCATCCCAGCTCACGCAAAAATAAAAATGGGTACGTCAGCTCTATAATTGCCAAAAGTGAAAAGCGCAATGACGGCTTTTTGAGAAGTGGCAACCTTGATGTTGCTACTGATGCGCTGGGCAATGCGGCGGCACTTGACGTGTATAAATTTTTGACCCTTGAAATGGCTGATGGGCAAAACCTAATTCAACATCTTAATCAGGATAGCGCACTAGCCTTAAGCTTATTTACCTTAGAGAATGACGATGAAACGGCCAATTACCAAATGTTAAAGCAGGGCTTTTTAGCTATGACCACGGCCACTGCTGAAAGTGTGACTAGCTCAAAAATAAAGCAAGTTTACTTTCCATTAACTCCGATTGACATGGCTTACTGTGCCGACAGTATTTTAAGTGAAAACATTCAATATCATCAGCTTTCTATATTGACCGCATCAGGCATTTTGTTTGAGCTGCGTAAACGATTGGATGCCATACGTTTTGGTGATGCAATAAAAACTGCCCGTGATAAAAGGAAAACAAACCAAGAGCACCAAGGTTACAAAGAAATTTATGAGCTGACCACAATTGCCTATGGCGGCACTAAACCCCAAAATATTAGTGTGTTAAATAATCAAAATGGTGGAAAAGCGCATATGCTGATAAGTATGCCACCGATACTTAAAAAGCGAGATGTTCATTTTCCTCAGAGTGAATTTTTTGTTCAGTCTCTAAGCCATTTACAATTTAAAACGCAATTTTTAGCTTTGCATAAGCTTTACAGGCAAGACGCCAATAACATGGATGTGCGTTTGCAGCGTGATGAGAATTACCAAGGTGTAGTGGATTGCATTATCGATAAAATGTGGCAAATTCGGGCTGTTGCTACTGAGCAATTTAATTCACAAAACAGTCAGCTTTTAGCGGCCCAAAAAATTTGGCTATGCGATCACAATAAAGATCTGCGTGAAACTAGCGATGATTGGCTTGATGTGATTTGCGATTCAATCACAACTTTTTTATTTTATGGCTACGAAAAAACACTGGGTAGAAAAGCGATTACGTTTGGTGAAGTAGAGCATAAGCAAATGCGTAAAATTGTATTGCGCAATAGGGAAGCATTACGATGATAGGTGAAGTGAAAAAACTGCTTATTATCCCTCACATTAAAGTTCACAACGCCAATGCGTTGTCTAGTCCATTTACGATTGGTTTTCCAGCTATGACGGCATGGTTAGGTGCGGTGCATGCATTACAACGTAATCTTAATAAGCAAAACATACCGGTCATATTTTTATCCATCGGTGTGGTCAGCCATGATGTAGATTTACAAACCTATAAAGGTGACAACGATTTTGTGCATTCGATTATAGGAACAGGTAACCCTTTAGAGCCTAAGACAGAAAAAGACAAACCTGAAGGCAATGCCGTCCAGCCTGCATTTATTGAAGAAGCTCATTGCCATATGGATGTAAGCATCCTCATTGAATTTGACAACTTCGACATGGATGAAAGTGAGACGCTACTTACGGCTATTCATCATTTATTACATGCAAAAATGAAAATAGCCGGTGGCGATATCAAAAGCTTTCAGCCCCCAATTTGTATTAGCTGTAAAGAGGGTGACGATGAAAATTTACGAAAAGTACAGCGTAAATTGATGCCAGGTTACGCCATTGTTGAGCGCAGGGACTTAATGATTGATGCAATGGAAAAAGGCGCTGATGCTCTAGATGCCTTGATTGATTATTTAATTATACATCATAGCTGCAATAAAGATGACGAAGGTAATGTTACCTGGACTAGCCATCGTAAAAAATTCAACAATAAATCCGCTGGTTGGATAGTACCTATCGCGATTGGTTTTCATGCTATTAGTGAATTAGGTGAAGCCCTTAACCAACGAGATCAATATGCACCCCATCGATTCGCCGAGAGTGTGATCACTTTAGGTGAATTTAAAATGCCTCACAGAATCGATTTTATTGAAGAGATGTTATGGCGCTATCACACCGATGGTGACTTGTATCTTTGTCAGCAAAATACACAACAAAATAATCCCATACAACATAAACCAAATTAAAATTTAATCACATCAGAATCACTCACAAAAGGATATTTATCATGGCTAAAAAGGAAAACATCGCATCAGTATTGGCATTTGAAAAAAAATTAGTCACCAGCGATGGCTTCATGTATGGCACAACGTGGGATGATCGCAGTCAAGTGACACCTCTTGCGTTAAAAGAAAAATCAGTACGAGGCACTATTTCAAACCGGTTTAATAAGGTCGATACAAAAAACTTTGATGCAGACCCTGTAAGACTTGATGCCAAGGTACAAAGTGCAAATTTACAGCGTGTAGATGTATGTGCATTAGCTTCACAACAAGACACCCTAAATCTTCAATTTACAGTAAAAGTGTTAGGTGGAATAATTGAGCCATCGGCCTGCAACAACGCTTTATTTAAACAGAGTTATAAGGCAGCAGCTAATGAATATATTGAGAGGCAATCTTTTATAGAAGTGGCTCGCCGGTACGCTATTAATATCGCTAATGCACGTTTTTTATGGCGCAACAGAGTGGGTGCTGAAAATATAGAGGTACAGATAAAGGCAAAAAACAGCACGGTGAACCAATCTTGGGTATTTGATGCGACCCAGTTCAGTACTCGCCATTTTGATGTTAACAACTTGCAGGTTAATGAGTTGGCTGAACACATTGCCAATGTATTAGGGAGTCAAGATGGTTTCTTATTGTTAAGCATAAACTGTTTTGTTCAAGTGGGTAGAGCACAAGAAGTGTATCCAAGTGAACAGTTAGTTTTAGATAAAGGCAAAGGAGAAAAAAGTAAGATACTTTACGATGTAAATGGTATCGCTGCTATGCATTCACAAAAACTGGGTAATGCAATTCGTACCATAGATACTTGGTATCCTGAGTTCGAAGATGAACAAAAAACAGCAGGCCCGATTGCTATCGAACCATACGGCGCCGTCACTAACTTGGGTAAGGCTTATCGTACACCTGCCGCCAAACAAGATTTTTACAGCTTTTTTGATGTTTGGGCACGGGGTAAAAAACTAAACCGCATCGAAGATGAACATTATGTAATGGCTGTGCTAGTGCGCGGTGGGGTTTTTGGTGAAAGTGATAAATAAGGTACCAGTATGAAACACTATATCGACATCACCTTGTTGCCCAGTGATGATATTGGTATGCATTTTTTATGGTCAAAGGTCATGATGCAAGTGCATCTAGCTTTAGTAGAAATTCAAGATATTGATAACAAAACATCAGTTGCTGTTAGTTTTCCTGACTATAAAGAACAAAGTGCTAATCTATCCGCTTTTATGGGCAAAAAAATGCGTTTATTTGCCATGCAGCCTAGTGATCTTGAAGACTTAAATATTAATAAATGGTTAAATCGCCTTGATGATTATGTACATATTAAGGCCATCAATGCTGTGCCCAATCATATTGAACGTTATGAATCATTTAGTCGTGTTACTAAGGCAGGCAATGCAGATAAGCATATTCGGCGTCGTATGATGAGGAACAACGAAACGTTGATGCAAGCTGAATTATTTTATAATGGATATGTCATGGATAAAGGGGTTAAAGCGCTGCCTTTCATTAAAATGAAAAGCCTAGGTGGTGGAAATGAATTCAAAATGAGTATTAGAAGAAAATCAGCGGTTTTAGAGAATGTAAAATATTCTTTTAGTACTTATGGCTTTAATCGTCATGCAGCTTTACCTAAGTTTTAATGAATGAATGAATGAATGAATGAATATAAGTATTAGAAAATGCTAATAAACGAGCCGTTATAACAACGCTAAAACCTTAAATTTAAAGTAAGTATATGTTGTAGCTTTTTTGGGCTGATTCACTCCTCTCGTCTGCAGCACATGCAGCTTAGAAGGATAAATAATTTTTACATGAAATTAAATCAGCTGCCGCGCACGCAGCTTAGAAATAGAACTTTGGGTGAGAATTTTAGGCTTGGTCCTCGAGTTGTGATTCTTCTTGTATGTTCTAGATTTTTGGTAAATAGTTGATATTATTGAAATATAATATCAAGAATGAAGCTGTGGCTAGGCTACGACAAATATACTTTGCAATGCTTTGTATCATGTTAATTCTAAAGCAGGGGGGGCGGGCTATGCTATGCATTTTGTTGATAACAATAGTCATAATATCCTTAGGGCTGTTAAACAAGTCTAAGAGCGATTTAATGGGTTATGCGTCACTCAAACGGTGTTTATACACAGCGTTTGAATCGGAGCCATAATCGGGTAGGGCGCGCTTTTCACCGGCGCAATAAGGCCATTTTTTAGAGTTAGGTTGCTATTTTTTGGGGGGGG
>JAWUXU010000009.1:0-9252 GCA_034111145.1 Paraglaciecola sp.
AAACGTAAACAGCTTCCAGTGCAACATATCAAAGTAGAATTAACTCACACCCGTAACTACCAGCAAGATTGTGAAAATTGTGAAGCTGATTCGTCAGGAATTGAAGCCATTGTGCGTAACATTAGTTATGTTGGGGAGCTCGATACACAACAAGCAGCAAGGTTTTTAGAAATTGCTGATAAGTGCCCAGTACACAAAACCTTGCACAATAATGTGACAGTAGTGAGTAAGTTGCTTGACTAGGCTCTTGTTGTTGGTTTGCTGAGTGCGGACGGCGGATTGTAGTTAACCACCTGATAAATTAAAAATTTGAAGTTGGTCCATCACAAATAGTGGGATAAGGTAGTTTTATATTCTTACTAGCAGATTGGACATTCATGAACGAAACCATTATTTCACTTTTAGGTTATATCACCTGGATATTAATTTTATTAGTTTGTTTAGCCAGCTATCGTACTTTGTTAGTTGCCAAAAAAGAGCAGGCAGTTAATGGCTTTAAGCCGGACGGTTCTGACTCACCTGCTTTTGGTGAACGGATAACAAGGGCTCAAAGCAACTGTGTTGAAAGCTTTGCTTTTATTGGCGGTTTGATGTTGTTGGCATTGGCGACTAATTCGGCTGCAATCACCAATGGATTAGCTTTATTGCTGTTGGCAGCTCGTATAGGACAGTCTGTTGCGCACTTAATATCGACTAGTGTAATAGCCGTGCAAATTCGTTTTGCTTTTTTCTTGGTGCAGATTGGGATTTGTTTTTATTGGGTTGTTTTATTCACTTCTAAATTTATAGGGGCCTGAGCATGCCAAAACCGACAATAAAACAATTACTGGACGTCTCTCCTTGTGAATATTCTGAAGGATTACCGATAGAGCAGTTTATTGATCCCGTCATTCATCAAATGTGGTCGCCGATGCCACGCATCGCTGGTCCTGCTTTTACTGTTAAATGTGGAAAAGGTGATCATCTTAGTCTACACGCAGCTATTTATCGTGCTAAATCAGGCGATGTGATTGTTGTTGAAGCAGGTCCTGACCATGCTAATACTGGCGGGAATGTTTGTGCTATTGCTAAGCAGCGAGGCGTTGTTGCTATGATCATTGATGGATTTATTCGTGATATTGGCGAAATTCGTGAGGCACAGTTTCCTGTTTATGCCCGTGGTTTGATGCCCAAGCCCGGAGCAAAAGAACAAATATTTCCTCTCAATCAGCCTATTCGGTGTGGTGGTGTCACGGTTAATGCAGGTGATTATATTGTGGCGGATGAAGAAGGTATTGCGGTTATTCCAAAGGATACACTTACAGAAGTTTATAACCTTGCCAGAGCTCAAACGGATAAAGATGCTGCGATGAATTTGGCTGAATGGAAAGTTCAACATTCGAAAAAAATTGAATCGAAATTACAAGAATTAGGGTATTATAATTAACTTAATTTAGTAAAGGCCTGTTGAATATTTTTTTTAACAGACTGCGTAATTTCAAGGTCCATAATCTCCATGTTTTCATTTTTTGAACGGCTAACCAATCCGTTCCCCGCTGAACATCCCACACAACCTCCAAAAACTATATTTGCTTTTTGTCGATACTATACAAAAGGCATGTGGCCAGTCATCTTTTGCGTCTCTATTTTAGCTGCGGCTATCGCCGCCCTTGAAGTGTCGTTATTTGGTTTTCTTGGCCAACTTGTTGATTGGTTGGCTGAAAGCGATAGAGATACATTTTTACAGCAAGAGCTGGGCAGTCTTATGTGGATGGCACTGCTGGTATTAGTTATTTTACCCGTGCTGGTGATCACTCAGTCTTTGTTGTCTCACCAGGGATTAATGGGTAATTTCCCCATGCAAATTCGTTGGCAGGCTCACAGGTATATGATTGGTCAAAGCTTGGGCTTTTTTCAAAATGAGTTTGCTGGGCGTATAGCGACTAAAGTCATGCAAACCGCATTGTCAGTCCGCGAAACTGTGATGAAAACACTGGATATTTTGGTTTATGTCAGTGTGTATTTTTTCAGCATTTTATTTTTAGTTATTACGGCCGACTGGCGTTTAAGTGCACCTCTTATTATCTGGTTTTTAGTTTATTTAGTGATTTTGCGTACGCTTATTCCCAAATTAAAGAGGGTGTCGCAACGCCAAGCTGATGCCCGTTCTATGATGACAGGGCGTATTGTGGACAGTTACACCAATATCACCACAGTAAAGTTGTTTGCTCACACCAACCGCGAGGCAGAATACGCTAAAGAGGGAATGTCAGGTTTTTTGAATAAAGTTTATCCTCAGATGCGCTTGGTGACCGTCTTGTATGGCTGTGTATGGTTTAGTAACGCCCTACTGGTGTTCAGTATTACTGCGCTGGCGATATATCTATGGATGTTAGAGTTGGTTACGCCCGGTGAAATCGCCATTACCGTAAGTTTATGTTTGCGCCTTAATGGTATGTCGCAATGGGTGATGTGGGAGGTATCTTCGCTGTTTGAAAATATTGGTACAGTGCAAGACGGCATAAACAGTTTGTCGTTGCCTGTCGACGTGCAAGATAGACCCCATGCAAAAGCCTTAAAAATGAATGGAGGGGCGATTCATTTCAACAATGTCAATTTTGGCTATGCCGGCGCTAATGATATCCCCATCACAGTGTTCAAAAATCTTGATATCAAAATTAAACCAGGGGAAAAAGTAGGGTTGGTAGGACGTTCAGGCGCTGGCAAGTCCACTTTGGTCAATCTTCTGCTGCGTTTTTATGATATTCAAAGCGGCAGTATCACCATCGACGGACAAGATATTAGTCATGTTCAGCAAGAAACGTTGCGCGCCAACATCAGCATGGTAACCCAAGACACATCATTGTTGCACCGCTCAGTGCGCGATAACATTTTGTATGGACGTTTAGATGCGAGTGAAGAAGATATGTTAAAGGCCGCCAAGCAAGCTGAATCTCATGAGTTTGTGCAAACCTTGTCGGATATGCAGGGCAGAACGGGCTACGATGCTCATGTAGGGGAGCGGGGCGTAAAACTCTCGGGTGGTCAACGCCAGCGTATTGCTATCGCAAGAGTTATGTTAAAAGATGCGCCGATTTTGATTCTAGATGAAGCCACATCGGCCCTTGATTCTGAGGTGGAAGCGGCAATCCAACATTGTCTGAACAAGGTCATGGAAAATAAAACTGTACTCGCAATAGCACATAGGTTGTCGACCATTGCGCAAATGGATAGATTGCTAGTGCTTGACGAAGGCAAGATAGTTGAGTCAGGCACACACGCAGAATTAATACATAAACGCGGAATTTATGCCAAGTTATGGGAGCATCAAACGGGAGGTTTTATTGGCTTGGAATAAAACTTGAGTAGTTTTAGATCCTATCATTGGTGTTGTGATTTGCTGGATTGCCAAGGGCTTGGTCATCTTTTTTTATTACAGGGTTTTTGCATGAGTTTATTTTGAAAGCTGACATCATCGACAGTTTTGTGGCACCACTTTGTATCGAACAAATCGAGATATTGTTTGAAGATGAATATTTATTGGCTATCAACAAACCGAGTGGTTTATTGAGCTTATCAGGTAAAAATCCATTGAATATCGACTCTGTTCATCATCGCTTAACACAGCAATATTCTGATGTCAGGTTGGCACATCGTCTAGACTTTGGCACCTCAGGGATAATGTTACTGGCTAAAAACAAAGTGGTAAATACACACCTAACTAAGCAGTTCCAAGCTAGAAGCGTGATAAAACGGTATGTGAGTATTTTAGCTGGTGAGTTGTCGGATAGTGAAGGACTGATTGACTTACCCATAGCCAAAGACAAATTACTTTTCCCTCGGCTTAAAATCTGTCATCAAGATGGCAAGTCATCTCAAAGTGGTTATCAAGTGACTGAAAGGTTAAATAAACCTAACCGTACTAGAGTGATTTTCACACCTTTGACCGGCAGAACTCATCAGTTGCGTATCCACAGCCAAGCTATTGGACATCCTATTTTAGGGTGTGACTTGTATGGAGCACAAGGGACACAAGAAATGGCCCCTAGGCTTTTATTACATGCCTTGGACATTACTTTCGATCATCCGCAATGGCAAAAACGGATGACCTTGACTAGCCATTGTCCTTTTTAGGCATTTAATAAGGCGGTCAGTAGTCCAATTAATCCACCAAAAACGCCACCCCATACAATCAACCAACCTAAGTGTTGTCTGATCATATCCTGAATAATGTCTTTGACCATTTTGGGTGTCAGTTCATTGAGCCGTTGTTCAACAATCTGATTAATTTTTTCATGCAGATCTTGCTGCACATCTGACTGAGTTAACTCTTCTTGCAATAGCATCGTGAACTTAGGATCTTGCGTAATATTTTCCAAGGCTGAGCCCATTTTATCCACAAAAGGTTGTCGCATTGGTTCTAGGGCCTCAATACCGCCGAACATACCTAGCATTTGTCCGAATGAAGAATCTTTGATAACTTCAACTAATGAGTCGAATGTAGGCGCCAAATCTACTTTTTTGATAATAGGGGCGAAATCCAAATTTATAGGCTGTTGACTGTCATCCAAAAACCGCTGAATGTTTTCTTTGCTAAAAAATTCCTCCATCACTAGAGTACGAATACCACTTTTAAAGTCTTCGAATCGTTCTGGTATGACGCCAGAGCCATATAATCCGGGGACTTTTTCAAATAACATATGTACAGCTATCCAATTAGTTATGGCACCTGATACTGCAAACAACCCAACAGTTTTGATGATGATGTTGTCTAAGAAAAAACCAAGCAGTACTAAGGCGACGGCTAATCCATTGGTGATAATGCTTTTATTCAAGAAACGGCTCCAAGACTATTAAATTGAGTAGGGTTTTACATCAGTAAAATAGATGCTGTCAACACACTGGGGTAAAAATGCTGATTATTGTTTTACAAAATCTAATTAAAAAGGTAATAAGTTATTAAAAATGTCGATAAAGAAATTCTGTTGATAAGCTATTAAGAGTCTATTCTCAATATCCGTACAACAATTTTAAAGTTTTTATCGGCGAAACTTTTGGCCGATATAATAGTATTAAATGTTAGATTTTGCCTGGATATAAACAAATAATGATCAGGTTTATGCTCTGCACACTTACACTCTTTAATCTTTCTTCTTGAATCCCCGATGCCAATAAGTATAATACCGCTCCCTCCTAAGTAGTGATTCACAATTTTTCCCGAAAAATAGATGATTCTACAAGGTTGATGTAACTAGAATTTGCGCTGATGGTTAAGTATTTTGAAGTCCATCAAGGGTTATGAATTTTAGGGGTGTAGTTCCAATTGGTAGAACAGCGGTCTCCAAAACCGATGGTTGGGGGTTCGAATCCCTCCACCCCTGCCATATTTTTGGCAAAAAGTGTTCCCATATGAAAGTATGGTCTGGGGACAATGCAACTGGTAAGTAAATTAGGGTTTAGCATGAGCGAAAATACAGAAAACAATTCCAAGCCACTAGATATGGTTAAGTGGTTGCTTATATTTGGTTTGTTAGGTGGGGTAGTGGCGGTTAACCACTTTTTACCAGAACTATCTGTTCTATACATTGCTCTTATAGCAGTTGCTGCTGTGGGTATCTCCGGTTTTGTAGCTTCTACCACATTCAAAGGCAGTACCTTTATTACTTTTGCAAAAGAATCACGGACTGAGGTTCGCAAGGTTGTATGGCCTACTCGCCAAGAAACAACAACCACTACTATGATTGTATTAGCAGCAACTATTGTAATGGCATTGATTTTGTGGGGGCTAGACGGGATCATTGTTGAGATCGTTTCATTTATAACTGGGTTAGGTATTTAAGATATGTCTGATAAAAAATGGTATGTGGTTCAAGCTTTCTCTGGTTATGAAGGCCGTGTTCAAAAAACATTGTTAGAACATATTAAAATGAACGAGATGGAAGATTACTTCGGCGAAATTTTAGTACCTACCGAAGAAGTGGTTGAAATGCGTGCTGGCCAGCAAAGAAAAAGTGAACGTAAATTTTTCCCTGGGTACGTGTTAGTACAAATGGATATGAATGAAGATTCATGGCATTTAGTTAAGAGTGTACCTCGTGTACTAGGCTTCATTGGTGGTACTTCAGACCGTCCAGCGCCAATCACTACAAAAGAAGCCGACGCTATTCTGAATCGTCTTGAAGAAGGGGTTGATAAACCAAAACCGAAAACCTTATTCGAACCGGGCGAAGTTGTCCGTGTTACTGACGGCCCATTCGCTGATTTTAATGGCGTGGTCGAAGAAGTTGATTATGAAAAAAGCCGCTTGAAGGTATCCGTACTCATTTTTGGTCGTTCAACACCAGTAGAGCTAGAATTTGGTCAGGTGGAGAAAGGTTAATCTTAACGAGAAGTTTGAAATAATAAAGGATGCTGCAAGCATCCTTTTAGTTTTAAGAAACACAGATATTACATTTGTCGACAATAACACTTGTGCCTAGTTAACGGTTCATCTATAATTTGCGACCAATTTTATCAGAACGGGAAGCCGACAGAGTAAGCATCTCAATGTTTACAAGGCGTTATACCCAAATTAGAGAGTACTATTATGGCGAAGAAAGTCACTGGCTTAATTAAGCTTCAGGTTGCGGCAGGTGCTGCGAACCCTAGTCCACCGGTTGGTCCTGCATTAGGTCAGCACGGTGTGAATATTATGGAATTCTGTAAAGCATTTAACGCAAAAACAGAGTCTCTAGAAAAAGGCGCTCCAGTACCAGTAGAAATCACTGTTTACGAAGACCGTTCTTTCACCTTCATAACCAAAACTCCACCTGCTTCTTTTTTACTTAAAAAAGCTGCTGGTATAAAGAGTGGTTCTGGGCGTCCTAACACTGAGAAAGTGGGCAAAGTGACGCGCGAGCAATTAGAAGAAATTGCAAAGACTAAAGAACCTGATTTGACTGCAGCAAGCTTAGATGCAGCAGTAAACACCATCGCTGGCTCTGCACGCAGCATGGGCCTAGTGGTAGAGGGGTAAGACATGGCTAAATTATCAAAACGCGCGCGCTTAGTTAATGAAAAAGTTGACGTGACAAAAGAATACGCATTTGGTGAAGCTGTAGCTTTACTAAAAGAATTGGCCACTGCTAAGTTCGCAGAAAGTGTTGACGTTGCTGTCAATCTAGGTATCGATGCACGTAAATCTGACCAAAACGTTCGTGGTGCGACTGTATTACCAAATGGTACAGGTAAAGATGTACGTGTTGCTGTGTTCACACAAGGCGCGAATGTTGAAGCTGCTAAAGCTGCCGGAGCCGATATAGTCGGTATGGAAGATTTAGCCGATTTAGTGAAAAAAGGCGAAATGAATTTTGACGTAGTTGTTGCTTCACCAGATGCAATGCGCGTTGTTGGTCAGTTGGGTCAAATATTAGGTCCACGTGGACTTATGCCTAATCCTAAAACCGGTACGGTTACACCAGATGTCGCTACAGCGGTTAAAAATGCTAAAGCGGGTCAGGTTCGTTATCGTAACGACAAAAACGGTATTATCCATGCTAGCATCGGTAAAATCGCTTTTGACGCAAATCACATTCAAGAAAACTTAGCAGCATTGCTAGAAGCGCTTAACAAAGCTAAGCCTTCTTCAGCTAAAGGCACTTTCATTAAGAAAATCAGCCTAAGCACAACAATGGGTGCGGGTGTTTCTGTTGATCAATCTAGCTTAGAAGCTTAAGTTATATTGGTTTAACAGGTAGCCTATAGGTTGCCTGTTTCTCTGTAAAGGTTGTGGGTTGGAGTCTAAGTTTAGTTTTTTGTAAAATTAGCTAAACGACAGACTCCCGTCCAAGACCGCAGGCGTAAATTGGTGAATGAAGTAAGAGAGCATTCACCTTGGCAGTGTTGGTAAACATCACATGCCGCAAACAATTTACTTAAAATAATAGCCTGCGCAGACGGTGGTATCGACTCAGACTCTCTGGGATTAACGAACACCGTAGAGCGGTGGATTTACTTAAACTAAAGTTTAGTAATGATATCAATCTGTGAATCCTGAAACGGATATTTCTAATAGAAATGACGATTCAGACTTTAAGAGGTGAACTCAGTGGCATTAGGCTTAGCAGCAAAAAAAGAGATCGTAACAGAGATTAACGATGTTGCATCTCGAGCTCTATCTGTTGCCGTCGCTGAATACCGTGGCATGGAAGTGGCAGAGTTAACTGACCTTCGTGTTAAAGCCCGTGAACAAGGTGTTTACTTACGAGTTGTTCGTAACACACTTGCAAAACGTGCTCTAGCCGATAGTAAGTTTTCTGACATGGACAGTGCTTTAACTGGTCCGTTAATCTATGGTTTTTCCATAGATGCACCTGGTAGTGCTGCTCGTCTTTTCAAAGACTTTGCAAAAACTAACAGCAAGTTAAATGTAACTGCACTTTCTATTGGTAGTGGTTTGTTGGGTCCAGAAAAACTGGATGCAGTGGCGTCACTTCCTACCCGCGACGAAGCGTTGGCAAGATTACTTGCTACCTTCAAAGCACCTGTCGAGAAATTCGTTCGTACTATCAACGAAGTTCCAGGCAAATTTGTGCGCGTATTGGCGGCGATCAAAGACGAAAAATAATTTTTGTCTTTGGCATTATAAATTTTTAACATTAAACCCAGGAGTTTAGAGAAATGGCTCTAACTAAAGATGATATATTAAACGCTATTGCTGAAATGCCAGTAATGGAATTAGTTGAACTGATTGAAGCGGCTGAAGAAAAATTCAACGTTTCTGCAGCAGCAGCAGTTGCTGTTGCCGGTCCTGCAGCAGCTGCTGAAGCTGTTGAAGAGCAAACTGAATTTGATGTCTTTATGACCTCTTTCGGCCCGAACAAAGTATCAGTTATTAAAGCAGTACGTTCTGCTACAGGTCTTGGACTTAAAGAAGCTAAAACTCTAGTTGAAGCTGCTCCAACATCTGTTAAAGAAGGTATTTCTAAAGCAGATGCAGAAGAACTTAAGAAGACGCTTGAAGAAGCTGGCGCTGAAGTTGAGCTTAAATAATAATCTGTTTAACAACAGATTATTAGCCTGAAATGGCATAGGCTGGTGACTTTTTAGTCACCAGCCTTTTTGCGCTGTAGGATTTACTATTTTCATCCTTTGATATTAGTCCTAGTAAAGAAGTGCAAATTGTAGGTAAAACTAAATAAAACCAATAAGTTAAGTAAGCCTCTTAATGACTTTGGTAAACGTTTTTCTACAACTTAAAGGGTAGCGGAAGTTTGTTTAACTTTATGTCTGTAA
>JAWUXU010000010.1:0-14599 GCA_034111145.1 Paraglaciecola sp.
GTCTGGCGCTTGTTAGTGCAGTTTGTGAAACGCAGCGTTGAAAGGGGGGGTACGTTTAAGTCCATTCCCTGCGGCATATCACGAGGCTGCCCCTTATCACCGGTACTCGCAGCGTATTACTTAAAATCCTTAGATGAGCAGATGGAAGGTGACCCTCGCTATTTTTATCGCAGGTACATGGATGACCTGATTGTATTAGCCAAAACCCGCTGGCACCTTCGCAAAGCGGTGAGGACAGTCAATCAACACTTTCATCAATTAAAAGTCGAGCAAGCGCATGATAAGACCTTTATTGGGCGTATTGAAAAATGATTTATTCCAGACATCCTGCTTTTCACCCTGCGGACCAGCTAAAGCTGTTCTAAATTGCTCCCGACAATTTGGTGATTTTTTGGGTTATCGATTTGGCGAGGAAACATTAAGTGTTTCAAAACGAACTTTAGAAAATCACATTCGTCGATTAACGCAGCTTTATGAGCAAAAGAAAAGCCATCCTAATTGGATGGCTCTGCTTGATGATTATCGACAACGTTGGGTTACATGGGCTTATTCAGGCATACCGTCATCAATAATTAATTTTGATACTGAATCAGTAAATTTAAGATTGCTTCTTAAATCGACGTAATGCTAAATCACTCATTCCTAATGCAAAAATAACAATTGAGGATGGCTCCGATACATTAGTCGGGCGAACCAACCAAGAACCTACGCTTGACGCATAGCTATCTTGATCCCAGCAAAAACTAGTAGATGGGTCACTTACTTCTACGAAACCAGAGTCCTCATGTACAAACCCCAACCCGTGCCGGCCCGTTCTAATAAACGACCCTCGGGAGACACCCTGCACCGCTGAATATCCATAACTCGTAGACGTCGTTCCAAACAAATTAAGAAATGTAAGGGCATTTAACCCTGCTTGCGCATCTTGTGCTGACCTAAGGCCACTGCCGTTAATTACTGCATCGATAATGCCTCCAATTTCCGTACTGGTGGCCCACCTAAACTCACCACTAATAAAAAACTCTCCTCCTCAGTATCAAGAATAGAATTACCAACGGTCTTTGTTAAATCCAACCACTCAAGACCTGTTGAGCTATCATAAGTGATTGCTTTGTCTCCAGTAACTGTCCAATCTCGTTCTGACAAATCCGTGATGAGAGTCGCGTTTGCGACGCCAACAATAGAGCTTAATGTCATGATTAAAGCAGCAGTTGCAGCTCCCATCCAACCTGTCAATGCTGGTGCTCCTAAAATCTTTGTGACCTTCTTAAACATACCTATATCCTTTTATAAATTAAATTAAATTAAATTAAACCTCGAGTCGCGAGCTCAAAAATATGCAATAATTGCGCAATGTAAATAAATTTATTTAATTCAATAACTTAGAATTCCCTTGCAAAAACATGGGATTGAAATGGTAAAAAAACTTGACTCATTCATATGGATTAAAAAAACAGTAAAAACCGGGCTGTAGGGAATTCCACATCTTAAAGGGCGGAAATCGTGTGTGAAAAACCCTGACCCATCCATTCGGTTTAAAAAAAACAGGTCAGTTGTGCCTGTCATCTACGGGCACTGCCATCACTTGATGTGCCGTTGTTTACTAATAAGACGGTGAAAGGGTGACGTTTGATGGCATGTCAGTGAAGATGTTGACTGAACGGTTAAGTCAGATATCATTTTACTGTGAACGGCTGCGATGAGCGAAAGGGGTCATAGGATTGAATGACCCAGACTGTCCGCTTTTGCTCATTGCAGTCAGTCGAAATGTGTTTTAGATATCGTCAAAAAAGCACATTTTGGTGCCATAAAATTGGAATGCCTGAATGCCTGAATGCCTGAATGGCTAGTTGGTTCAATCTGTCGTTAGTCATAACAAGTTGCAGTGTTTCCCTTAGTCATCTAATCGTTTAAAACTCACGCGTGATACACATGCATTTAGGGGGGACTAGCTTGTTATTTTAGTTTTAATTATGAAATGGGCAAAATGAGTAATTTGATTTCCCGCACACTAGTGCGAGGGTATTGCAGGTGCCTGTGATATTTATTGTGTAGCCGGTTAAAAGACAAAACCGTCATTTGCACTTGAAATTACATCCGTGGATTTTACTTCAAAAGTTACTCGATGTTAGCTACCTCTATCCGTCGGCCAATAGAAGTCAGACTCGGTTGTTAATGATCTTCATCAAAATTATGATAAAGTAATAAAAAATTATAAAGACACCTAAAAAATTATAAAAACACCCATCGTAATAAATCGCAAAACTATTTTTTGGCTGCTCGTTATCATATGTCTTGTTAATTGTTTTGTTAATTTGTTCGTGTCTTGTTAATTTGTTCTAAAGTTTATATATTTTCAGTCGTTACTGGATACGCTCTAGATCAAGTCTATTTGGGATGACGCCACTACCAGAATAGCTGGATGAATATCTTTGCTTTATAAAGGAAATATCAACAATGTTTAATAATATTATGTCCATCCGGTACAGATTGCTCTTAGGGACTATCGTGCCTTTACTACTGATATCTATCTCGTTAATTTCTATTGTCTACGTTAAGATAAATGATCTCGTTAAGTCACAATCTATTGAAGTAAAACAAATTCTAATCGATTCCAAAAAAGAAGAGATTAGGAATATCATAGAGCTGGCGTATACGACCATTAAGCCCCTTTATGACTCTGGCAGCAGTCACGAAGAAGCGGTAAAATTACTGAAAACGATGCAGTTTGGTAAAGATGGTTACCTTTTTGGATACGATTCTGATTCGGTAAGAGTCTTTTCAGGGCAAAGTGATGCCGGGATTGGTGATAGTTATCGTGGTCTTATTGATTCAAACGGTTTATATGCGATAAATGCATTGGTTGAAAATGGTATTAAAAACGGATTAGCTATCGGTGATGGATTTGTTACTTACTACTTTCCTCGTCAGGGCGGCACCGAAGGTTTACCGAAGTTGTCATACACTATGTATTTTAAAAACTGGGACCTAATGATCGGTACTGGTATTTATATTGATAGGATAGACATTGAGATTGCTGAATTTGAGAGTAATACTAAAAGTGTAAGAGACGATCTTATGATTTCAATTATGCTGATCACAGGCGTTATTTTTATTGCCTTACTGTTGATTGTTTTAGCCATTATTTCATCCATAATCAAGCCCTTAAATGCGGTGTCGTTGTCAATTAATAAACTCAGTACCGGTGATGGAGACTTAACTCAACGTTTGCCCATAATCGACAAGTTTGAAATCGGGCAACTCGCTGAAAATTTGAACTCGTTTCTCACCTCGTTACAAAAAGACATGCAAAGCGTCGTAAATGTTGCCAATGAAATGAATAACGAAACGACTATTATGACAGAGCAGTCTGACCAAATAAACAATATCTGTGATCATCAACTTAGCGCAGTAAATGCAGTGGCCTCTGCAGCAACACAGATGTCGGCTTCTGCCCAAGAGGTTACTAGAAACGCGAATAATGCATCACAAGTAGTGCTTAAAGCTGAAGAGCATGGAAAAGTCGGCCTGAGCAAAGTTGCTGATAGCATTACCGAAATGGGCAATTTAATTGGAGAAATAAATCATGCTGGTGAGGTGGTGAGTCGCGTCGGGGCGGAAGCTGAAAATATTGGCGCCATAGTACAAGTCATCGAGAGTATAGCTGAGCAAACGAACCTACTGGCTTTAAACGCGGCAATTGAAGCAGCAAGGGCAGGAGAGCAAGGTAGAGGTTTCGCCGTTGTAGCAGATGAGGTTAGAAATTTAGCGAGCAAGACTCAGGGCAGTACAGGTGAAATAAAAGATATGATTAACAAGCTTCAATCGGGCTCCCGGTTAGCCGTTGAATCAATGGAGAAAAGCAAGAAGTGCGCGAGTTTAGCCGAAACTAGTGTCAGTGAAACATCAATATCTCTAGAGGATATTGCCGATTCAGTCAATAAAATAACAGAAATGAATGCGCAAATAGCGATGGCATCTAAAGAGCAGAATGTGGTCGGCGAAGATGTGGGGAAACGTATTGTCGAGATATCAGATCAAAGTGCCAAGCTTAATGATGTAGCCGTATATAATAATCAATCAGCAACACGCAACCAAGTTAACGTTGAGCAACTTAATGTTGTGGTTGCTAAATTTAAGCTCCATTAAACTGCACAAAACAATGGAATATTGGAGCCTGTAACAGATTCCGACTAACTGTGATTATTTAAGATGTTTCTCGAACTCAATAATAAAACGAACCATCGCCTGCTGCCAGTTATGAATTGGCATAGAGCACTCCTTTGATGCTTCGGTAAATGCTATGTACACAAGTTTCTTAGCTGAACCGCCGCCTGGGAATATCTTTCGTTTCTTAAGTGCCTTACGGATAACGCTGTTGAGTGACTCAATGGCGTTGTTCGTATAAATCGCTTTGCGGATGTCCGCGGGGTAATTAAAAAGGGTGTTGAATATGGGTAAAATAAAACGTCATTTTTCATAAAATGAAAATACATCTTTTCTCATATTTGCATATCGACATCCATTTTTATATCAATAATGCCAGCCTGGCGGCGAACTGTCGTCTATTAATCAACTGTTTCTACGTCATTCAGAATTCAAGATAAGCGCCTCCCGCTGTTGTGCAAAGCAGTTTTGAATATTGCTTTTGTTTATGATGATGAACGGTTTTTATTCAAACAGACTTATCTGAGGCGGCGCTCTAATATGTGGGGGGTGGGGAGGGGAATAATTCAACGTTTTCGTCATTTTTTGTATTCAGGTGACTGAGTATCTTTTGGATCACCAATGGATGTTCATTAGACACATCCCTGTGTCTACCCCCTGCGGGGTAGCATTGACAAATCGGCGCTCCGGCCGATTTGGCAATGCTCGCTATAACCTTCCACCACCGCATTGCTCACAGGGTTCTATTCCAAAAACCCGTTTAAGTCTTTGTGCCCAGGTCATCGACTGGTGCTTTTGTGCCCGTGTCTTTTCCTGGCCTGTGGGCAATACTTGTTTAGTCTTATTTCGTTTTGCTGGTGTTATTGTCACGCGGTGCCGCCTATTTGGTGGAGGGCCACCCCGTGGAGGGCCTCCACGCGATGGCCGCCCGCACGAATACGCCATGAAACCTAGTGAGGTTTACGCGGGGTTTGAGTACCAAGGCCGCTAACCCTGATTAATTTGATATTTACGATGGGGATATTGTTAGGTAGCTTACTTGATCTTTAAAATTCCTTTAAATTCATCTCATGCATGAGACAACAACTTAAAAATCACATCACTCATCATAATTTAACCAAATGCAGCCTATTTTAAAATATCAATAGTGTAAATTAAACTGACTCATCCATTTGAATTAAGTTATCGTGTTGATTGCGCGTGCCATCCAAGGGCACTGCCATCACTTGATGTGCCGTTGTTTGCCAATAAAGCGTTGAAAGGGTGACGTTTGATGGCATGTCAGTCATGATGTTGACTGCCAGGTATTTGCTGGGTTAAGTCAGATATCATTTTACTGTGAACGGCTGCGATGAGCGAAAGGGGTCATAGGATTGAATGACCCCCGACTGTCTGCTCCTCGCTCATGGAGTCAGTCGAAATGTGTTTTAGATATCGTCAAAAAAGCACATTTTGGTGCCATAAAATTGGAATGCCTGAATGACTAGTTGGTTTAATCTGTCGCCAGTCATAACAAGTTGCAGTGTTTCCCTTAGTCATATAATCGTTTAAAACTCACGCGTGATACACATGCATTTAGGGGGTTAGCTTGTCATTTTAGATTTAATTATGAAATGGGCAAAAATGAGTAATTTGATTTCCCGCACACCACTGCGAGGATATTGCAGGTACATGTGATATTTATTGTGTAGCCGGTTAAAAGACAAAACCGTCATTTGCACTTGAAATTACATCCGTGGATTTGGCTTCAAAAGTCACTCGATGTTAGCTACCTCTATCCGTCGGCCAATAGAAGCTAGACTCGGTTGTTAATGATCTTCATTAAGACTGGTTAAAAATCAGAATACGACCACCAAACTTCGCTGTGTTTGATATCCAACTTGTCAAATGACTTTTTCACCTAATATTATCGTTTGCGTGGATTGTTGGTTTTGTAGCGTTAAGGTGTGTTGATAATAATAAACATGTGGTTTTGAGAGTGAATTGTCACGTGAGTTGAGGCCAAAGATTTACCAAGGCACCCAACCTTATCTTCTACCCAGCTTCGTCTGTGCCATAACTCGTCCTAAAATATTCGTCAACAGCGCGGCTACATAAAAAATCTCTTTTAACACATCGTGATACGCAATGGTAATGTGGGATGTCGATAAGGCTGACAAGAGGTGAACGAGACTTGGGCATAAGTGTTAGGCGACAATTAACTTGGCCGGTCAAAGTAGTTGACGTCTGACACATAAGTGACAGTTTACTGTTTAAGCTATTTCAATTGGTTTTATTAAAGCTTAGTGCGGTACAAAAACAGTCAAATTATTATGGGCGGCCTAATTAAGTTTTAATTAAGTTTTAATTAAGTTGATATGTGTGGCAAGTGTGCGATACATAATACCCAGTACTTTTTCTATGATCTGAGGATAGCTGGCAAACAAATACCTCAGTTAAAAAGCGAAGCTCAATACCCATTGCCTCAAGGGCTCAAGGGTACATGGGGCAACACATCATCATCAACCAGCCGCCTTAACTATCTAATTATAAATAAGGGTCCAAAAAAGTTTTATCTAAGTGGAAGTGAAAATGACAATTTCTAATACAGGGTATTTAATATAACCTATGTATGAATTTAGGGTTTGCTGAGCAAATTCAACACACGCATTTAGCAAAAAATTTTAAAACACTGAAAATTGAGAGGGTAATATGAAGCCATTTTTTGTCGCAATTCTTATGTTGATGTTGGCGAGCTGTAATGCAGATGAGGTAAAAGTCAGTGATGCTGTTGACGATAATAATGCTGGGGGTGAAATAATGTGCAAGCAACCTATTGAAATTTTATATTCTAAACAAAAGCATACAGCCAATGGGTATATAGTCTCATTTGAAAAGTCTGTGGATTTGGAAGGCATATCCGCTGAATATTTAAAAAAGTATAAAGATTTAGAAATCTATACTAAGTTTTCATCACTGAATGGATTTCATGGTAATTCTAGTAATAAAACATTGCAAAGCCTTCAATGTGAGAAAAGTGTAAAGTCAATTCAGTACAATATATATCAAAGTTTAGACCCAAAAAATGAGTATGAGTAAAATAAAACGTCATTTTTCATGAAATGACAATACATGATGTCTCATATTTACCTCTCTTTTATATCCTTGAGGGAGTGAAAGTCGGTTGTTTTTCGTCTATTACTCAACCGTTTTCACATAATTCAAAATGCAAGACAAGCGCCTCCCGCTATTCGTTCTTCAAAGTGGGCCGTGTTGAGATACCAATACTCTCCAATAGCGGAAAATTCGATTTTAACGTGGACTTGAGCTGTTCACAGCAGATCTACCAAGCGCTACGGTCACAGGGCGTGCCTGCTTAACTTGTGATCTATCCCGGCCAATATTACTCATTAAGAAAGTTGAGCTATGTTGAGGGCCATATCAATCGAATGATCGAATATTACGACTGCTATCTCACAAAGAAGTCGCGTTCCCTTAAACGTAAGTTGAGCATGACGTGATTAATTCGATGTGTTCGGCCATCATTGAGCGCATTTGTGGATCACGCTGTACCTAGTTAGCTTGCAGATCCTTAAGGCGGATCATTGCGCACTCTGTGATCAGAGGGGCCCTGTAATTTTTAATATCTAAGGGGTAGCTGACCTGTACGGCAAGCATGGTTTCAGAGATGCTTTCTTCTTCTTCTTCCAAATTTTGATGCTTGAGTTGCGTCCCACTTCTTGATCCTAAAGGGATAGATACTGTTTTGATGTTAGAATACAGGCTACTATAATTGAGTACAGGTTGAAATTAAACGGTCACCTTCTGCCACTCCACCCAAAAGAAAAATTCTCAAACGTCCTTTACTACTGACAGAGACACGTTTGCAATTGTCCCTGACTCAGCACAAGGACCACCATAAGTAGTTACACAGTTACATGCACCCTCCAACAAAATTTCGCTGGTCGAGAGCGACGGTGATGTTCAGTCGTGGAAATTATGCAGCGGATGACTGAGTACAATTTTTGCAAAATTGGTTTTTCAGTCTAACTTCAGTGTGATCAGAACGTTATAACTGACATTGATCAGAGCAAATCGAAAAATTTCTATTTAATTGCTCTGTAGCCCTTTATTTTAAAAGTTTGAAATTTAAAGGTTAAGAAAACAGCAAAAAAATAAAATTAATTTATTCCTTATTTACACTACATTTTGAAAATCAGTGCCCGTTTTTATTAAGCTACAGCTAAATCAACATTATCAATAACTGTCTGCTCAACGTCAGTTATAAGGGGCGAGTTATATTTAAATTTCTGATTTATATGTGTAATTATGAATGACAGTGGGTTTCTTTTTGAGTCAATAGCAGGTCAAAGGCATTTAATGCATCCAAAATTAGATGACTTTAACTTTTCAATGAACCTGACCTTGAAGGTTTCAATTAATCGCCAAATTTAGTTGCACTAAAAGCCGTTATTATGGATGTTCTGTTAATTGCTCCTTCCTGTTAATTGGTTAATTAAATCAAATTCTAGTGTGAATTCTGCAGTGCGCCTCAAGGTTGAGGTGAGGCCATCTAACTTAAGTACACTTGAAGGAACACTTTTACTGATTTTATCACTTGTTTGAGCATCAATACTGACCGTATTAGAAATAACACCACCACTAAACTCACCCGCCACCCTTTATTCCACTGACAAAGTAGCTCGATAATTTAGGGTTGCGCTGCCTAAATCAAGGGTTTTGCTTCTTCACGGCTGAATATTTAGTAGGCAACACTATCTGTCGGATAACTTTACATTTTTTTCATAGTATGTAAAAAACATGTCGGATATTCTTAAACTTTTTAAAAGTTAGAAATTATAATTAGAATAAATAATTGACCTAATTGAAACTTTCATCTACGGTGGAAAATCTAACCAGCATTACTGAGGGGATAATCATCTGCTCGATGTAGGTTGCAAAACAAAAAATAATATTAAAATCAAATTTGGCATAAAGGGAAACTTAATGAACAAACCAATAACCATAGCGACGTCAACTGTGTTCTTCCTGATGAGTGGGTTAGCAGCCCAATCTCAGGCGACTTCAAAGCAAGACGTTAGTCTTGCCACATTGCAAGCGGTAACCGATGTTAAAAAACTCGAATCAGTAGAAAGAAATATTGAAAAGGTTTTTATTCCTCAAAAAGGAATGCAAGGCGAACAAAATTACATCATTCGCTTTAGTGATGAACCACTAACCAGTTACGAGGGCAGCATTAGAGGCCTCAATACAACGGCTATTACTACCAAAAAAGGTGTAACTCTTAAAGGCAACATGCTTTCTTCCGGCAAATTGGATGTTAAGAGCCAGGACAGTGAAGCGTACCTTAACCATTTGGGCAAGGCTCAGAGCCGAATGGGAAAGGTAATGGGTAAGAGGTTGGCTCGTTCACTTCCTATCCAAAAACGATTCAAAATAGCACTTAACGGCGTAGCCGTAACAATGACCCAAGAAGAGGCGCAACAATTATCGACCTTATCTGGCATAGCTAAAATTGAAATTGACCGTATTGATTACCCATTGACTGACAGAGGCCCAACTTATGTTGGTGCACCTGAACTTTGGGCAGGTAACGTCAACGCTATTGAAGCTAAAGGTGAAGGTTTTGTTCTTGGTATCCTAGACAGTGGTATTAATGGCGACCATCCATCCTTTGCTGCAACCGGCGGTGATGGTTTTGTGCATACTAACCCATTAGGTTCAGGTAACTTTTTGGGTGAATGTGACTCAGCTAATGTTAACTTCAACCCTGCAGTAATGTGTAACGACAAACTTATTGGTCGCTTCTTGTTCAGTCCAACAGCAGATGAAGTCACTTCAGAAGACACCGATGGACACGGTTCACACGTAGCCAGTACAGCCGGTGGTAATTTCATTCAAGCACCTGTATTCGATGCTGAAGGAAACCCTACTGGTCTAGATTTGGACATATCAGGTGTTGCACCTCACGCTAATATTATTGCCTTTCAGGTCTGTGCACCTGGTTGCTCGGCTAGCGCTCGAATTGGAGCTGTTGAACAAGCAATAGCCGATGGCTTAGTCGATGTTATCAATCACTCTATTGGCTCAAATACACCTGTTACTATTAACCCTTGGACTGACGCTGTAGATTTAGCTTTCTTAGCTGCTCGCGCGGCAGGCATTACAGTAATCAATTCAATTGGTAATAATGGTCCAGATCCATCCACTTTAGGTAGCTCAGGCGCCCCTTGGATGACAAATGTTGCCAACTATAGCCACGATAGAGAAATTGCTGATAAATTTATTGATGAATTTACTGGTGGCGATACAACAGCTCCAGGACTACTTTCAGGTGGTGGCATAACCGCTGGTATAGAAATGGCCCCCATTGTATTTGCTGGCGACTTCAGTAATGGAGATGCTGATCCTGAACAATGTTTAACAGCTTTCTCTGAAGGTACTTGGACGAATGGTGAAATAGTTGTTTGCGACCGTGGTGCTATTGCGCGTACACAAAAATGTGCTAACGTTCGTGACGGCGGTGCAGCTGGTTGTGTACTTGCTAATATTGACGGCGGCGCAAATAGTGTGTCTAACGATGCCCATGTTATCCCCGCTATCCATGTAGCAGCTGCTGCAGGTAACGAAATTAAAGCTTGGCTTGCATCGGGTACAGACCACACAGCGACAATCAATGATAGTTTGAAGCCGTTTGGAAGTAACCCAGCACTAGGGTCTATTGCCAGCGGCTCTACTTCTCGAGGCCCACACTTAGGTCAAGATTATTTACCAGTGTCACTTGGTGCCCCAGGTACAGATATATATGCAGCTTTAGCAGACGGAACAGAGTTTGGTTTCTTAAGCGGTACTTCTATGGCTAGCCCTCATGTAGCTGGTGCAAGTATACTTATGAAACAAGTCCAGCCCACTTGGACAGATGCTGAAATACTTTCAGCACTAGCTACAACCGCTGGTACAGTGACGTTTAAAGAAGACGGTGTGACACCTTCTGTCCCATTTGATGTGGGTGGCGGTATGATGCGTGTTGATTTAGCCGCTCAAGCTGGTTTACTAATGGATGAGACAGTCGCTAATTTCGAAGCAGCTAATCCATCTCTAGGGGGCGATCCTAAAGCCTTAAACGTAGCAGCTATGGTAACGCGCAATTGCGTTATAAACTGCACTTGGGTGCGTACTGTTGAAGCCACCGCTGACGGTAGCTGGACAGTGACATCAAGTGACCCTTCTATCACTGTTTCGCCAAGCACGTTTGATTTAATTGCCGGAGCAACTCAAAGCTTAGTCGTATTAGTAGATGCGAATGGTTTCGCAAATGGTGAATGGGTTCACGGTCAAGTGACTATGACTCCTACAGCTGATATGCCTGTACAACATCTAACGGTATCGTTTACACCGTCAACAGGTGAATTACCTGAGGAACTTGTTATCACCACTACACGTGATGCTGATTCTTTCGTAGTATCAGGTTTGGAAGCTAAAGAAATCTCTGATTTACAGTTAACTATTGGCGGTTTAACACCCCCAACAGCCACTACATTCAATTTAGCCGGTGACTCTGATAATGGTTCTGCTTTTGATGACCTAACTGATGGTATATTTTTCACATTGATTGATGTACCAGCCGGTGCAACTAGGCTTGTTGCTTCTACTTCTGATGTTCAGTCTGACTCTCCAGATTTAGACTTAAGAGTAGGTTTAGACTTAAACGGCAACGGTATGCCTGATGAGAACGAACTAGTCTGTACTAGTGCAACTGCCACTGCTGAAGAGATATGTGATGTGCGCGATTTAGAAAGTGGCGAGTGGTGGGTCATGGTTCAAAACTGGCAGGCATCAGGCACTCCTCCTGATTCTGTCGTATTGAATACATCGCTAGTGAATGGCGATAACGGTAATATGACACTAGACGCACCTTCTGCGGTTACTCAATTAACACCGTTCGATTTACGCGTATTATGGACGTTACCTGAATCTGCTGAAGGCGATATTTACTATGGTACGGTTACATTAGGCTCTGATGCTGCTAACCCAGATGATATTGGTACTATTCCTGTCACTATTACTCGCGGCGCGAATGATGTGAGTTACCAGGTGAGTAGTTTATCTGCAGCTGCTGGCGACACATTGACTTACACAGTTGAAGTAGCGCCCAATAATAATCCTGAAGATAGAAATTACAGCATTGAAACGACTATCCCAGATGGGTTTAGCTTAGTTGCCGATTCTGTAACAGGTGATGCTGTTGTATCTGGAAACTCTATTAGTTGGAGTGTGTCACAAGAATCCACAGTCGGTGCAGAACTTTTCTACACAATGACTACTAGCAATGAAGATCCTGCTTGTGCAGTACCCTTTTCACCTGCTGGTTCTGGCTACACTGACTTAGAAGGCTTTGGTATTGAACCAGAAGCTGGGGTGACGGGTGATACTGTTAGGTTCTCAGCTTTTTCTGGGCAAAACTTCAACTTTTACGGTAAGCAGTTTGTTGGTGGGTTTAATTTCACAGACGATGGTTTCGTATTTTTTGACTCTACTCCTGGCACAACACCTTGGGTTCACACACCTGTTCCATTTAGTTCTGATCCAAATGATATGATTGCGATATTGTGGCGCGATATGGTTATACCTAGTTCTAACACTACGCCAGGTTCATTTGTTGGTGTTACTTTAGCTAATGCAGGTCCAAACCTTTCTATTATTGAATACGATAATATGCAATTGTTCGGTAGCGATGGCAGTGACAGTATCGATTTCCAAATGGCTATTACAGGTCTTGTAAATGATGCACCTGGTGCTTATGAAATCATGATGGCGTTTGACAATATCGATGTAGATAGCACAGCAGGTACAATCGGCGTTGAAAATGCTAATGCCACCGCCGGTACGCAATACACCTTTAATGGTGTGGATGTGACTAATGGCATGGCAATTTGTTATGACTTAGTTGGACCAGTGTTTGAGACAGTAGTATTAACCTATGAAGTCACTGTAGATGAAGCAGCTGAAGGTACTAGGGTAGTATCTGAATTGTCGAATACAGTTGATAGCATTGGTTCACAAGTAGTGACCATCAGCGAAACAGTCAATGTCGCAATAGCCGGCGACTGGGACCTAGATGGCGATGTAGATATCAACGATGTGCGCGGTTTAATTCGTGCAATTCAAAAAAATCAAGCCATCAATATGGCGTTTGATTTAAATGATGACGGCGCAGTAAATATACGTGACGCACGTGCAATGATGTCTTTATGTTCGCGCACTCGTTGCGCCGCTGAGCCTGTTGTTCAATAAAGACCATAGAAATAAATCTAAGAGTCTTAAGCCTATGGCTTAGGCCTCTCTTTTTAAAATAAAGGAAATAAATATGAAAAAATTAATTGCAGCCCTAGCTTTATTTGTAGGCCTTAACGTAAATGCTGGCATTATTAGTATTGAAACTAGCGATACAAACGTAGATATTGGTGAAACAGTATCTGTGACCTTAAACGCCACTGGCTTTGGGGATTTTGATTTCTTTGGTTTTGATTTCAATTTTAATACTTCAGTTTTTAGTTATGATGCTTCAACGTTAATGACAGACTTAGACCCATTAAGTGTCTTTGAAGTTAATCAAGTTGCAGATGGTATGGCGCTTAGTTTCACAGATGTCATCATTGTAAGTGGTGACTTGATGTTGGCTAGTTTTGACTTAATAGCATTAAGTGCCGGAGCAACGGCATTTTCAATAGGTGATGCGTTGTTCGGTGACTTCTTCGCCGGGACTGACTTAACAGTGGATACAAGCGCTATGCAAAGAGTGCAAGTATCTACACCGGCTACTCTAGGCATATTTGCTATTGCTGCTTTTGCTTTTGCTGGATTTCGCCGTAAAGCGTAATTGCAAAAAACATTAAAACATTAAAATATTGAAAAAGGCGATTGATGAATATCAATCGCCTTTTTTGTATTTGCATATGGCAATCAAGAACAATCAGATTAGCGTTTTATTCTGCATAATCATACTCATCTAGCGTGTCCGTCGTTACTACAACCTAAACTAGACACCCAAAGTAATAAAGCACCCAATCGCAGCCTAATCAAAAAGCATACAGTGATAGGGCTGTTCTGCTCCCTTGGTTTTAAATTTCGAAATCTGAGCTTTTTTGGGATGTGACGTGCTCAAAGCAGCTAAATCATTCCTCCCTCTCAAAATTCAGGCAACGCCATTGAGCACAGGTTGTGAAGGTAGCTTTGAATCTGTGTAAGGCTGAACTGTTCAGGCGTGTTGAAGTAAGACTCTAGCCTTTGCCATACCTCGTATACGTTGATGGTTTGTGTGATGTTTGAATTGTTGTAACATATGCTCACTGCCTACGGCGGTGCTGAAGTGTTTTTCGAACTCGGTAGTGAGAGTCAACCACTGCTCTGAGTCGAGGCCGAGGCGCGCTAA
>JAWUXU010000011.1:0-35064 GCA_034111145.1 Paraglaciecola sp.
TAGAAGCATAGAAACTAAAGAAATTTAGTTTTGCTATTAATACAAAACCACCAGCAAGTGCTGATAATGGGAAACTCATATGCTCAACCGTACACTCTCGTAGAAATAAAAGCAGGCATAAACATGCAAATACCAGTGGAATGTTATCTGCAGGTCGCAAGAAAAACTGGAGCAATGAGTGAATCGCTGTAATTAATAGCGCCCCCATAATAAACAGGCTTAATGCTACGTTATCCCGTTCCATAATATATAAAGAATCGATGTCACCCAACACAATAGGCGCCCATTATCCGCCCCAACTCGAATGATAATTTGATACTTGTCTAGTGATAGAAAACCCTTTGAACCCATCGGGTATTCTAACAATGGCACTATTGTATCCGGGTATACCCGATGATTCGGTTGCTGCTACTAAGCCGCCTAATGACATAAACTCAGCATCTATACCCAAAATCATTGGAAATGCAGTTAGGCGACAAAGGAGCGAAGACCCATGAGCTTAGTTTACTAAGTGATTGCGGTTCGCGAGTGCAGTCAACAACCCTGCAGTTTCAAGGATGACGGGGATATATAATCTGTAGGCACTCTCAATTCAAGGTATTCGAATCGCCAAATTGCTAGCACCTTGCTGAAGAACAACATCCAGATGATAGGTAGCAAAACCAATCGCATCATAATCTAAACCGTGTGTTGCAGATTGCCATCCACCACGTCCTTTGAGCAGTGTCGGTTTTTTTTGAGACTATTTTACTTGGTCAGGATCAAGTAATTGCTGCCAAAAGAAGGACCAGTCGCCCACTAAAGCGAGTGTTTTTCTTTGAGAGAAATCAGACGAATGAATGGTTACCTTGCCTTCAGATACTTGTTTTGTAGCAGGTTGTAAAGCCACACCAAAATAATAAATAAGGGGCAGAAATAGCAACATAGTCACAAAGAACAATGCTATGGGTAACATCTTTGACCAGATAGCCCTATGATATTGTCTTAGGGCAGCCATATTTTCCTTAACTTAAGCTGAAACAAGGTTTTGACACGTTATTGCGAGTATAGATACTAGCAATTACAACCTTTGAATGATCTTAATATTCTGGTTATTTTTTATACTTGGTATTTAATTCAATACCTTTTTCATAAAGCGCATTCATCTTTTTATCAGAACCACTGAAGTAATAACACCACTTCATATATTGGTTTTTCAATACTTGATGATAGATCCCATTGGTTTGAAACCGAATGGCTGAAGTTTGACTAATATGAGGTAGCCGAATTGGTTTGGACTTTTCGTTAAGTTTTAAACAAATTTCTGTATCTTCGAAAATATCGATTTCTGGAATGAGCCCCACATCAAGTAATAACTGTTTTTGGGCAAATAAGCAGTGGTCCAAATAATACACTCCACGCCTATCACCGCGCATTCGATTTGAGTACCAAGAAGTAAAGTTTAACAATGGATGCTGCAAATCGAACCGATGAGTAAAGGCTCCCCAGCGTATCTCAGCTGTTCGACTAGCCAATGCTTTAATACCCTCAATATCCACTAGGCTTCGTGGGTGGTGTAGCAGCACCATATCGAATTTAGCTAGTTTGATACCTGCATTTAAGCGACCCGCTCTCGTGCAAAAGTCAGTGGCTATTAGCTTGGCATTAGATTGCTTGATTACCGATATAGTATCGTCTTTACTGCCACCATCTACACAAATAATCTCTATATCATGCACCCCAAAATAGGCATGCAATATTTTAGATAGATAACCAGTTTTGGATTCGTTTAACGTGGGAATAATAATGCTAAGCAAGGCAATCGGCTCTTTAGATTTTAATTAGGCTAAATTTAAACATTATTCGGGGCGTATATTAAACATTGAAACAACATTTCAAATACCGAGTTTAAAAAAATCTACATGTAATATAACAGTCGGTTGGTGCATGTGTAATCTAAAAGCTATTTATTTTATGCTGAACGTTGATACTTATGCACCTCAGGGTTGAGCCTAAGAATGTAATGATTTTGATTTATTTTAACGAATAACAGTTTGAGTAAAAATTAGACCTTGTTTTATATTCGCTTCCTTTAAAGGTAGTTTTGGGTTAGCAACAAGCTGCGAGTTATGCCGCCCATACATGAAATAAAAGCCCGAAGCGGAATGTGCAGTGTCATTAGAGCAAGAACACAAAATATTAGACCAATATGGCGCAACAGATATTTTTCAACTCCCCGTAGCTCACTTGTACATTACTACAGGCAATGAACACATTGCTTGTCTAAGGCTCTCTCAAAAAGGGATATATCGTTGGTTTGCCAAATGTTGTAACACCCTCATCGGTAATACATTAGGTGGCAAGGCACCTTTTATCGGAGTTGTTCACAATTTTATGCAGCATATAGAAGCCGCGATCAAGGGTTAGGCAAAACACGTGGGTATATACATTACCAATCAGCAAAACAACCGGTACCCGATGCTTTAAAAGCATCACTTTTAACAATAACGATACGGGTACTGGGAAAGTTAATCAGTTGGAAAATTAAAGGCCTGAACCAACCCTCTGCTTTTTTTAAAAATGATGGTCGTGCTGTTTGTAAACCCAAAGTGCTAAATAAGTCAGCCATTAAGGAATAAAGTGCAACACAAGTTAAGAGTAAAAATCATTGAGGTCTGCGATAAAAAGATAGCTGCCAAAGGCCACTCGGTTTTCTCGTTTAAAAAGTTCAGGCCACGACCACCTGATTTTTACCACGCCCTTTTGCCTGATAAAGTCCGTCATCTGCAAGCTTTAATAATTGGGTTGTATCGCTAGCATGATTGTATATCAACTCGGCTACGCCCAAACTTGCAGTAAGAACAATGCTAGCTTGCTCATCATTCAATTTTATCTGGCCCAATCCATCACATATTCTTTGACTGATTTCCTTGGCATCTTTGATGTCTGTATTAGTTAAAACGATGACCACTTCCTCACCACCATACACAGCAATAAAATCATATTTATGTCAATTAGTTTTCCGTAAAAATTCAGCTACAGTTTTTAAACATTCATCCCCCGACCTGATGTCCATAACTATCATTAATTTTCTTAAAGTTATCTATATCTAACATGACTAAAGACAAATTTTCTGATTGCTTAACAGCTTCAGAAAATTTCAACTCAAAATAATCATCAAACGTTTGGCTATTATACAAGTCAGTGAGGTGGTCAGTTTCTGATAACTTTTTTATCAGATCATGCTGAGTTTTCAGATAATCCGCTTTATCTTCTAGTTCACGATTCCGAATAGACACCTCACTGGTCTCTTGTGCCACTTCTTGTTGCAAGTTATTAGTTAAATGTTCAGCCATATCAAGGGCAGATAGAAACCTTAATGAGTGATATTGAGTTTGTGCAAACAAAAATAAAAACAACGTATATTCAGAAATATACAAATTATAGGCGCTCGACAACGCGGTAAAAACATCATTCACCACTCCCCCGAATAAAACAAAAAAACTGACCATCATTAATGTGGAGCGAAAAGATTTAATCATCATTGAATTTACGACTAGCCACATAGTATAAAAACTAAACATTCCTAAAACACCCTGATAATAGTATAAATTATCGACAACTTGTTTTAGTGGCGCCAGTAGTGTGGAAGTGACAACTAGGGCTATAATTAGGTAACCTAATTGAACGGCTCGAGCAGAAAATTTAGCAGGGGTATAAGCATGAAAAAAAGTGAGCCGCTGCTACGCCCGGCCATACTATG
This sequence comes from Paraglaciecola sp., assembly GCA_034111145.1. Taxonomy (GTDB): domain Bacteria; phylum Pseudomonadota; class Gammaproteobacteria; order Enterobacterales; family Alteromonadaceae; genus Paraglaciecola. The sequence continues at coordinate 3,743 of JAWUXU010000011.1, forward strand.
GTGATATATTCGAGTCTCAATAAAACATCAATACAATGCCATGATAACGCTCACGCGACTAGAACCAATTATTATCTAGATAAGTGACACCAATATGTGCCTAAACCAACTTAACGCCTCGTCATGCTCGGTGTTTTTGTGCCAGTAGAGATGTGTCTCAATATTAGTCAAACGGACAGGCATAGGAACTTGTGATAAACACTCAACTTGCTCCATCTCCCCCATTAGCTCCCTGGCTAATAGATAGGGCACAGTTAATATAAAGTCAGACTCCATGAGCATCGCTTTTGCTGCATAGTAATTTTGACAACGAATACTAATTTGCCGTGAGAGCCCTTGTTGTTGAAATAGGATATCCTCAGCCCCAGCACCACTTGGGCGATTGGATACACCGATATGTTTAGCGGAAAAATACGTTGTCCTCGTTAAGTTATTCTCAAGAGGATGGCCTTTGCGCATTAACACACAAAATTTATCATCAATGAGTTTTGTATGTAATACAGGGGACTTAATGGGCAGAGCTACATCAAACGCCATATCAATATGCCCTGCTCCTAACTCTCGGGTTAAATTTCCCCTATCAACTTTGACGCTTGCAAAAGTTGTATTAGGTGCAAACACAGCCAGTTTTTTAGCCAGCCTTGGTAAAATAGAAGGTTCAAGAGCGTAGTGAATACCCAAGCGAAAATGGTGTTGACTGCTGTAAGGTTGAAACTCTCCCCAGTGCTGCAAAATTTGTCTTAGACGAGTCAGATTATCAATTATCTGCGGTGCCATACGCTGACAAGCAGGTGTAGGTAACATGCGATTATTACTGCGCTGAAATAGGGGGTCCCCCAAATATTCACGCAACCTTTTTAATGCATGGCTAACCGCTGAAGGCGTAATATGTAGCACTTCTGCGGCGCGAGACATATTTTGCTCTTGATAAATACTTTCAAACACTTTGAGTAAATTAAGATCAAGTTGCTGGACTTTTGTAACATCGGTCATCAAACACCAATAATGAATAAGATTCACAGTAACCATATAGTATTTTTCATTTCATTCAATTTAATAAAGAGACTATTGTAGATGACGTTAACTACACCTAAACGTTTGGAGTCACTATAATGGATTTTAACCACAGCGAAAAAACACAACTTTATATGGAACGTGTTAAAGCCTTTATGGACGAACACATTTATCCAGTTGAAGAACAAATTTATACTGAAACCCATGAGTTAAATCCCGGTGGTGATTGGAAAAATTGGCAAGTCCATCCATTAATTGAACCACTGAAGAAGAAAGCTCAAGAGGCTGGATTATGGAATTTATTTATGCCGGACGCAGAGTTAGGCCAAGGCCTGACCACATTAGAATATGCGCCATTAGCAGAACAAATGGGCAGAGTGTTATTTGCATCTGAAATATTTAACTGTAACGCACCTGACACCGGTAATATGGAAGTGTTGTATCACTTTGGTAACGAATACCAACAAAAAAAATGGCTTAAACCACTATTAGCCGGTGAGATACGTTCAGTGTTTGGTATGACTGAGCCCGATGTTGCTTCATCTGATGCCACAAACATGCAAGCTACCGTAGAGTTAGATGGCGACGAATTAGTGCTTAACGGCAAAAAATGGTGGACCACTGGTTTAGGTCACCCCAACGCAAAAATTGCTATTTTTATGGCCCTATCTAATCCAGAGAACGACAAACATAGTCAGCACAGCATGGTGGTGGTGCCGCTAGATACTCCGGGGATTGAAATCAAACGTATGTTACAGGCTTTCGGCGATTACGATGCACCTTTTGGCCATGGCGAAATGCACTTTACCAATGTACGTGTACCTAAAGAAAACTTGCTAGTGGGAATGGGTAAGGGTTTTGCCATTGCCCAAGGTCGCCTTGGCCCGGGTCGAATTCATCATTGTATGCGTTCTATCGGCGGTGCTGAAAAAGCGTTAGAACTGGCGATACAGCGCGGCATGTCCCGTACTGCTTTTGGTAAACCTTTAATGATGTTAGGTGGTAACAGGGAACGTGTGGCTGAAGCACGTATTGCTATCGAACAAGCTCGTTTACTGACCCTACAAGCTGCTTGGAAAATTGATAACGTGGGTGTAAAAAATGCCATGGTGGATATTTCTGCGATTAAGGTAGCAGTGCCAAAAATGCTGGAAGAAGTCGTCGATATGGCTATCCAAATTCATGGCGGAGGGGGAATGTGTAATGACTTTCCACTGGCCCGTTTTGCAGCAGGTGCCAGAGCCTTACGTTTAGCTGACGGTCCAGATGAAGTGCACAAAGGCATGGTTGCCCGATTAGAGTTAAAGAAATATCAATGAGTAAAAATGTATTAATTACAGGTGGCGCTTCAGGTTTAGGTGAAGCGCTGGCATTGCATTACGCCAAGCAGAATTTTGAGGTGTGTATTGCTGATCTTAATTCAGAGCGAGGTAATAATGTGGTTGCAGCTATGACTCGATCAGGCGCTAAAGCATTTTTTTTGTCTTGCGATATCACCAAAGAGGCTGACATTGAAATACTGAAACAACAACTGCAATCCCGTTGGGACAAGGTTGATGTGTTAGTCAACAATGCAGGTGTTGCGACAGGTGGCGCTTTGGAATTTGAAGATATCGAACAGTGGGAGTGGGTATTCAATATTAATGTACTAGGCATGGTGCGTATGTGTCGTGCTTTTGTACCTTTTATGAAACAACACGGTGGTGGAAAAATAGTCAACATTGCGTCTCAAGCTGGTATCACCCCTGCGCCATTTATGGGCAGCTACAATGTCAGTAAAGCTGCAGTGGTCAGTTTTTCTGAAACAATGCACCTTGAATTAGCAGACAATAACATACACGTTAGTGTCGCTTGCCCGGGATTTTTCTCAACAAATTTAGACGAGACAATGCGCAGTAAACAACCAGGTGTGGCAAAACTTGTGAGTAAAATGCTACATAGTTATTCCCATATCACCGCAGCTCAGGTAGCCGAAGTTATTTATCAAGATAGTGAAAATCTCAAGTTTATGACGATCACTCATAAAGATGGACGTTCAGCCTTTCGCATGAAACGTTGGTTAACGCCAATGCGCTATTTAGCTATGATGAAAAAACAGCTTAAAAACTTTAAACCAAGAAGCGATGCCTGAGGTCTAAGGTTTATTCCAGTTCGTAACTCAAAAATAAAAACCCAAAATACAACATGGAAACCAAACAATGATCAGACAAAACATTTTAATTACTGGTGCTAGCTCAGGTTTGGGTAAAGGCATGGCTATTGAGTTTGCCAAGAAGGGGCGGAACTTAGCTTTATGCGCACGCAGAATGGAAAACTTAGAGGCACTTAAACAAGAATTGTTAACCATTAACCCCGATATAAAAGTTTTTATTCGTTCATTAGATGTCAACGACCACGACCAAGTGTTTGAAATAATCAAGGCCTTTGCTGAAGATTTAGGCAGTCTTGACCGCGTTATAGTGAATGCAGGAATGGGCAAAGGTGCCTCATTGGGCACAGGATATTTTAAAGCGAACAAACAAACCGCAATAACAAACTTTGTTTCAGCCTTGGCCCAATGTGAAGCAGCCATGGAAATATTTCGAAGCCAAAACACAGGCCATTTAGTCACTATATCCTCGGTCAGTGCAGTAAGGGGTGCACGTAGAGCTATGACAGTATACGCTGCCACCAAAGCTGCATTAACTTCCCTTAGCGAGGGTATTCGTATTGATGTACTCAATACCCCCATTAAAGTTACCACTATTCATCCAGGTTTTATTCGCACTGAGATCAACGAAAAAGTAAAAACGGTCCCTTTTATCGTAGACTTAGAAACAGGGTGTAAAGCCATGGTCAAAGATATTGAAAAAGAAGTAGCCAGTAGTTTTGTGCCTGGATGGCCGTGGACCTTATTTAGTTACATAGCGCGAATAGCGCCATTAAGTCTGTTAGCTAAAATGAGTTAATTTAAAGGTATATCTATTGCAAATACTATACAGCGGTGCAAAGTTAGGTCTGAGGGACTTTGCTTTTTTTGGTAAACGCCACCCTGTAATATTTGTGGTTTAAAGCTTTTAAATTTTAATTAGGAACAGCTTTACAATGACTGATTCGTTTTTAACCCAAATCATTCTGCCTCTTGTGTTGGCAGTTATTATGTTTGGCATGGGTTTAAGCCTAACTAAGCAAGACTTTTTAGAACTCAGCAAAGAACCTAAACCCGTCGCGATAGGTTTATTTGGCCAGTTATTGATTTTACCCTTGCTCGCATACGGTATCGCTGTATTCTTTAATTTACCTGAACATTTAGCAGTAGGCATCATGATACTTGCTGCCTGCCCAGGTGGTATTAGCTCAAATATTATCAGTCAGTTAGCCAGAGCTAATTTAGCCCTTTCAGTCAGTTTAACGGCAATCACTACCCTAATATGTGTGGTCACTACCCCCCTTATTATTCGTTTTGCAATCGAGCAGTTTAACGACACACCTACTGAACCATTTTCTCTGTTGAGTACTACATTAGGCCTTATTTTTATTACATTAATACCGGTACTTGTCGGTATATTGATAAGGCACAAATTTGCTGATTTTGCGATACGCAGCGAGGCCTTTTTTAGGCGCCTCTCCACTGCATTTTTAATTTTTATGATAGCTGCCATAACCTATCAAGAACGTGAAAATTTACTTGAGTCTTTTGTATTAGTCTCTGAGGCTTCCATATCATTGAATTTCTTGGCTATCTTTACTGGGTTGCTGCTAGGACTCATATTCAAACTAGTCAAACGCGATGCTGTGACCTTGGGTATTGAAGTGGGTGTACAAAATAGCTCTATGGCCATGCTTATCGCCATCACCTTTTTAAACCGTCCCGATTATGCCATTGCAGCAGGCGTATATGGCTTAGCCATGTATCTAGGCGCTGGATTATTAATATTGGGTGTTAGGCGCTTTCCAAACAAAGCCTCAGCAAAGATGATTTAGAACATATGGCTGGAGGAACCAGCCATAACGTTTACCCCCTTATATATGACATATTCTGATATTAACTGCGTTTTTTTAAAATACTTAGAGCATGCGCTTCATTGCACAGATTTTATTGCCCGCAGGATCCCGAAGATAAGCTAAATATAGCTGCATCGCACCGCCATCACGCACACCGGGAGCGTCTTCACAAGCTACGCCGCCATTTGCTAAACCTGCTGCATGCCATGCATCTCCTAACTCTGTAGTTTCAACTGCAAAACCCAGCGTACTGCCATTGCCGTGACTTGCAGGTTCACCATCAATTGGCACACTTAAGCCCAAAATACCTGTTTTAGTAAAATAGAAACAACGACCCTTAGGATCAATTGTCCCTTCTTCGTATCCCAAAGCACCTAGTATGGCATCGTAGAATTTCTTCGATTCTTGTATATCGTTAGCACCCAACATCACGTGACTAAACATTTAGCTCTCCTTTGACTCAATTTGAATTCAACTTGTTTTTTGATAACAACTTACACTTTAACAACAACTTATCTTTTAACAACAGTGTACTCACTAATTGTTAAAAGAAGCATTTTTCATAGTTATGATCTGTTGTAAGTTTTATGAAGCTTAAATTCAACTAATTAGTTCAAGTGGGTTCAAATGAGTTCAATCGAATTAAATTTTTGAAACCGCAACGACCAGCGGTTTATTTTCTCTAATTAACTTAACAGATGATTTAAACCCAAAGCGGTCAGTCGTACTTTGACTTACATCGGGACTTTATAATGTTAAGCTCTAGCAGCAGTCTTCATTTTTAGCCCAGAGTACCGACTTCCTTTGTAAACGAATGCTGTAAGCCTTATATTTGAAATTTATCGGTTAAGTTACTTAGCCTAATTAACACTCTGCCTGCCAAGGATCATCAGCTTCCCAGCTAGAAATCCATTCAGGAATATCACCTGCAGGCATTGGCCTAGCGATGCCATAACCTTGCGCCAACATACAACCCATTTGCAACAATGCTTCACCATGAGAAGTCGTTTCTACTCCTTCAGCAATCACATCACGGCGAAATGCCTTGGCTAATCCTACAACTCCTTCAACAATCGCTAAATCTTCGGCATCTTCTAGCATATCTCGCACGAAGCTCTGGTCGATTTTAATCAAGTGCACTGGCAAGCGTCTAAGATAAGTGAGTGATGAATACCCAGTACCAAAGTCATCTAAGGCAAAACGTACTCCCAGGTCATGGCATGCATTCATGGTTGCAGACACTCCGCTGATGTTACTTAACAAACTGGTTTCTACTATTTCCAGTTCTAAAAAGTGTGGTGTTACGTCAGGATGAGCGGCCAAAAATGTCGCTAAACGTGTTGTGAAATTATTTTGTTGCAATTGATATGCACTAATATTGACACTGATAGGCATATTTACTCCCATATTTTTCCATCGGCTTATTTGACCCAATGCTGTGTCTATGACCCATTCACCCAATTCCAAACTAACGACATGACCTTCTATCACTGGTAAAAACTCTAAAGGTGTAACTAAACCGCGTACAGGATGCTGCCAGCGAATTAAAGCTTCTACACCTACCACCTCGCCAGTCTGCATATTCACTTTGGGTTGATAGTGCAGCACAAATTCACGTCTATTCAACGCTAAACGAATATCGCCTATACTTTGCCCTTGAGTCTTTATTGCATCATCTTGTACGGTGTCGAAAAAGTGATAACGGTTTTTACCTGCTTGCTTAGCGACATACATCGCTTGGTCGGCGTGACGCATCAGTAGGTCTGCGTCTACATTGTCTTGTGGATAAAAGGTGACACCAATACTCGCTGAAACTTGCATGACATTATCACCCACAGTAAAAGGGGCAGCAGCGGCCATTAATAGCCGTTTTAATACCGATTGACTATCTTCTATGTTCTGCAAACCAACCATTACAGCGATAAATTCATCACCACCAATACGTGCTAGGGTATCACCTTCACGCAACGCCGCCTGCATACGTTGTGCTACTTCAATGAGTAGTTTGTCCCCCACATTATGGCCGTAAAGGTCATTGACGGCTTTGAAGCCATCTAAGTCCATAAATGCAACGGCTAATGAGTTATTGCGTCGTTGACACTGCACCATAGATTGACTTAGGCGATCAGCCAGTAATACGCGGTTAGGCAAATTAGTCAGTGCGTCGAAATGAGCCATACGTTCAAGTTGTCCGTGATGCTCTTTCATTAGTGAAATATCAGTGCATAACGAAACATAATGTTGCACAAGACCGGCAGAATCCTTCACGGCGCTGGTGGTGAGCATTATAGGATAGTCTGTACCATTTTTACGGCGGCTCCACACCTCGCCATGCCAATGGCCTTTGACTGTTGTCTCAGACCACATTTCTGCATAATATTCTGACGAATAATGCTCAGATTGAAGCATTTTGGGGCGTTTCCCCAGCACTTCCCCAGAAGTGTAACCAGTAATGTAGCTAAAAGCATCGTTAACTTCAGTAATAATGCCAGAGGCATCGGTTATCATGATCCCTTCATGGGCATGGGTAAAAACACTGGCTGCGCGTTTTAACTTTTCTTCGGCTTGTTTTTTTTCAATGGCAAGACTTGCCAAACTCGCTGTTTGTTCAATGACTGCAAGATCAGCTTCTGATGGATGATTTATGTCTTGATGATAGATGGCGAAAGTGCCAAGCACTTCGCCTTTTGTAGATCGTATTGGTTCTGACCAACATGCACCTAGCCCCGCTCTACTTGCTAGATCTTTAAAGAGTACCCAGTAAGGATGGGTCTGAATATCATCAACAATGACACGTTCATTAGTAAAGGCTGCGGTTCCGCAAGAGCCGCAACCCAACCCAATCTCCATGCCATGAATGCCTTCGTTATAAAAGTCAGGAAGACTGGATGCTGTGCCAATTAATAGTTTTTTACCTGCATCGTCTAGTAATAAAATACTACACCGCATAGCTGGGTTATCTTGCTCAACAACGCCCACAATGGCATCCAGAATAACGAACAACGGTTCGCCACTCATAATTAGTTCTAATACATGAGTACGTGATTTTTCGAGTAACTCGGCTTGTTTACGTTCAGTGATATCGATATGAACCCCATTCATTCGAATAGCGGTACCATCTATATCACGCAGAAAAACTCTGCCTATATCGTGTATCCATCTCCACTTATTGTCCCCACACTTCACTCGAAACTTAGCATCGTAAACCTCAGTTTCTCCATTTAAGTGTTTTTCAATAAGTTGATTTGTTGCTTCTAAGTCATCAGGATGAACAATAGATGCCCACGTTGTCAGTCCATCAATCACATCTGAGAACAATTCAGCATTTGCTCTGAAGTCTTCATCTTTATATTTTTTTTGAGTGACCCATGTCTCATTAGCAATGATGCGATCTTCTTGAGGATAATAATCCCAGCAACCAATGTTTGCTCCAGTAACAGCATCGCTCAAACATTTAACGTTTTCCTTATATATTAACTGCTGTCCTTCTAAGTGGTAAAGATGGGTAATATCTGTGAGTGAGCTAATAATGTTTCCACTATCACTTTTAACCAGCCTCATTTGAAGCGTGCGCTTGTTCATCGTATATTTAAAAAAGTATTCTTGACCTTCAGAAGATACCGCACACTTTTCAAAAATCATTCTCAGTTTTACGCTTTCTTCCTCAAAAAACAGGTCAAATATCGAAACTGATTGCATTTCACTGAAAGATAGTGCTCTGAGGACACACTCCTGTTCATTAAAAAAAAGATATTTACCTTCCAAAGGAGTAAGTTCTGCAATGCCAAAGGGCTGCTGGTTGAATATTTTGACTAAATCAACTTTTGTCATTCGTCCCTCACGTTATCTTTGATCAATATTATATTTTTATTCAATGACTTAGCTTACACAGAGGTATGCGTGTAAGACAAATAAATGGAACATACTTTATTAGAAATAGAAGGTCAATCTCTTAAGGCTAACATCTGGTTAGCAAAAAACAGTTCTTTATGAATACGTTACCGAGGATATTGAAGAAGAAGTGATTTTTGGCGAATTCATTCATACATTTATACTTTCGTTTTGCTGGTCTAGATATAAGCTGATAAGACACTCAGAATTTGATACGTTTTTGTATCTTACTGAAGCGCTCACTGGGTTAACAGAGGAACTAAATCCCTCTGTTAGTTACTATAAAATATCAACGTAGTAGATGCAGAAAGTGCTGATGTTTATGATATTGGTCAATCACGTCATTAATAACCGCTTGTTTCGACCAGCCCATAATATCGTAATCTTGACCACCCTCAGCCAGATGTACCTCTGCACGATAATAAGTATGCTCATCGGAACTGTGAAGTGATTCTTCGTTATCCGGAGAAAAACTGGGTTGCAGGTATTTTTCACACTTCACTCCGTAGACAAAAGAATGCTCACTGCCATGTTGAACATTCAAACTCAACATACCTGATTCATTCACTATTTCGGATTCGACTTGGTTATTAGCCAATTCTATACTGACTTTCTCCATAGCAGGTCTGGCAGTAGTGCCAATAAACTGTGTGACGCCTGCTTTGTTAGGAAATTGTATAATGGTGGATAGTCGCTGTTCCCAACCACTATCAGTTGTAGATGGATGAGGGTGCAAGTTCATTGCCAGACTCGCCTTTTTATGGGTTTCGACACGTAACGCTTTCATAAGCCCCACCAACGAAAGCAGCAAAATAATGGAAAAGGGTAGAGCCGTAGCAATAGTCATTGTTTGCAGAGCATTTAACCCGCCTGCAGTCAGTAATATTGCGGCAACAAGACCTACACCTACAGCCCAATAAATACGTTGCCAAACCGGTGTATCATTTCTACCATGGGAGCAGAGCATATCAACTACCATCGCCCCTGAATCGCATGATGTGACAAAGAACACCACTACCATCAAGGTGGCGATAAAACTTAGTAACCCTTGAAATGGAAAGTTTTCTAAAAACACAAACAGTGCAACAGGCGCATTAGTGCTGACCATCTCGCCTAACTTATCTACACCCTGAGTATAAATGAGATCTATCGCAGAATTACCAAACACTGTCATCCAAAATAACGTAAATGCAGTGGGGATCACTAGAACACCAATCACAAATTCGCGGATTGTCCTACCACGTGATATGCGGGCGATAAATAGTCCAACAAAAGGCGCCCAAGCAAGCCACCAGCCCCAATAAAAAATTGTCCATCCACCAATCCAATCCGTTTTATCGTAAGCAAATAAATTAAAAGTATTACGCACAATATCGGACAAGTACGCCCCAGTATTTTGTACATAAGCGGCAAGCAAAAATACAGTGGGTCCTAAAATTAGAATGAATAACAGTAATGCAATAGCCAAAATCATATTTAATTCTGACAAGCGACGTATGCCCTTATCTAAACCAGTAGCAACTGAGACAATGGCAACAGCGATAATACCTATCATCAAGTAAATTTGAACCGGTATCGACTCTTCTAAGCCAAACAAATAGTTTAGGCCCGAGTTGATCTGTGCAGCACCCAAGCCTAGGGATGTCGCTATACCAAAAACAGTGCTCACCACAGCAAGAATATCCACTGTATGACCAGCCCAGCCATAAATACGGTCGCCAATCATGGGATACAAAGCGGAGCGTAATGTGAGGGGTAAATTTAGCCTAAAGCTAAAATAGGCTAATATTAATCCGACTACTGCATAGATTGCCCAAGCATGAAGACCCCAGTGAAAGAAGGTCATTTTCATTGCTTCTTTAACAGCTTCAGTTGTGCCTTGTGTTGCAGTCGGCGGGGATAAAAAATGCATCACAGGTTCGGCTACACCGAAGAACATTAATCCAATGCCCATACCTGCAGCAAACAACATCGAGAGCCAACTGGGTAAGGAGAATTCAGGCTTGCAGTGGTCTGGGCCAAGGCGTATTTCACCAAAACTAGAGAAACCTACATACAGTACAGTGAGAAGAATGATCGCCACCGATACTATGTAAAACCAACTGCCATTTTCAACAATAGTTTTTTGTAAGTCAGTAAAAAAAACATCAGCTGTTTGTGGCGCTATCAATGAAAATAAAACCAAAACTAAAATAGATAGCGAGGAAAGATAAAAAACAGGGCGATTGAGATGAAGATTTATTTGGTTTAAAGCCACTTAGGGTCGTCTTTATTATTGTCTAATGAAATGCAATATAACCTATCCCAAGATTCTTTTAAACTTGCAATATAATTAGAGTGCTACGCATTAAATTTCTATCCAATTTTAGACCTCCTAGGAAAGACTTTAGAAATGGACGCATAAGTCTGTTATAATATGATTTGCCACCTTTTTTAAAATTCGTACTGAAATTAAATATTGTAAGCATTGGGTCTAGTATTAATATAAGTATCACCCCTCGGCAGTGCATTCAAAAGTCAAAAAGGGTCTCATACATGAACAAAACAAAAATAAGTTGTGCCATAGTCACAGCACTTGCTCTTAATCCTGCAATAGCACAAGAAAAAACAGCAAAAGCACAAATAGAAACCATTCAAGTCACCGCCACTAAAAGAACCGAATCGATACAGGACATACCAGTGTCTGTTTCAGCTTTAAATGGTGATATGTTAGAAGACTTGGGTATTGAAAGTTTTGGCGACTACGTAGAATTTCTACCTAACGTTGTTTTCCAAGGCACTGGACCCGGTCAAAACGAAATTTATATCCGCGGTGCCGCCACCTCACAAACAAACATCGCGGTCTCTTCAGTACAGGCGTTACAGCCGTCTGTTGCTTTTTATCTCGATGAACAACCTGTTTCCATGCAAGGCCGAAACTTAGATGTTTACGCGGCAGATATGGAACGAGTCGAAGTGCTACCGGGTCCACAAGGTACCTTGTTTGGCGCAAGTTCACAGTCAGGTACAGTGCGCATGATCACTAAAAAACCTGATCACTCTGGTTTTTCAGCCGGAGTAGATGTGAACTTTGGTAGTACTAAAGGCGGCGAAATGAGCAACTCCGTGCAAACTTTTATGAACATTGCTCCTACCGATAAATTGGCACTGCGCTTTGTAGCTTACAATGACAAACAAGGTGGATGGATTGATAATATCCTAAATGTACCTGGCCAAGGTGGATATAGAGGTAGCGCCGTTGTTATTGATAGAATATCTGGTGGCCCTCTTAGCGATCCACAAAATACTCCTGTTGTGTCACCTGAAAATGGCAGCTTAGTGGAAGATGATACTAACGATGCAATTTACGCAGGTGTTAGATTGGGTATGTCGTATTTAATCAACGATGATTGGTCATTATTGGTGCAACATACCGCCCAATCTCTTGAAACAGAAGGCGTTTTTTCTTACGATCCTAATCTTGAGGGTACAAGCTCTGTTAACCGTTTTACACCTGAAGACAATGACGATGAGTTTGGTCTTACGACTTGGACTTTAGAGGGACGTTTAGATAAGCTAGAAGTGGTTTATACAGGAGGTTATTTAGACCGTGAAATCAACTCTACTATCGATTACACCGGTTATACTAATGGCGGTTTATTCTCAGCCTATTATGTATGCAGCTATGGTAACTTTAATAATGGCCCTGTTGCCGCTGAAGATGAACGCTGTCTAGACCCAACTAAATATTATAAAGAACAAACAGATACCTCCCGCGTAACACATGAACTGCGTTTTAACACCGATGTTGACAACGCGTTCCGTTTGACGGCTGGTATTTTCTATGACGAACAAGTGCTTGAAACCGTTGGTCAATTCAAAATTGCCAATACAGATTTAAGCTTGTTTAGTGATTTAGGTAAATCTCTACCAGGCTCTGAAGGAATTAATTCTAACGGTGGACCGTTCGAGTCAGGGATCAGCTTTGTTAATGACGTCACTCACACCATCGAACAAATTGCAGTATTTGGACAGGCTGAATACGATATTACCGATAAGCTAACAGCTACCTTCGGCGCACGTTGGTATCAAATTGACGACATATTTCAAGGCTCAACAACAAGCACTGATGTTACTCGCAGAATTCGCGCCTTTGGTTCTCAAGACCCTGCAGAATTGGACTTGGCAACGGGAGATGACCCAGGGGTACTTCAAGCAGCTATTGCAAGCGGCGAGTTGGACGTAAGTTTATTAGATGATAGCGGCACATTAACAGTTAATGATACTATCTTTAAGGCTTCGTTAGATTACCAGGTGAATAACGACATACTTTTATTCACCACGTACTCAGAAGGTTTTAGACCTCCAGTGACTAACCGTCAAGGTGGTGACCTTGCGACTAATCAAACTGGTGCGTTTGAAGGTTTCAGAATACCCGCTTATTCTACTACCGATAGCCTTGATAACTTCGAATTAGGCATGAAAGGTGACTTTTTAGATGGCATTTTACGCGTCAATGCTACGGCCTATTACTCTGAAATTACCGATTTACAAACTTCACGTTTTGACCCGACTAACATCAGCTTTTTAGTATTTACTGATAATGTTGGAGATGCTGAGATAAGAGGGCTAGATGCCGACATCACATGGTTAGCAACCGACAATCTGGTTATCAATGCGGCCTTTAGCTTTTTAGATACAGAGTTAACTCGTGTTAATGCCGAACTTGGTGGTATTGCGCCAGGAGTAGGTGCACAACTACCCTATTCAGCTGATTTTTCGGGTAATATTCGCGCACGTTATTTCTTCGAACTTGAAGACGGTTACGAAGGTTATTTAAATGGGTCTATTAGCTATACGGGCGACCGTTTAGCTGGTATGACGATGGATGCCTTTGTGACTGAAGACGCCACTAGATTGATTTATGGTGTAGGCTCTGGATTACCCATTCAAACTGAGTCTGCAGTTTTTGATGGCGTGACTTATGCAGACACTAATGGTGAAACATTCCAGGGTGGTCGTTATATTCAGGAGGCCTACGCAATTGCGAATGTATCGATTGGCATCACTAAAGATGACTGGAAATTAGAGCTTTATGTAGATAATGTTACAGACGAAAGTGCTGTACTTTATATAGATACACAGCAATTTACGCCAAAGGTTGTGACTAATCGTCCTCGCACAATTGGGGTAAGAATGTCTTACGATTTCGAATAAGGCAAACTTGAAGTCGGGTCATATTGGCATTTCATATATACAACACATGAAAGGTCAACACTCCCCAATAAAGGCAAGCGTCTAGCTTGCCTTTATTTTATGTATTGTAAAATCGTGCAGTAGCTTATAATCGCCCGCATTAGAAAATTAAATCATTTGGAGCTAACACGTGGTAGAAAACGTCGATAAACACGGCAGCAAAAACCGCATTAAGATTGACGATATCAAACGTGCACTACAATCAGGCGATACTGACAATGCCATCTCACTTTCGCAGCAATTATTAGACGGCCAAGACAACGCTGAAGAAAAAGTAGAGGTATTATACCTTTTAGCCGTTGCCCAGCGCACAAAAGGGCTAATAAATGATGCGTCTACCACCGTTAATATGCTGATAACTGCAGACCCTAATCATGCGCGGGCCCACCAAGAAAATGGTTATCTATGTCTGGTTAAAGGCAACAAACCTAGGGCAGCAACAGCATTTGCCAGAGCCACACGCCTTAATCCCGCATTACTATCTAGTTGGCAAAAGTTAGCGCCTCTGTACGGTGAGCTAAACCATGCTGAAGGGCAAAAGTTTGCGGCTAAACGGATCGAATTCCTCACACAATTACCTTTAGAAATCCGTGGCGCTCGAGATCTCATGCATGAGGGAAAGTTAGGTATCGCAGACACCGTATGTAGGCGTTTTTTACAAAATAACAAACATAACGTTGAAGCCATGCTGTTACTGGCTGAAGTCGGTATCAAATTAAAACTCTACCATGAAGCAGAATTCTTATTAGAAAGCTGTGTTGAAATACACCCAACACATGAAGCCGCAAGAACCGAATTCGTGCAATTATTATCTAAATTAGGTAAGTTTGGCCAAGCCAAACTACAGGCCGAAATTTTACTAAAAAAGCATCCTAAGAATCACCAATATCTAGCAGCAAAGGCCAGCGCAATGGTCGGCATTGGTGAAGTTGAACAAGCCATCACCCTTTTTAAACAAATCATAAGCGAGCGCGACGATCGTCCCGGAATACAGCTTCTACTTGGGCATGCTCACAAAGCAAATGGCAACATTAAACAGGCTGTCGCCGCTTATCAACAAGCTTACAAAATTCGCCCTGACTTCGGTGATGCCTATTGGAGCTTGGCCAATACTAAAACCTATAGATTTACCAATAGCGAACTAGCTCTAATGCAGACCCAATTGGATAAAATCGATATTGAACAAGACGATAAAGCCCATCTTGAATTCGCTTTGGCTAAGGCCTATGAAGACCGTAAACAGTTCGATAGCGCTTTTAATCATTACAAAAATGGCAATATTTTAAAAAATCAACGCAACCATTACTCGCAAGCAAGATTGAGGGAACAAGTTGAAGCTCAAAAATCGGTATTCACTGCAGATTTTTTCAAAGCTCATAAAGAAGATGGTGATAAAACCCCTGACCCAATTTTTATAGTAGGTCTTCCTAGATCGGGGTCAACATTACTTGAACAGATACTCGCATCTCATTCGCAAGTGGACGGCACTATGGAGTTACATAATGTTCTTGGCTTGGCCGCAAGATTAAGCGGTAATAAGAGCGGCTATCCAAAGGTTGTTAATGAGATAGATAATGAGTACTTCGCACGTTTTGGTAAAAAATTTATTGAAGAAACAGCTTGTTATCGGGATGGCGCAGCCTTTTTCATAGATAAAATGCCAAACAACTTTATGCACATCGGCTTGATCAAAACCATGTTACCCAATGCCAAAATAATTGATGCTAGACGCGACCCTATGGCTTGTTGCTTCAGTGGTTATAAACAGTTATTTGCTGAAGGGCAGGAATTTTCTTACGATCTAGACAACCTCGTCCACTACTATCAATCATACCAATCTTTAATGACACACTGGGATGCCGTATTACCGGGGTTTGTATTGAAAGTGCAGCACGAAGATGTAATAGATGATCTAGAGAATCAAGTCAGGCGGTTATTAGATTTTTGTCAGCTACCTTTTGAATCATCTTGTTTGCATTTTTATAAGACTAAACGTACGATAAAAACACCTAGTTCAGAGCAAGTTCGACAACCCATTAATTCAGCAGCAAGACAACAATGGAAAAATTTTGAGACACATCTCACACCATTGATTAATGCCTTTTCTGCTTAATATCCAGACACCGTGTTTGGTTTAACAAATCATTTATGAATTGGTCTAAAACTCAACATAAATTGTAACTAGTGCGTTTAGACCAATTATCATGCTCACGCTTTCATTATCATTGAGTCAACCAATACATGTATAAACAGAAACTTTTTTATTTTGGGCTAACCACCGCCTTCATATTGCTACTGGCATTAACTTGTACGGCCATCTCTGCTCATTTGACGCGAGAAAACCTTAAACAAAGCACTATTGCTCAATCATTATTGGTTGAGCACCTTAAGCTTTCAAGTACTTCCTACGGATTATTTAAACAACTCACTGATGGCGTCATATTAGGTCAGAATGCCAATCAATCAAATGTTTTCAAGAAACAAACTTTGATCGACCAATCATTAACTAACATCAGAAAATTAGAGTTAGAGCAACGTGACGCACTTGGTGAAAATTTTACTCAAGGCAGTGTCGAAGACACCGAAGAACTAGAGCTACTCTTAGTTGAAATCATTAATGAGTTTAAATTAGTGGTGGTGAGTATGAGCAATGCGCCTCTTAATAAACAAGAAAGACTGCGTAGACTGCTTGAAGTCACTATTGACGACCAATTTAGGGAAGCAATAAACTCAGCGGCGTCACGCCAAAGTCGAGTCGTTGCCGCAATAAATGCCAAAATCGATATGCTTAATACCGCTATGGTGTGGTTTAATATGGGACTTGGTGCGTTGTCTTTACCATTAATTGTTTATGGTTGTTATTGGTTGTTCAATCAGCTTTACCAACCCCTAATACTCATCAGGAATGCGACAAATGCAATTGCATCGGGACAATATCAACAGCCTATTTCAGAACAGTTAGACGATGAGTTCCAAGAGCTTGTGGTATCCATTAATCAACTCGCTGCTCAGCTCCAGGAGCACAAAGCGAATGAGACAAAATCAAGAAAACATCTAGAATTTACAGTGGTAAAGCGCACTAGTGAACTCACTAATGCCAACTTACAACTCACAAAGATAGACTCCCGACGTCGCCAGTTTATAGCAGATGTGTCTCATGAACTTAGGACACCATTGACTATTATTCGAGGAGAAGCACAAGTCACCCTAAGGCTTAAATCAGCTTGCGATGAAGATTACCAAGCAACACTCAAAGCTATATTGGAACAATCAGTCAACCTGAGTAGATTAGTAGATGATTTACTGTTGTTGACGCGGGCCGAAATGAACCAATTGAATCTAGAAGTGAGTTCTACCGAAATCAAACCTTTATTAAATACTGAAGTATTAAAATGGCAAAGGCATCATGCAGAGCGCAATATTTGTCTGGTTACAGACTTAACCTCTGAATCAATAGTAGTGACCATCGATACGCCTCGCATTCAACAGGTATTATCTATTTTACTAGATAATGCGACGAAATATTCACCATCAGGTTTACCCATAGAGGTTAGTATAAAACAGAGCAACGATTTTATTACCGTTTCTGTAAAAGACTTAGGAAAAGGTATTTCAGCCACTGAAATTGAAAACATATTTGAACGTTTTGTGCGTTTCAGCAAACATAATGAAGGCCTTGGATTAGGCTTACCCATTGCTAAGGCGATCATAGAAGCACACGGTGGACAAATAACTGTGGAGTCCGTTCAGGGCGAAGGCTCAACTTTTTCAATTACATTACCCAGAGAACAAGCCAAGTGAATATTCTATTAGCCGATGATGAAAAACCCTTATTGAATTTTTTAGAACGTGGATTACGGGCAGAAGGATATGAATGTTCAACCATAAGCCGCTTGCATGAAGTATTGCCTTATATCAACAAGAACGCGCCTGAAATCGTGGTGCTAGACCGACTCTTTGGTTTTGAAGATAGTTTAACCATTGTTGAAGCGATAAAAGAACTACCCTCACCCCCGATGATCTTAATGTTAACTGCATTAGATGACGTCAGCGAGCGAATAAAGGGACTACAAAAAGGCGCGGATGATTATTTATGCAAACCTTTTGATTTTGATGAGTTATTAGCGCGCATTGCCGCCCTGCAGAGACGTCTAGATAAGCCAGAAAAATCATCAGCTAGACATGTTTTAAGCATTGGCACTTTGGAATTAGCCATGGATGAACGCATTGCACAGATAAATGGAATTGAGATTTCGCTGACAAAAATAGAGTTCGAATTATTGGTTTACCTAACGGAAAACCAGAAAAAGGTATTATCTAGAGAACGGATTTTAAGCCGAGTTTGGCAAACCAAAAGTGATCCTCAGACCAACATTGTGGACGTTTATATAAGCCGTTTGAGACGCAAATTGGAGGGAGATCCAGATATCACTATTCAAACATTGCGAGGAAATGGATATAGGCTAGGATTACTCAACCAAACTTAATCTTTCATAAGCCAGATTAGTTATTGCAGACAAAGATTCATGCCTCATCACCAAGTGACGTGCAACATGATTGTGATTTTATTAAACATATTAATATAATACTACTAAGTTGATGATTTTGATGAAGGTAGATGATGGTAAAGGTTACACAAATTATTCTTGTTACGTTTTTTCACTATTAAAAATCACATTCTTTCAAACCATAGTCTTGATCGATATCACTGGGAGATTGAATACCAGAATAATGCCAGAATAATGACAGAAGTTATTAATTTAGAAGGCTGCTCACAATTTCTAAACTACACTATCACTGACTGCCCTATCACTGACTGCTTTCGCAATTAAAGTGTCACTAGAAATGTTGTAAATATCAATGTCCTGGTTAAGGGTAAAGCCAATACGTTCTTTGTGTTAAACATATACCAATACTTATTTTTATGTATTTACTGTTCAATAAAACGTTGGATTAACAAATTGAAATGTTAAAAATGGTAATCTAAAGTCACTGCATATTCTGAAGGATCAATATCAATATCGATATCGATATCGATATCGTTTACTGAGCCTTGTGCTCCACTGCGTTTAAATGATGCTTCTGCATCAATATTTACCCAGCGCATCGAACCGTTTACAAACCACTCATCATTGGGTACATAGTCCTCTTCCTCAGCAGCTAATGTGGAAAAGTCACCTAAATATAACTCATCTAGCCCTTCAGCCTCATCTGCTGAGGTGGATTGTTCATCGATGGATGTAGTGTAATTTACACCTACTCCAACATATGACTGAATGTTGTTTGAAGCGTCATTAAAATCATAGTTGACTGTTGCTGTTGGGGGTATGTGTGTGAGTTCACCTAATTTATCACCTATAACGAGTGGACTAATCGGACCAAAATTAACATCATGTTTAAATGGGTTGGAAGCCAATAATTCAATATTAATGTTGTCTGTTAAGAAGTGTGCAATATAAAGTCCTAAGCGATTTTTGTTATCTACCAACACATCTGCTGATGGTTCATTTCCTACTCTGGTATTTGATAAGGAATCGCTGGGAATAAGAGAGGCTAAGATAACATCACCCTGTTCAAATGCTGCAGTGTATTGAGTAATAGTTAGCGAAACGAGTGCAATGAACCTGAGAATACTTCTTTCCATAATTTACCTCCAACAATAAAAAACCACTTGATTCATCATAAAGAAACAACCTAAAAAAGACTTTACGCAAACATTAAAATAAGATTAACAAACTAGATTTGGGCATTAAATTTTGAACAACTCGATTTTATTATTGGATGAAGTCATTAATTTAATTTTTCATTTATTATTAGCTGGCATCTGATTAAGGTCCTAAAAGCATTGTTTGCGTGGGTTGCTATCCTATGAGAAAACTACTCAACTTTTTGCAGACAGAATGCATTATGCAATTGAAATAATATGCGGTATTTAAGGTTTATTGGCTTGTACCAAATACAATTTATAAGGTGTATTTGTATAGCTCACCCTAATGGTGGGGAACAATTCGCAAAAGCAGATTGAAAGGCGTGTTTTAAAATGTGGACCCCGCGTTCGAGCTAGTTTTTTGCTAAAGCCAATGTAACTTGAGATAGACGCGCCTAATCAAAAAATACTAGCGGTAAACTTCGTCAACATAATCACGGCTAATCACCCCTTGCATATGACGATCCCTTAATTTGGCAAATTAACGGAGACTCTAAACTATGTTTCGCCCCATGAGATTTCACTGTTTGATATGGATGGTAGCGTTTTTGAGCTATGAATATTTTAAGCTTATACCTCGCTTGCAACCTATTATTTAATTGCGGTACAGGCTTTAAACATGACTAAAGACAAGCTATGAGTAATACCTTTGTATCAAAATATTTACATTTACGTATCAAAATAATTACACTTACACGTTTTAACACCAATCTCGACTTATCTTCAGAATGCCCTTTTTGGGCATTTTTTATTAAAATGCATCACTTAGCACCACCCAACCTTAGCGATACAACCGCTTTAAAAATTAATTGATAAAAACCGTCAATTGACATGAATGAGAAGTCCTAAGAAGGACACACCTATTGTAGGTTTTAGACATGACTAAAGAGAGTAAATAATGGCAGACTTATTTGAAAATCCAGCTGGCTTAGACGGATTTGAATTCATTGAATTTTCTTCTCCCGAAAAAGGGCAATTAGAGAAAGTATTTACTGTGATGGGATTTACTCAAATCGCAAATCACCGTACCAAGGATGCACAATTATGGCGTCAAGGTGGCATAAACTTAATTGCTAACTATGAGCCAAAATCAGCGGCATGGTATTTTGCTCGCGAACATGGTCCATCTGCATGTGGAATGGGTTTTAGAGTGAAAAATGCCGTTCAGTCTTATAACCATTTGTTAGCACAGGGGGCTGAGCCTGTTGTTGTTGAAACAGGCCCTATGGAACTTCGATTACCTGCCATTCGTGGTATTGGTAACGCTATCATCTATCTTATTGACCGTTATGGCGATGAGCTTTCCATCTATGATATCGACTTTGATTACATTGATGGTGTTGACCGAAACCCAGTAGGAGCTGGCTTTAACGTCATTGATCACTTAACACATAACGTCTATGGCGGCCGCATGAAATATTGGGCTGACTTTTACCAAACATTGTTCAACTTTCAAGAAGTGCGTTTCTTCGATATTAAAGGCGAATACACCGGTTTGACATCTAAAGCACTCTCCGCACCAGATGGTAAAATTCGAATTCCTTTGAATGAAGAAGGTGAAGGGGGTAAAGGTCAAATTGAAGAATTTTTACGCGCATTCAACGGTGAAGGAATTCAACATATTGCATTCAGTTGTGATGACTTAGTCGCTTGCTGGGACCGCTTAAAAGGCATGGGCATGCCATTTATGACAGCGCCTCCAGCAACATATTACGAATTGCTTGAAGGTCGTTTACCTAACCATGGTGAGTCTGTTAATGAACTACAAACACGCGGAATTTTAATGGATGGAACCACAGAAGATGGTCCAAGATTACTGCTTCAAATATTTTCTGAAACCCAATTAGGCCCAGTTTTCTTCGAGTTTATTCAGCGCAAAGGCGACGAAGGTTTTGGCGAAGGTAACTTCAAAGCATTATTCGAATCCATTGAGCGCGACCAAGTTAATCGTGGCGTTTTGAACACCGGTAATAAAGCTGAAAAAAACAAGGACGCATAAGCTCCTAGTCCAATAAAATCCACTGCACTCTTTAGCTTAGTGCTATAAAAGTGCAGCAAACCACAGAAAACCGCAGAATCACATCAAATTCGATTAGGTATGGGTTTTTAGTTAACTATAGCTGAAAACTACATGCCCTAATCAGACTCTTACGATCTTTCCATACAGAATATGAAGCCATTCATTCATAACACCTTAGACTTATTGCTGGCGCTATAAGAGCTTGCTACTGTATTGTACTATATTATATTTATTGGTTAATTTAATTGAGTAAAGCTATAAATGAACACACTGGTTAAACCTTTAATAGGCAAAATAGTCCTAGTCACTGGTGCAAGTCGTGGCATAGGAAAAGGTATCGCTATTAGTCTTAGTTTAGCCGGAGCCACTGTGTACATAACAGGAAGAACCATAGATGAAAATTCTTCAGCATCGGGATTACAGGGCAGCATCCATACAACCGTTGAAGAAATAAAACAGCTCGGAGGAATATGTACTGCTATTCAATGTGATCATCGAAATGATAAAGAAGTGGAAAAAGTGTTTGAAACCATTGCTACAGAACACAATCGTTTGGATATATTAGTCAATAATGTGTGGGGCGGATATGAACACTTTACAGATGGTACAGCGTTCTGGAATGAAAAAGGATTTTGGACACAGCCATTGTCCCGCTGGGATTCAATGTTTGCCTCTGGTATTCGTGCACATTATGCATCAAGTATTTTAGCAGTTCCTCTTATGATTTTGGGTAAACAAGGGTTAATAGTGAACCTTTCATTCTTCGCTGCAAAAAGAACAGATAAAGGTGTAGCATATTCTACAGCAAAAGCGGCTACAGACCATATGGTAGCCTGCATGGCCGATGAAATGCGTGAATATAACATAGCGGCGGTATCTATTTATCCAGGTTTAGTGCGCACCGAGTCTGTGATGAAGGCAGCGGAATATTTAGATCTATCCAATTCAGAATCCCCTCAGTTTATAGGACGAGCTATAGCCGCTATCGCATCTGATAGTCAACTCATGAAAAAGTCTGGGCTCACTCTTATAGCAGCACAGCTCGCCCAAGAATACGGATTTACCGACATTGACGGTAAACAGCCCCGCCCACTGTCAGCAGCAGAAATATAAAAACAGTCTTTGCCTCAACAGTTATAATAATCTATTACAAACAGGTTTAAGCAACCGCTTTCGACCTGCGCAAGCATTATTGATAGGAAGATATCAGTAACTTAAAAATGCTTTTTTTGAAGAGATATAACAATTCTGTTGGATTGATAATTCTGTTGGATTAATAGGTAGTACAAATGTTTAAAGGATAAATGCCCATAAACACTATTCTCACTATTCTCACTATTCTCACTATTGTAAAATATTTTGAGGGTTTTATTAAGGCAAGGTAAAAGCAAGACCCAACCACCTCATTTTTATCGTTGAACCCAAATATAGGTTTATTATTGAGGGCAATAGTTGCGTCAATCAAAGACATAAAATACTCAACTTATACTCAAGCTGTATATAAGTTACCCAGACCTTTTTATTATAGAATACTACAACATTGGATCCGATATAGTTCTCACCTTAAAAAAAATAAACACCAATTTAGGCGTTTATTGTTTTACTAAAGTTAAGGTGTTGTCTTTAAAAGCCATTATTCAAAAATAAACAAACGTTAATTGTCACCTTGGTTAGTGAGCAATCACTTTAAACTCTATTGAGCTTGGGTATTGTTCACTATGATAAAGCTTATGTTTCGCTTTGACATAGTCCTCTGGTTTAGCATTAAAGATATTGTCGATGTACCTTTGTGGATTCATATCCATAAACGGGAACATGCTGCTCTGCACCTGAATTTGTAACTTATGCCCACGTTTAATGGTGTGCAATACATCCAACAGTTCAAATTTAACCAGTGTCGGTTTATTAGGTTCAAACGGCTCAGGTATGCTCATGCTGTTTCTGAAACGCCCGCGAATAATGCCCCAACGAACTAACTCATGGCGGTTACCCGTTTTTTTGTCCACTTTATTGGTGGTTTCATCTACGCCAGGAAATACATCAACTAATTTAACCACAAAATCGCCGGCACTTTGATTGGTGGAGACCCAAAGATTAATATCAATGGAGCCTGCAATAGTTTGATCTTCAGCTGCTACGTCATTATTAAAAACTAAAACATCAGAGCGACGAGCCGTAAAGCGTTGATCTTCAGCCATATATGGGCGATCCCAACCACGACTAATATTATCTGAGTGAGGAACGGGTTTGTTTGGATCGCTTATATAATCGCTCGAACCACCTTTAGACTCTTTTTGACTCAGCAATTTTTCATTAGCCCCCATATAAAGCACAACATCTTTGCCTTGTTTCGGTGGCCAAGTATCAAATTCACGCCAGCGATTAGCACCCGTTTCGAACATCGTGGCCGTCGCCAATGATACTGCTTTAGCGTCTTTTAAATTTTGTTTAAAAAATGGCAATAAGATCCGCTCTTGAAACCATTCGCTGGTATTAAAACCAAACGTGGCCTCACCCATTTTACTACCGTCAGCTGCATTCCATTGACCGTGATACCAAGGCCCCATAATAATATGGATATTGTCCTTTTTATTACTCTTGGACATTGTTTGATAAGTTTCCAGGGGACCATATAGGTCTTCAGTGTCATACCAGCCACCAACAACTAAGGTAGCCGGTTTAACATTGGTTAGGTGCTGCAACACATTACGCGCCTGCCAATATTCATCGTAATTTGGATGTTCAGTTAATTCATTCCAGAAGGGGCGTTCACCATTAAAGTAATTTTTATTAACGTTGCTTAATGGGCCCAAGTTACGGAAGAAATCATAACCATCAGGAGTAATGGAGTCCATGCCCTCAGGCCAATAAGCAAACTGCCCTTCGCGCTGTTTATCGAAAGTATCGAAGAAAATAAACGCCATGGGAGTAGAAAATGCACCGTTACGGTGAAAATCATCATAAAACCAGTTGGCTATTGGAGCTTGAGGTGATATCGCTTTAAGGGCTTTATGGCTATTGATGGCTGCTACCGAGGTATAATAACCTGGGTAAGACGTACCCCACATACCAACTTTACCGTTATTATTTGGAATGTTTTTAACCAACCAGTCGATAGTGTCATAGCTGTCTGTGGCATCGTCGGTGGCATTACCACCTTTTTCATTCGCGTTTTGTGGACGCATATTGACGTACTCACCTTGTGACATAAATTTGCCGCGTACGTCTTGAAAAACAAAAATAAACCCCTCTTTTTCGAAGATTTCGCTTGGCCCTAATTTTGCCTTATATTTATCTGCACCATAAGGAGCAACACGGTAAGGAGTGCGCTGCATCAGTATCGGATATTCAGATGATTTGTCGTAAGGGATATAAACCGAGGTAAAAAGCTTTACTCCATCACGCATAGGAATTTGATATTCATATTTAGCAAAATGAGAGCGAATATATTCGGCTCTTTTATCGGGTTCTTTGGTGTCTGCAGCTTGTACGAATGTCGTCAGCATTATACAAAAACTCAAGATAATGAACCCTGATAAGGTCTTATTATTCATTTAGTTACCCTTTATTATTGAAATAGCGAAATTTTTCGCCATAGATTGAATACTACTATGGCTGGTGTTTGTATTCGAAGAGAAATGCGATGAAGTTCATCACAATAAGGTTGACCTGTTAGCTGGTTACTTCATTGGTTTTTATATTCTGATTAACCTTGTAATTATCATTCTAAGCCTCCTTGAGCTTGCGCCTCAAAAGCAAGTAGGAATTATGTATTCTGTGATATTGATGGTTGAGGTTTTGAGCTTCGAGATTTTAAAACATATGCTCCAGGTACTGGAACACGGTTACCCTTTAACAAGAACGACATTGTTATCGACCTATCCAGTTTGGCGAAGTTGTGCTTCTAAATAATTTGGTCGTACCTTACTAAGTTCAACTAATGATTAGAAAGATAATATTGTTATCGAGTAAAGTGTTGCTCTTACTTTTCACTACTGTAGGCAAAAAGTAGATCGCACACAAGAGGTTCTGTGTAAAAAAGGCATGAATGCCAGTATGCTCTTATTACTTTAGCATAAAGCGAACAACTCTCCGCTCCCCCTACTCAAACAGAGACCTATGCAGCGCGCAAACCACATCCTTACTGTCAGTATCATTTACCAACAAAGAAAGGTTATGGGGATTCGCCCCATAACAAATCATCCGTAAATTGTAATCAGCCACCGCTGCAAAAATTTTGCTAGAAACCCCAGCAGCGCTGTGCATGTTATTACCGACAACCGTCACTAGGTCGTAGTTTTCTTCAATTAATACATCACAAAACTGGCTTAACTCCTCAATTGTTTCTTGATTAAGACGTTTGAGAACAGAGTTAGCGGGATTATCTAAGGTAAAAGATACAGAAATTTCTGATGTGGTTATCAAATCAACACTGAGTTTGTGTTCGGCAATAATGGTAAACACTTTTTGCAGGAAACCTTGGGCATACATCATCTTTGGGGTTTTGACCGTAACCATCACCTGTTCTTTACGACGAGTAATGGCCCGATAAGAAGGTTCGGTTGCACAATCACGTACTATCCAAGTTCCCCCCTTTTCTGGCTCTCTACTTGAGCCTACAAAAACTTTAATATTTTGTCTAAGTGCAGGCTCCATAGTAGCAGGATGTAACACCTTGGCACCAAAGGTTGCCATTTCGGCGGCCTCTTCAAAGCTGAGTTCAGGTAGTGGACGCGCAGCGTTTGTGATCCTAGGGTCAGTGGTATAAACTCCAATCACATCAGTCCAAATTTCACAGGTGCCTGCATTCAATGCTTCTGCTAACAAAGCGGCAGTAAAATCAGAGCCTCCGCGGCCAAGTGTAGTGGTATTGCCTTGTTGGTCTGCACCAACAAACCCTTGGGTAACTAACACGGTATCAAGTAAAGCAGGCAACATAAGTTGTTTAGCCGCTATGCCTATTTGTTCAAGATTAGGTATGGCCTGACCAAATTCACTGTCAGTTTTAAGTACATTACGCACATCAAAGTTTTCAGCCTTCACATCGAATTGACACAGAACCGCACTGAACAACAATGAAGACATTCTTTCGCCATGAGATAACAAAGCATCTTTTAAGTCAGCGCGATGCAGCATTTCTTCATGTAATGCTAAGTCTGATAATGAACGTTGTAACTGTTGTAATTTTGGCGCTACTGCATCGGCGTTTTCTAGCGCCCGCAAAATAGCTTGTTGAATACTGTCTATTTCCGTTAGCTTTTGTCTGATTTGTTTTTTAGACATGGCCGTATGGGCTATGTCTACTAGCAGATTAGTGACACCGGCTGATGCGCTGACAACCACAACTTTGGTATTAGGGTTGTTTTTAATAATTTTGGCGCAGTTTTGCATAGCAGTAAAGTTGGCCACACTGGTGCCACCAAACTTGGCTACATTCAGTTTATTAATCGCGGTGTCACTCACTTCTTTACTCATTAATATAAATATTCAGGCCCACAAAAATAGCAGTTTTTGTTTATAATTAAAAAGTAAAACTTCATGAAAGGATCAGTTTTTTTGGAATAGTATATTCGTCTTTATCTGGCTATTTTAGTACATGCCACTTTCGAGCTGCAGAAAGTCATACAGACTGAGATTTATCCCAAATTTTGATTATAGATCATGCTTAAGTGGGAAAGTCACGGTATCCCCAACTTGGATCCCGTTTTGTGCAAACCAACCTTGATTCATCTCCCAGGCGTAAAGTACTGGCTCAGATGAACTTGTAGTGCTTAGATCATGAGGCTTCATGGCTTTAATATCAGTGATTTTTCCATCTGGATTAATAAAAGCGACATCAAGAGGGATAAGTGTATTTTTCATCCACATGCCTGCACGTTTTACTTGCTGGAAATTGAATAACATGCCGCAACTCTGACACATTTCTTCTCTATGCATCAAGCCTTGTGCTCGCAATTCAAACGTATTGGCGTACTCTACCCCATAGACATTTTGTTTAACTTGCACTTGGATGTTTGGAAATACAGAGTCTGTAGGATCAGCAAAAGTCAGGCTAGAAATAAAGGCAAGTATAAAAACCACAAAAGACAAACGAAGCTTAAACATATATTTAGTTTACTTAATAATAACAAGAAACGTAGATTACAGTTTTTTGCACGAACAGCCCATCACTTTGTCGCTGGTTTCTCAATCCTGAACATCTCCTTGCACACATCGCTTCAGTAAAATGCTTCATTCTTGGACAGTATATTTTACTTGGGTATCGGCACCATCGGCTATTGCACTGCCTACCAATTGCCACATATTATTCTTAGAACACGCGGCAGACAAAGTCGCAACGCCCCCTAACAACATGACATTTAATGGAAGTTTTATTGTTTATTCTAATCAAAAAATTGTTAATTCTCTGAATGATAAATAACCAAAAAATTCATATTAGTATTCAAGCATAAAACACATACAAAAACCGGCAAGCCCATTAGCCTATTCCACATGCCTTAGATAGTTAAAAACTAGGCAACTAAGTGCAAGAATATAAGGGTTATTAATAAACAGTGGATACAAAAAATGAGGAGGGCTGTTTTAGTGGATTAAAACGTTATTTGAAAGAAGTAAAACAAGCCTCATGGCTTGTTTTACTTTACATCACGAAATGTACTAGCTTAGCTAGGATCTGCAATCCTAACCGCTGCCGGCTCTGACGTTAATGCATGTGTAGGTGGAGCAAAGTCAGTTAGATTAATACCATCTACTGCTGCCTTGTATTCATCCATCGATGGGAAACGACCAAGCATAGAAGAAAGCACAACTAGAGGTGTAGAGCCTAGTAGTGATTCACCTTTTTTCTCAGCTGAATCTGCAACAACACGGCCTTGAAACAAACGAGTTGAAGTGGCAATAACGGTATCACCAGGTGCAGCTTTTTCTTGGTTACCCATACATAAGTTACACCCTGGGCGTTCTAAATACATGATATTTTCATACTTAGTACGCGCAGCATTTTTTGGCGCTGCGTCATCAAATTCGAAACCAGAATACTTCTGTAGAATTTCCCAGTCACCTTCAGCTTTAAGCTCATCAACAATGTTATATGTGGGTGGCGCTACGACTAATGGTGCTTTAAATTCAATTTTTCCGTTTTGTTTTTCAATGTTACGGAACATTTGAGCGATGATTTGCATATCACCCTTGTGCACCATACAAGAGCCAACAAACCCTAAATCAACTGGCTTATCAGCATAGAAAGAGACAGGACGAATAACGTCATGGGTGTAGCGCTTAGACACGTCATCGTTATTGACGTCGGGATCGGCAATCATTGGTTCGTCGATGAGGTCTAAATCAACCACCACTTCAGCGAAATATTTAGCATTGTTGTCTGGTGTTAACGCGGGTGTAACGCCTGACTTAATACCATCAATACGTTTGTTAGCAATATCGATAAGTCCTTGCAGCGTTTTAGCTGTGTTGTCCATACCTTTATTGATCATGATTTGGATACGGCTCTTAGCGATTTCTAATGAGCCAACTAAGGTGTCGTCTTCTGAGATACAGATTGAAGCTTTTGCTTTCATCTCTGCAGACCAGTCAGTAAAAGTAAAGGCTTGGTCAGCTAATAAGGTACCAAGATGCACTTCGATTACACGGCCTTGAAAAACGTTTTCGCCACCGAATTGTTTTAGCATTTGCGCTTGTGTTGAGTGAACCACATCACGGAAATCCATGTGGCCTTTCATTTTACCTTTAAAGGTTACTTTTACCGACTCAGGAATTGGCATCGCCGCTTCACCTGTTGCTAGTGCTAAGGCAACTGTGCCTGAGTCAGCACCAAAGGCAACGCCTTTAGACATACGAGTGTGAGAGTCGCCACCAATGATGATAGCGCGGTCGTCCACCGTAATATCATTCAATACTTTGTGAATGACGTCAGTCATTGCGTGATATTTGCCTTTAGGATCACGGGCTGTGATAAGGCCAAAGTTGTTCATAAAACTCATAAGTTTAGGAATATTAGCTTTTGCTTTGCTATCCCAAACTGAAGCCGTGTGACAACCAGACTGGTAAGCACCGTCAACAATGGGAGAGATAGTTGACGCAGCCATTGCCTCAAGCTCTTGGCATGTCATCGGGCCTGTTGTGTCCTGAGAGCCAACAATATTGACTTTAACACGCACATCAGAGCCTGCGTGTAATGCATTTTTAGAGGTGACACCTACCGCATTTCTATTAAATATTTTTTCAACTGCGGTTAAACCTTGGCCTTCGATTGACGTTTCTTTTGAAAGTGCAAATACTGCTGGTGCATCAACGCCTAGAGCTTCAGCTGCGAATGTTTGCAGTTTTTTACCGAATACTACAGCGTAAGAACCACCCGCTTTCATGAATTCTACTTTTTGCGGGGTAAAAGCTGACGATATATCAGCCAGTTCTTTATCGCCGTTGTATAACTTCTTCGCGTTTGTATCGATGGTTAACACTGTTCCAGTAGCGACTGAGTAAGCTTCTTCTAATACTGCATCGCCATTTTCGTCGACCACTTTGTTACCATTTGCATCGACTTTTTTAACCCAGTTTTTAAGATCGAGGCCAATACCACCTGTTACATCAACTGTGGTTAAAAAAATGGGAGAAATACCATTTGTGCCCGCAACCACTGGTGCAATATTTATAAAGGGTACGTATGGACTGGCTTGTTTGCCTGCCCACAGTGCCACGTTATTCACACCCGACATACGTGATGAACCTACACCCATAGTGCCTTTTTCAGCGATTAACATCACTTTCGCGTTAGGATGCTTTGCTTGCAATGCTTGTATTTCTTTTTGAGCTTCTGGGGTGATCATACATTGGCCGTGTAATTCACGGTCTGCACGAGAGTGAGCTTGATGACCTGGTGATAATAAGTC
Source organism: Paraglaciecola sp. (assembly GCA_034111145.1). GTDB lineage: Bacteria > Pseudomonadota > Gammaproteobacteria > Enterobacterales > Alteromonadaceae > Paraglaciecola. Next base: position 34,500 of record JAWUXU010000011.1, read on the forward strand.
AGTTGAAATATCACCTTCACCTGCAATATAAGTCACCACTTCAATTTTTTCAGCTACTTCAGGTAATTTTGTAAAGAATTCAGCTTGTGCGTAACTTTCTAAAATATCCTTAGCTACCCCATTGCCCGCCTTTAAAGCGGCTTCAAGGCGAGCTGTATCAGTTTCGTACAAAAACACCTGTGTTTTTAATACGTCAGATGCTTGACCAGCTAACGCGGTGTCGTCACCTAGTGCAAGGTCAAGTAACACTTCAATTGAAGGGCCACCCTTCATGTGTGATAACAATTCAAATGCAAATACAACGGAGATTTCTGTAACAACCGCTTCGCCAAGGATAATTTCTTTTAAGAATTTCGCTTTTTCACCACCAGCACTGGTTGTTCCCGGCAAGGTATTATAAATAAAGAAGTTAAGTGATTCCTCACGGTGAGCATGGGCCGTATCTCTAATTTGCTCAATTATTTCAGCTAATAGCTCAGCACCATCGATTGGCTTTGGTGCCAATCCTAAGTCTTTTTTACGGCTTTCGATTTCTTTAACGTATTCTAAATACAAACTCATATAC
>JAWUXU010000012.1:0-23413 GCA_034111145.1 Paraglaciecola sp.
AAGCACTGGAACCTAAATCCAGCGTGTCTACCAATTCCACCACTCCCGCGAGTGGGGTGGGCGACGGGGCTCGAACCCGCGACAACCGGAATCACAATCCGGGGCTCTACCAACTGAGCTACGCTCACCACAATAAACTGCAGCTAATTATAAAATGTAAAAATATAAACTTACCTAGTCCTTCCGCTCGCATGGTGCGCCCGACAGGATTCGAACCTGTGACCCACGGCTTAGAAAGCCGTTGCTCTATCCAGCTGAGCTACAGGCGCTAAACGAACCGAAAATAACAGATTAAATGGTCGGTGAGACAGGATTCGAACCTGCGACCCCTTGGACCCAAACCAAGTGCGCTACCAAGCTGCGCTACTCACCGACTAAACCCGTAGCGTTATTCTCATCTCGATACGGGAGGCGCATATTACATAGCTTATATACCCTCGTCAAACACTTTTTCAAGCAAAGTTTTTGATTGGTTGTTTTTAGTCCAAGATGTTCATATTTCATTAAATTAGTACACAAAAACAACAACTTTTCGACTTCATCACTTCAAAAGTGGATGGTCTTTAGGTAATTTGTTTCTAAGCCAAACCGCGAGTTTATGTTTCATACTCAGTAGATCCTGACCGTCTGCAGGTAATGGCGTTATCAATTTATCATTAGCCAGCAAACGATAAATACACTCTACTTTATCTTTTGCAGAGTCAGTTGAAGAAAAAGTTTTAAATCCTCTATTTTTGGCGTATGCCTCGCCAACTACCAATGCTTTTTTCAACAGTTGAGTTTCATTTGGAATTTTTTTCATTTACATCTCACACTTATTAATTATTGTCATAAGACCAGCGACCATTTTTTTTAGGGGTAAAACCTAAAGTAGTTAAGTAATTTTCATGTTCAAGACTATCTGCCAATGCAATAATTTTTTCATAACCACATGTTTTAGTTAACTGTTGTCCGTGGCCGATACTGAAATGACCCAATCGGCAATCACGATATGCTGGAATAACAAAGTCAAAGTCTACTATAAAAACATTCTCACTTTCCTCATAGCCCGACAACATGCCCACTACTTCTGTACGCTCTGTTAAAAAGAAATATTTTCTAGTCGGTGCTGCCGCTACTCTCATAAAACGAGGAAACAAATGTTTTATGTCTTGTTCGTGATATTTAAGGAAAAACTCTACGTAATTTGAAGGGCGAGACACTTGAATTATAGAAAATTGATTTTCCACATTCAGTAACAACCGCGTCAAAAAATATATGTTTGTCAGTGCAATAAATCCATTTAAAAAAGCCACGGGATAAGCACTAATAATAATACCATAAACACAAAAGGAGCTTGCGCCGAACAAACTGTACCAGCGTAACTTAATAATTGAGCTTCTGGTCAAAGAAAATGCAATGACTCCTGAAGCGCAATAACCGAATATTTCTACACCTGGTAATTCCAAAACCTATTCCTTTATAAGTTGATTAATTCTGCACGTTATATCACTAACAACAAGAAATGGCTTAAGAATTATGATTGAATTTGGTATTTTTTAATACAACCTAATTGCGATAAACCCTAGCGGTATGTGACAATAGTGCTAATGAAAATTTCGAGCTAAGTTGTTTATGACCGCACAGAAAATTGATGGTATTCAAATTGCCAAACACATAAGACAGCACATAGCTTCTCAAGTACAGGCTATAACGTCATCAGGTCGAAGAGCGCCAGGTTTGGCTGTTGTATTAGTAGGCAGTGATGCTGCTTCACATGTTTACGTTAACAAAAAGCGTAAGGCTTGTGAAGAGGTAGGGTTTGTCTCTAAATCCTTTGATTTACCTGCAACAACAACTCAACAATCTTTGTTGGATATTATCGACCAATTAAACGACGACGATGACATCGACGGCATACTAGTGCAACTTCCACTACCTGCAGGGTTGAACAAAGAACAAATATTAGAGCGCATAAACCCGCAAAAGGATGTAGATGGTTTTCATCCCTACAATATTGGCAGACTCGCCCAACGTATCCCTGCTTTGCGTCCATGCACACCCAAAGGTATCATGAGTCTCATTGAATCTACTAAGCGCCCCATTAAAGGTTTAGATGCAGTAATAGTGGGGGCCTCCAATATTGTTGGCCGTCCGATGTTTATGGAACTCCTTCTAGCTGGTTGTACAGTCACCAGCTGTCACAAATTTACTCAGGACCTAAGGTCCCATGTTCAGCGCGCAGATTTACTGGTAGTGGCGGTAGGAAAACCGAACTTCATTCCAGGAGAATGGATTAAACTTGGTTCAATTGTTATCGATGTGGGTATCAATCGTAATCAAGATGGTAGTTTAGGAGGTGATGTACAATACGCAAGCGCTTTCCAAAGGGCAGGTTGGATAACGCCTGTTCCAGGTGGTGTCGGCCCGATGACAGTTGCGAGCCTAATTGAAAATACCTTAGAAGCCTATGTTAAGTACCATTCGTAAGTATGAGTATTTATGCCCAGTTGTTGGATAGTGAGATAGAAACAACAGTAAAGTCTTGGATAGAAAAAGTAATTATAGGTCTAAACTTCTGTCCTTTCGCTAAAAAGGAAATCGAACGTAATACCGTGCGTTTTGCGATTTTTCCAACTACTGAAGTAAGTGATGCATTGGGTCACTTACTCGAAGAACTGGCATTACTAGACCAACAAATGGATATACAAACTACGCTTCTTGTTTTTCCACTAGGTTTTGTAGCTTTTGAAAGTTATCTCGATTTGCTCGAGTTAGCCAGCTCGCTTATTAGCCAAGGCGGTTATGGTGGTATTTATCAATTAGCCAGCTTTCATCCTGAGTATTGCTTTGATGGTGAAGATCATAATGACCCAGCCAATTATACTAACCGATCACCTTACCCCATTTTGCATATACTCAGAGAAAGCAGTATCGATAAAGTGCTGAAACGTCATCCTCAACCTGAAAGCATTCCAGAAAAAAACATTGCCAAAGCAAGGGGGCTAGGTTCAACTTTTTTACAAGCCTTATTAAAATAACGACAACCCATAAATTGATTCAGCTGAGTACGTTTAATTAGGCGAGTCACCTTCCTCAGTAGCCTGAGGCATAATATTAATATTGCTTGTTGCGGGTGTTGTGCTTTTTTCTAATAAAAAATCATCTAGGGTTTTAATCAATTGTTGCGCTGAAAAGTAAGACACCTGATAAAGCCATTTTTGCCAATATTCTGATTGACCGTCAGAAATAAAATTCACAAAATATTTATTATCTACTTCACTGACAATCACCTGAAATACTGTCCCTCCAGCTGTAATTACTTCAAGCCGTGACTTAACCTCTAAAAATTTAACAACATTTTCATCAATAACTAGCAGTTGTTCAAAATCAAGGCTCGTTAAACTACTAACGATTGAATTAAGAATACTATCGTATTCCAGCTCTTTGCCTGTTGGCATATTGGTCAACTGAAATTTGCCACTAGCAGCTCTAGCTATATGCCATCCGATGTTATCAACTCGCGAGATTGAACTGATATCCATTGCTTGATAAGGCAAGATAGGTCGTTTTAACCATGAAAATTTGTCTATTGGTAAATTAATAGTTTTATCAGTTCGCCAACTTCGAGAGTCATCCGGTTTAAGGATGTAGTGTCCATTACCTGTCGTAACTTTATTACCAACTAACACTTGCCAAGTATTTCCACTTGCTTTCAAAATAACTAAGCTGGCCATGCTGTCATCAATATCAATAGGTTGTAAACCTAAGCGGACATAGTTTTGTGGCTTACTCGTTTTTGCCTCAACTAATTCTGCGCGCATCATTGTTCCGACAAAATTTGCTAGTTTAGCTTTAGAAATCGGATAAGTAGGTTGCTGTGGGTCAAAAGTCGCCAACCATTGATGACCTAATTTTTGCGCACTGAATAACACACCTTGTGCATCGGTTATCTCAACGCTATCTATTTGATTAGCAAATACTTGCAGATCATCAAACAAAAAACTCGCTTCAAACTTATCTTTGGAAGGTGATTGACTCAACCATACGACCCATCCTGAGGCCAATATCGCAATAGCAGCTAATACGGAGACTTGTTTATTCATAAAACAGGTTCCCTTTTAAACTCAGCAGTAATTAAACTTTTAGTTGCACGAGGTTTAGTTCTAAAAATTCTTCTTAACAACGCAAGTAATAAAATGAGAATACCGGGTGCTAAGACAATATTGATAAGTTTTAACCTGTTACCCAGACTTTCTATGTCTTTATCAAGTTGATGTCTAACATCACGTAATGATTTACGAATAGTAATTTTCTTTTGCATAAATTCATCAATAGCTAATTGCTGTTCAGAAGAAATAACCAATGCACCGCCCTCAACTTCCTGATTTTTTACCTGTAATAATTGTTGCTCGGTTTCTTCTAATTGTTGTTGTAGTATTTGCTCATGAGCACGGAATTTTTGTTCAGCAATCACTTTGAGTTTATCAACCTTAGTAAAAGAACGACTAAATATACCTCTGCTCCTTATACTGATAAGAGCATTACTACCACCTAAATTCTCAACTGCATTAGTAATAAAATCTCCGTTGTTAGCAAAAGGCGTAGAGATAGTTTGACCAAAAAAATTAGATTGCTGCACCCAAAAACGATCGGCAAGCATGTCAGCATCACCCACTAAGACAACATTTAAGTTATCTGTTGATGTGGCTATTTCGGTTAGATCTACTCCTTCAGGCGCTCTATCAAAAGCACTATTGGCTTGTCCCGAGAGTCGGGCAGCTAAAACATATACCTGATTGTCACTTTGGTAAGCTTTCGCTAATTCTTCTGGGTCTTGTGTCATGGCATAAGTACCAATATCCATCAAATCTGCGTTTTTCGTTGACTGAAGCAATGGTAACCAAGTTGTTTTGGTGCCCTCAGTTTGGTTAAAAACACCAAAAGACGCACCATTTATTACTTCAAGGTTTGATGTGATAACGTCCTCACGATCAAGCTGATCTGTAGTAAAACCTACAAAACCAAAGTGCCTGGTCACACCGCCAGTTTGGGTGCGTATATCTAATCCTGCCATTGCATCGAGCAGAACATGATTACTGTCAAACTCCACTCCCCATGCGCTGAGTAATTGCTTCAAGTTAGAGCTATTGCCGCTAGGCACCGGTCCAGAAATTGTTGCCATTTGCTCAGATTCGTTACGTGCATCAAAGAATGCTAAGATTTTACCGCCAGTAAGCGCATATTGGTCGATAGCAAACAATAGCTCATCACTATATGCTTTGGGATGCACTAACAACAATACATCGGTGTTATCCGGTAAACTGCTGGAATCATTGCCTAGTTGATCCACATCGTATAGTTGCTCTAATTGTGCAAGAAATGCCCAAGGAGGATCAATCCGTCCCGTCATGGGATTTTGTCCACCTTTTATTGCAAGATCAGTTATTAAGGTAATATTGACCGGTTCTGGTTCGTTGAGCTGATAAATTAGTTTACTGATTTCATATTCTAAGAAACCTTCTTTTTGTGGGTCAAAAAACGCAATGACTTGCTGCTCGTCCAAAGCATTCGTTGCCGCCAACCCCATATAAATAGATTCGCCTGCCACACCTATATTGGCAGCTGTCAAACCAAACTCGTCTGCCTGATCTTCTTGCTCAGAGAAGGCCTGAGGATCTAACACCTGCAATTTAAGTTTGCCGTTAGCAAAGGTTTCATACTCAGTCAGTAGACTTTCGACTCGGTTCGCATAGTTACGCAAGCTGGTCATATTTTTAGATGCTTTATCTGAAAAGAAAAAATACAAATTAATAGGTTCGTCTATTTCTTTTAAAACCTGCTTACTGCCATCTGACAGCGAATAAACTTGGTTTTCAGTTAAGTCTAATCTTGCCGAAGATAGCAATTGATTGTTAACAAACACTAAGGTAATAAATACCACTCCTAACAAAAACAAACTAATAGATGAGGTCAACTTATGTTGCATGACTAGTCCGCCTTCTTTTGTTCAATTAATACTAAGCCGGCAAACAACCAACAGATGGTCACAAGTAAGAAATACATTAGATCATCTAACGCAATGACACCTTTAGCCATAGCCTCAAAGTGAGTCAAAAAGCTAAAGGAGGCCACAACATCGATGACCATGCTAGGTGCCCAGGTTTTAAATGCATCAAGTACAATATTGCTACCACTAACCACGAATACGAAACACACCACCACAGATAAAATAAAAGCAATAACCTGATTTTTAGTTAGTGCCGACATACACATGCCGATAGACAAAAATGCCCCAGCCATTAACCAGCTGCCAAAGTAGGCAGCGACAATAATTCCATTATCTGGTTTTCCCAGATAATTAACCGTTAGCCACAATGGAAATGTTAACAATAGCGACAACCCCAATACCGACCATGCAGCAAAATGTTTGGCCAACATGGCCTGCCAAGTACTGATTGGCAAAGTCATTAACAACTCAATGGTGCCGCTTTTTCGCTCTTCAGACCAACTACGCATAGCGATGGCTGGCACTAAAAAAAGGTAAAGCCAAGGATGAAAATTAAAAAATGGCATTAAATCAGCCTGGCCACGTTCATAGAAGCCACCGACAAAAAATGTAAACACACCAGATAAAACCAAAAATATGCCAATAAAAACATAGGCAACAGGCGTAGCAAAAAAGCTGGAGAACTCTCGTCTAAATAAAATACTGATATTCCCCATTATACCGTTCCTTCTTGAGCAATATCATGATCACTTCGTTGAGTAATCTGTCTAAACACTTCGTCTAATCGACCTTGTTCAACATATAGGCTATCTATTGGTAATTTGCACCTCTGTGCGTGTGCAGTAACCAAATGTAATATTTCTGCGCCGGGTTTTGGGAACAAGGTAACACGTCCAGTTTCTAAGTCTTCTTCCATTTCTGCTACACCTTCCAATTCACTTAACTCAGTAGTATCGGCGCGATAACTAAAATATAAGGTAACTGCACCATAATATTTGGATCTACGGTTGAGAGCTTTGGGCGTGTCATCAAACAAAAGTTTCCCTTTGGCTATGATCATAACCCGATTACACACAGCTGTGACTTCTTCCAGAATATGAGTCGAAATGATAACTATCTTATCTTTAGATAAATTTTTAATCAATTCACGCACTTGATGTTTTTGATTCGGATCAAGTCCATCAGTGGGTTCATCAAGGATCAGTATTTCAGGATCATGGATCAAGGCTTGTGCCAAACCTACTCGTCGTTTAAAGCCTTTAGATAAATTATCAATTGGCTTATCTAATACCTCCTGAAGCTCAACCTGTTCAACTACCTTTTCAATCCTTTGCGCCTTTTCAGCACCTTTATAACCTCTGATACGTGCAATAAAATTCAGAAATTGAAGAGGAGTCATATCGCCATAGGCTGGGGCACCCTCTGGAAGATAACCAATTTTCTTTTTTATCTCTAATGCGTATTGCTCAAGAGATAAGTTACTGATCTGAATGTCTCCACTGGTAGGTAGTAAAAAACCTGTCAACATTTTCATGGTGGTTGACTTACCCGCTCCGTTTGGCCCTAAAAATCCGACCACATCACCGGGGATAATATCAAATGACAGATCATCAACAGCTTGGAAACCATTAAACGATTTAAATAAATTTTTGACTGAGATCATAATATTCCTGTAATGACCAATATCTAATACGAAAGGGATATGGTGCTAGCTCGATTATTTTCAATATTTTCTTAGCAATTTACAAAAAAAAGTCATTATAAAATAAATGAGTTACACCTGCGTATCTAGCTATTTTTACACTATATAAGCTATTAACTTGGCATCACAACCAATTTGCCTTATTGTTTGCACATGCAACAAACTAATACATCCGTTTTACCCCCCCCTTTTCAGCGACCTAGCCGCTATTCTATATTCAAAAGAATAGCTAATTTGGTATTGGTCATTGTTGGTTGCATTGCCTCTATCAATCTTTGGCTTATTGGCTCTGAGCAATCCCTAAACTGGCACTCTAAACAAGCGAATCAGCTAGGGGTTAGCTTAACCTCTTTGTCTAGCAGTATACTGATAAGTTCGCTATTGGAGAGTAATTCTGAAAAATTAAGTCAACAACTCAGTTATATATCCGCAGACCCACATGTTGCTGGTGTATCGATATTCGATGACAAAGGGAGAATGCTAGCCGGTAAAAACTCGGGGGGATCTGTGGTTGGTGCTTATAAATCAAACAAAACCTCACCTCTGGTTTTCGTACAAAATATCACTCACAATCAGCAAATAATTGGTTATTTGAGTATTATATTGAAGGAAAAGGAAGTGATGGCATACCACAGCGAGTATCAAAAACAGCTCAATAAACAAGTACAAATGTTAATGATATTAGCGGCTATTGCTGGAATATTAGCCACCCGCGCATTTTACAAGGTAAGATATAGGCAACTCATACGTTCATCTAAGCAGTAGAGACGGCTATAGATTTGCGAGACTAACAAACACGTTATTCGAACATGCTTGAAGAATTTCCTGCTTAGTTTCTTTGCGAAGAGCTATCAGACACTCAAATATCTCAGGTAAATACTCAGGGCTGTTTCTTTGACCTTGTTTTCCCATTAATGGCATATCTGGAGCATCCGTTTCTAAAACTAAACTAGTAAGAGGTAATTGAGCAATCGTGTTACGCGTTTTATTTGCACGAGAATAGGTGATAACACCGCCAACTCCAATTTTAAATCCTAAATCAATGTAAGTGTATGCTTCTTGTAGGCTCCCTGAAAAAGCGTGCACTATGCCACCTAGAATGAATTTTTTTTCTTTAAGTATACGTATCAGTTCGTTATGTGAATTTCTGTGGTGCAAAATAACGGGTAACTTATGCTCTTTGGCAATCATCAGTTGCTGTTTAAATACTTGTATTTGCAACTCCCAATCGATATCAATCTGAGTATCAAGACCAATCTCACCTAAGGCTAGTACTGTGTAATGATATTGGTTTAACAAGTGAATTAACCTGACTAAATGGGCAGGCTCAAAGCGATTCAGAAAATAAGGATGAAGACCTAATGCAAATCTAAGTTGTGGATGAAGGTGACACAAGTTAATTTGCTTCTGCCATAGACTAGCCTGCGTGCCAGGGATAACGATAGTATCTACAGACAACGTTGTGCAGCGCTCTAAAATGTCAATTCTGTCATGATCAAAGCAGTTAAAATCAAAGTGGCAATGACTATCTATCAACATAAGTACACCTTGGATAGTTAAGGCATTAAACGTTCTGTCTGCCAATAGTCATCGGATTTTTTAGTATAAACAAAACGATCGTGAAGTCGGTGCTCTCCACCTTGCCAAAACTCGATTTCATGAGCAACTACTCGGTATCCGCCCCAAAATGATGGCAATGGCACTTCTCCTTCGGCAAACTTGGTTTTGGCCTCAGAAAATTTTTCCATCAATAATTGTTTACTATTAATAGGACGACTTTGGGCTGATGCCCAAGCAGCAATCTGACTAGGTTTGGGACGTGACATAAAATATTTAGCCACATCCACCGAACTTAGTGGCTGAGCAATGCCTAAAACTTTGACCTGACGATCCAACATATGCCACGGAAAGTGTAGTGAGACTTTATTGCTATGACTTAAATCTTGAGCTTTTTTACTGCCGGTATTGGTATAAAAAACGAAGCCTGTTTCATTAAAATCTTTTAAAAGCACTATACGTTGAGAAGGTTGACCCGCTTTATCAACTGTCGCTACTGTCATCGCAGTTGGATCGGCTAAGTTTGCATCAACTGCATTTTGCAACCAGCGTTCAAAAAGCGTAAAAGGTTCGGGAGTCAAATCATCTACATCTAAGCCTGCTTGAGTATAATCTCTGCGAATATCACTGATTGGACGCATTTTCACCTCTTGTTGTTTAAGAATAGACCTCTGGCTCAATTAATTATCTAGACCATAACCTAGACTACGTAATGCCCTTTCATCATCTGCCCAGCCTGATTTCACTTTTACCCACAGCTCTAAATAAACTTTTGTATCAAACAATACTTCCATATCTTTTCGTGCTTCCATGCCAATGGTTTTCAAGCGTTGTCCACCTTTGCCAATGACCATGCTTTTCTGGGTATCACGTTCAACTAAAATTAAACCGTTTATACGATAGATACCATTTTCAGCCAGAAGAAATTGCTCAATTTCCACAGTAATAGAATAGGGTAACTCGTCACCAGTGAAACGCATCAACTTCTCACGAACGATTTCAGATGCCATGAAGCGACTTGAGCGATCTGTGATGTAATCCTCTGGAAAATAAAATTCACTTTCGGGCAAGGTAGATAAGACTAAACTACGTAACTCTTCAACATTTTTACCTGTTTTAGCTGAAATAGGCATAATTTGCTGAAAGTCATGTTGCTCACCTAACCATTTTAGATGAGGAAGCATGGTTTCTTTGTCTTTTACGTTATCTGATTTATTCACAATCAACCAACACGGTGAACCAGATTGTTGTATTTTGGTCAACACCATTTGATCGTCATCGGTCCATTTAGTACCTTCTACCAAAAACAGTACTAAACCAACATCAGCAATTGAGCTAGATGCGGCACGGTTCATAAAACGGTTTATTGCGCGTTTTTCTTCAATATGCAGTCCGGGTGTGTCAACATAAATTGCTTGACGTTTATCGACAGTGTCAATACCCATGATCCTGTGACGAGTGGTTTGCGGCTTACGGGATGTAATACTCACTTTTTGACCTAGCAGTTTATTCAGCAAGGTAGACTTACCTACGTTTGGACGTCCTACAATGGCGATCATTCCACAGTGAGTATCGGCAATCGACTCTTTATCAGGTTCTTCACAATAACTTTTATCTATCATTAATTAATTTCTCAAATGCTTGTTTTGCTGCTTTCTGTTCAGCCCTTCGTCTGCTATTGCCTTTACCTAACACTGCTTTGTTTAAGCCTTCCACAATACACTCAACGTAGAATGTCTGATCATGCGACTTTCCTTTTATTTCAGTGACCTCATACAAAGGCAAAGGATGTTTGTTTGACTGTAGATATTCTTGCAAGCGGGTTTTATCGTCTTTAGAAACAGCTTCCGGGTCAAGGGCTTTAAGCCTAGAAGCAAACCACTCCAGAATTACGGCTTCACACTTGACCATGCCCGCTTCTAAATAAATAGCGCCGATAATGGCTTCTACCGCATCAGCTAATATTGAATCTCGGCGAAAACCACCACTCTTAAGTTCGCCAGGACCAAGGAGTAACAATTCACCTAACTCAAACTCTCTAGCAACTTCAGCCAAGGTATCCCCTTTTACCAAACTTGAGCGCATTCTGGTTAGCTTTCCCTCAGGCTGCTTAGGGAAACACTGATACAAGGCTTTCGCTATTACCATTCCCAATATAGCATCACCTAGAAATTCCAAACGCTCGTTGTGTTGCTTACTCACACTTCTATGGGTCAAAGCCTCAACAATATTAGCCTCATTAGCAAAGGTGTAACCTAAACGTTTATACAAAGGTAGATAAGGGTTTACTAGTGGCATTTATTTTATGCTACCCACACGTTTAAATCTGACATCGGTGGGTATCCAGCCGGGTACCCAACTACTTGGCACACGATCAAATTCAAAGCTGATCCAAATCGCAACGGCTTTACCCACTAAATTCGCTTCTGGAACAAATCCCCAGTACCTACCATCTTCACTATTATCTCGATTGTCACCCATCACAAAATATTGGCCCTCTGGAACAATCCATTCATCAGCTTGTGTTCCAGGCTGGGAGTAATAACGACTGGAACTAGCCCTGCCTTGAGTACGATATATTTGATGGCTAGCAGTACCCAACTGTTCAGTGTATTTTTCTAATGGCGCAAATTGTTGATAAGCTTCTCCTCTGCTCTCAAACTTTAAATCTATAGTCTGAAATGGTGGACAATTCTCAGCCGTTTCGCAGGCGGGCTTAACTTGAAGTTGTTTGTTGCGATAAATAACGGTATCACCAGGTAAGCCAACTACACGTTTGATATAGTCTAATTGTGGCTGAGGTGGAAACTTAAACACAACAACGTCGCCACGCTCTGGTTCCCCCATATTGACAAATTTGTTTCGCATTACGGGATCTTTTAATCCATAAGTAAACTTTTCAACAAGGATAAAATCCCCCACTAATAACGTTGGCAACATTGACCCGGAAGGGATTTGAAAAGGTTCATACAAAAAAGAGCGCAATATCATAACGAAAGCGATAACAGGGAAAATTTGTTGGGCTGTATCAACCAACCACGGCAATTGAGAATTTTGATCTAAAGTGGAAGCTGCATCGCTTGAGCCACTGGCAATTGCCATTCTTTCGCGGCGTTTAGGTGCAAACAACACACTATCAACCAACCAAATCAAACCCGAAGCGACGGTAAGTGCCACCAAAAATATTGAAAAATAATTAGCCATTTATTTACCTACCTTCAACAGAGCTAAAAAAGCTTCTTGAGGTAGTTCTACGTTACCCACTGACTTCATACGTTTTTTTCCGTCCTTTTGTTTCTGCAAGAGTTTTTTCTTACGACTGATATCACCACCATAACACTTTGCGGTAACATTTTTACGGAGTTGCTTAATGGTACTGCGAGCAATTATCTGATTACCAATAGCGGCTTGGATAGCAATATCGAACATTTGTCTAGGGATCAGCTCTTGAAGCTTTTCTACTAACTGCCGACCACGGGTCACAGCGTGATCTTTGTGAGTAATCATGGCAAGTGCGTCAACGCGCTCGCCATTAATTAAAATGTCTAAGCGTGACATTTCAGCTGTTTGGAAACGCTTGAAATTGTAATCTAGAGAAGCAAAACCTCGACTAGTCGATTTTAATTTATCGAAAAAGTCCATTACCACTTCGGCCATAGGCAAGTCATAACTGACAGCAACTTGGTTACCGTGATAAGTCATACTGGTTTGCATGCCACGTTTTTCGACACACAGAGTAATGACATTACCAAGATACTGCTGCGGCACTAAAATATGCGCTTCAACTATAGGTTCATGAATTTCTTCAATGTCATTAACAGCCGGTAATTTTGAAGGGTTGTCTACATAGATAGTTTCACCCTCTTTGGTGACCACTTCATATACAACTGTAGGTGCAGTGGTAATCAGATCTAGATTGTATTCACGCTCCAAACGTTCTTGGATAATTTCCATGTGTAACATACCCAGGAAACCAATACGGAAACCAAAGCCCAATGCAGATGAACTCTCTGGCTCAAAAAACAAAGAAGCATCATTGAGGCTTAGCTTTGCCAATGCATCGCGAAAGTCTTCATAATCATCTGAACTAATTGGGAATAAACCGGCATAAACTTGAGGTTTGACCTTTTTGAAACCTGGTAGGGCCTCGGATGCAGGTCGCTTGGCTAAAGTTATGGTGTCACCCACAGGGGCTCCATTAATTTCTTTTATACCTGCTATGACAAATCCTACTTCACCTGCTCTTAACACCTCGGTATCTTTTGCTTTGGGTGTAAATATACCGACTTTATCCGCTTGATGAATTCCACCAGTCGTCATAATTTTAATCTTGTCGTTCTTATGTAACTCACCTTGCATAATTCGCACAAGAGATACAACACCCTGATAATTATCAAACCAAGAGTCAACTATCAAAGCCTTTAATGGAGCATCAATTTCACCTACTGGCGGTGGTATTTGATGCACAATAACTTCTAGTACATCCTCTATTCCAATACCTGTTTTAGCAGAACAGCGCACGGCATCGATAGCGTCGATACCCACAATATCTTCTATTTCCTCAGCGACACGGTCGGGTTCTGCTTGTGGTAAATCAATTTTATTTATTATAGGTACCACTTCCATATTCAAATCAATGGCGGTGTAACAATTTGCCAAAGTTTGCGCCTCAACTCCTTGACCAGCATCAACTACCAAAAGAGCACCTTCACAAGCGGCAAGAGAGCGTGATACTTCATAAGTAAAATCCACATGCCCAGGCGTGTCGATAAAATTTAATTGATATGTTTGGCCATCTTTTGCGGTGTAGTTGAGCGTAACACTTTGAGCCTTGATTGTTATACCTCGCTCTTTTTCAATATCCATTGAGTCGAGAACTTGCTCAGACATTTCTCGACTGGACAATCCTCCGCAATGTTGGATAAGGCGATCAGAAAGAGTAGATTTTCCGTGGTCTATATGAGCAATAATTGAGAAGTTACGTATGTGCTTGTGTTGCATAAAATTTTAGAAAAATACCAAGTGGTTTTGTTACCAAGCAACTAGTTAAAGAAAATAAGTCGCTAAATTATGGGACAAAAATTAAATAGGCTTCAATTTTACAGTTTTATCAACCACTTTGCGACACAACAAAAGCATTGTTTGTTGGTTTTTACAGGAGAAATAGAGCTTAAACTTACTTGACTTGGATAATATCCAATTCTAATGGGTACACTTTGAGAATACGGGGGTGAAAATCACCTTGATCAGAACGGCTTAAAAAACGACTGACAGAACTAAATGTTAAATAAGTGCAAATAACGCAGAACAATATCAACCACCCTTCTGCAAACAATCCAAATAAAGGTAAAATTTCTTGCCCGAAAAGTGCAGACAGAATAAGGGAAAATAAAGGTAAACAATAAACCATAGCAGAAGCCTTAAGTAAATTTTCTTCAGGTATACCTAAACTGACTTTCTGTCCAACTTCGGCTACATCATTGAAACTAAAGCGTAACGTTTCATGCTTACTTGCAAAAAATTTTGCGATTGCGCCTGTACCGCAATTCGACTGAGCGTCACAACTTCCACAAGTCAACTTGATTTGCGTCTCAACTAATACGACCTGTTGAGAGTTGATGTGTTCTACCGCACAAATAATTCCGATTTCTTCTATCATTTATTTAATTCTTTGAATCGATTTAGCAATGGCATTGGCTGTAGTTGCTGGAAGCTTTCCAATAATTGTTATATTTAAATCGCCATTCTCAATAGTTAGAAGTGTATCAGACTGAACCGTACCCACTAAATTATTTTGTGGCTGGTTATTATCTTTCTGTTGCAGATAAACCGACACATCAACTAGGCCATCACTCAGCATAATATACTCTACTACTTCCGCCGAACCAGACAAGCGACGCAAGTCTCTTTTTACTATCAACATACCCTTAGGAATATAACCAATTTCCCATAAGGATTTAAATGGTGCATCAGAATTAAAACTTACGACTTCTGGCAGCATTCCTGTCTCAATTTTTCCGAAGAAAGAGTCTGGCTCTTTGGTTACTTGTAAGCCTGTTACTTGAATTTGCTCTAGAAGCTTACCTTCTAGATCAGACAAGTTCATTTTTAACAACAACCCTGTTTCTTGATCAAGCCAAACATTCAAGCCAAAGAGACTATTATCTTTACTGACAATCCGAATGTGTTGTGCAGCACGACCAGCAATTCGACTTCGGCCAACCAGAATAGCTTCATAACCCAACATTAATTTTTCGGGACGTTGCAGGAATTCGCTTGGAAAAGGGCCATTGATTATGGATGATTGTAAGCTGTAAGGTGGGACGTTAGGTTCGAAATAACTTACCTTATTGCCAATACGGACAACTTCTCGGCCTGGGCCATTCAAAAGATTGAGCTGTTCCATTTCGATGCCATCTTCATTAACCCCATGCCGCCAAAGATAAGGTTGGGAGTCAAGTCCTGGCTTTAACAAAATAAAAGAGATAGTGTAATTGAGTGATTTACCCGCATCAGACATTTTAGCTAACCATACTTGCGCGCTGCCAGATGGATAAGAGTCTGTTGCCTGTTCTTCTTGAGCAAAAACTTGCAGAGGTACGAAAGTAGCATTTAATATAGCCACAATGGCTATATTAAATGCTTTACTAAGGAGTGTTTTCGACAATGTCTGATTGCGCCTCTTTATGTATGATATTTTGACTCATTATTAAAGACTCATCATTATCTGATTGAATCGTTTTAAAACGTAATTGCTGGTTATGATCTGTCATGTACGCATTAATACGGCGCCTCTGTTCCAACCAATCAGAATTTGGTATTGCAGGAGTTTGGTCGAAGCTTACCGGCGAAAGACCACCCTGAATACCAGGTATGGGCGGTGCAGCATTAAAGGGTTGATTCACATCAGGCTGATTAACTTGCTGTACCCCAATTATCATTGCTATAGCAACTGAGGCGGCTATGGCCATTTGCCCACCTTGTTTTGCAAAAGGCATGACTATGCCAATCAAAGCTGTATCACGCAATGTTCTCTTAGGCGCTAAGATTTCTGGCTCAGATTTTAACATTTCAGCAATTCTATCAGCAATATCAAAACTGGCAATTGCCGGAAGTTCTTGACGTAAACCATCACGAATAAGATGGTAACGTTTCCATTTTAACAACAATTCACTATCATTTTTAAGCGCATCCAGCGTATGATTACTAGATGATTTAGACGCAGCTTTTTCTCCATCGACTAAGGCTGATAAATCTTCAAATTTTTGCGACATAAAATATACTTCCCGCTAATCTAATTTTTACTTTGAATAAAATCAACTATTCATCAACAATGGTTGAATAACTTTATCTAATGCTTCTCTTGCCCTAAATATTCTCGATCTGACAGTTCCAACCGGGCAATCCATGACATTTGCAATATCTTCATAACTTAACCCCTCTAACTCGCGAAGGCTGATAGCCATACGAAGATCTTCCGGCAGGTTTTCCATAGCGTCAAATAATAACTTCTCCATTTGCTGTGACATTAAATTTTTTTCGGGTGAATTATTTTCTTTTAATGCATCACTACCGTCATAATAATCTGCTTCATCAGCGTCAACATCACTGGCTGGAGGCTTTCTTCCTTGAGAAACTAAATAATTTTTCGCACTGTTCACTGCTATTCTGTATAACCAAGTATAAAAAGCGCTGTCACCTCTGAAATTTGGTAATGCTCTGTAGGCTTTTATAAACGCTTCTTGCGTAACATCTGCCACATCCCCTGAGTTTTTTACATACCTAGAGACTAAATAAGATACCTTATGTTGATATTTTATTACCAACAACCCGTAAGCATTTTTATCTCCGTGCTGTACTCGTTCTACAATTTTTTGGTCTGCTATCTGCTCGCTCATTCGAGCCCTTACTCCTTTGCAAAAATATACCACGTCTCATGCAAGCACTTATATTGACTCTATGATGTTTGAAAAGTTCATACAGTACCAATTTTTTTTCAGAAAATCGGTACTGTATAATTAACTAACCATATTATAATAAATTGTTACATGCACTTAACTATAAAAAGTATTGTAATTTATATTGTGTAAATTAGTATTGTTTAACAAATATATTTTTTCCAAGTTTACTTTATGCACCCGACTATTGAACATCAATGTGACGTACTTATTATTGGAAGTGGAGCCGCTGGGTTGAGTCACGCATTAAAACTTGCCGATAGTTGCCAAGTTATAGTGTTAAGTAAAAGCGATATTTCTGAAGGCTCAACTAAATATGCTCAAGGTGGTATTGCCGCTGTCTTTGATGAAAATGATTCGATCTCATCACATGTTGAAGATACGCTGTTAGCAGGTGACGGTCTATGTGATGAAGACGCAGTGAAATTCACCGCTTCTCAAGCAAAAACCTGTATGCAATGGTTAATTGATTTTGGAATGCCATTTGATCAAGAACCATCAGAAAACGGTGAAACACGCTTTCACTTAACGAGAGAAGGTGGCCATAGTCACAGGCGAATTCTGCATGCGGCCGATGCAACAGGTGCCGCAGTGCAAGTGACCCTTATTGAAGCTGTTCAGCAACATCCTAATATACATTTATTACAACGTTACAATGCTGTCGACTTGATTAAAAGCTTACACACTGAAGATCGCATATTAGGCGCCTACGTATGGAATAGAAAATTAGAGAGAGTAGAAGTTATACGTAGTAAATTTGTTTCCCTGGCAACTGGTGGTGCGAGTAAAGTCTATCAATACACATCTAATCCAGACGTTTCTAGTGGTGATGGTATTGCGATGGCTTGGCGCGCTGGTTGCCGCGTTGCCAATATGGAATTTAACCAATTTCATCCAACATGTTTATACCATCCCGAAGCAAGAAATTTTTTAATCACTGAGGCTTTAAGGGGAGAAGGTGCCAAGCTTTGCCATCCTGATGGTACAACTTTTATGCATAAGTTTGATAACAGAGGTGATTTAGCATCACGGGATATTGTTGCCAGAGCGATAGATTTTGAAATGAAGCGTCTAGGCGCTGATTGTATGTATCTAGACAT
This sequence comes from Paraglaciecola sp., assembly GCA_034111145.1. GTDB lineage: Bacteria > Pseudomonadota > Gammaproteobacteria > Enterobacterales > Alteromonadaceae > Paraglaciecola. Next base: position 18,307 of record JAWUXU010000012.1, read on the forward strand.
TAGCCATAAACCCAGTGAATTTATTGTTAAGCACTTCCCAAATATCTATCAGAAATGTCTGTCTCTGGGAATTGACATTACACGACAACCTATCCCCGTAGTACCTGCTGCACATTACAGCTGTGGGGGCATTATGACTGATATTCACGCAAAAACTGACCTTGCCAACTTATATGCAATTGGAGAGGTGGCATATACTGGCCTGCATGGTGCAAATAGAATGGCAAGTAACTCATTATTGGAGTGCATCGTATACGCACATTCTGCTGCCAATCATATCGCCAACAGGCTAAATGAAAACACATCAGATGAATTGATAAAGCCTTGGGATGAGAGCAAAGTGAGTGACTCTGATGAAGAAGTTATTATTCAACATAATTGGCATGAATTACGCTTATTCATGTGGGATTACGTGGGGATCGTTCGCACCAATAAACGTTTAGAGCGTGCACATCATCGTATCCAACTCCTACAGCAAGAAGTTAATGATTATTATTCTAATTTTAAAGTCAGCAATAACTTACTTGAACTTAGAAACTTGCTAACTGTTGCTGATTTAATAGTGAGGTGCGCTAAAGAGCGGAAAGAAAGTCGAGGCCTACATTTTAACTTAGACTTCCCTAATAAACTTGACGCCCCAAAACCAACAATAATTAAAAATGACATTAAACAACTCAAATTTTAAAAACGATTTAAATGGCGATAACACACTGTTAACTTAACTATTTAACACTCTAAAAATTATCATTTTATTATCACTTTCAAACTCGAAAGGTTGCAATGCCATATTAAGCCGGTTGGATAGATACAGCGCTTGATTAAATGTAATTTTGATCTTAAACGTCTAAAAATAATGAGGGAATGGTTTCTGCCAAATAGAAATACGACAAAAATCTGCCTACAAGCCTCAAATAACACGTTGTTTAAAACCCAATAATTTAGTCAACTATTTGGTTAAATGTGTTGGATTAAAGTTGTAAGGCACTTTTAAATAATATCCCCCTTAACTATTACTAATATTCCAAGTTTTATTAAAAACGTATGAATGTTCCTATTAAATGCGCGGCTTTGCGAACAACGACATAAAAATTCCTCCTAAGAAATACTTAATGTCGATATTTTGGAATATTAGTTGAAAAATCATATAGAATTCGACCCTTAATAAAGATAGGCAGGCCTTAGAATATTACACAAATCGCTGAAAAAGCTATCTTCTCACTCATTTTAATCGGTCTTACTTTCCTTGTTTTATCATTAACTGGAACCACTCCCAATAAAGAAAATGGAGAATTAATATTAGAAGTAACATCACACCCAGAAGATATCCCGGGGAATGCATATAAAATGAGAGGATGATTTCGATTTAAGATTCTAACCGGCTATCCAATAGTAGAATTTGAAAGGGATTTTATAAAATACTTATTAGGTACAGTGACGTGGTTGGATAGATACGCTCCCCCCCCCTAGTTAAGACATAATAAGTTTAACTGGAGATAGGTAATGACATCACGTAAGAAATATTCAAAAGAATTCAAACTGGATGCCACCACCAACAGCGATCATAAAAAGCCCCTTGGTGACAAAGAGCTAAAGCAAGACTTTGTCGGACAACAGCCTGACCTAGTGTGGGTGCAAGTTATCACCTACATTTGGACATCAGAAGGCTGGTTATATTTAGCGGTGGTAATAGATTTATATTCACGCAAAGTGGTGGGCTGTAGTATGAGTACAAGAATGAAGGCCAGCTTAGCGTGTGACGCATTCACCATGGCAATATGGCAACGACAACCCAAAGTAGGATTGATTGTGCATTCAGACCAAGGTGTACAATATGCCAGTAACGCTTATCGTCGCCTTATCAAGACACATGGTTTTGTCGGGAACATGAGCAAAAGAGGCTGTTGATGGGACAATGCTGTAGCAGAAAGTGTCTTGGGAAGCCTAAAACAAGAGCGGGTACATTGGCGTAATGACGCCACACGATTTAGCGCCCAACAAGATATATTGAACGACATGACCATGTGGTACAAGGCAGCCATAGACTTCATTCGTACTTGGATTACCAAAGTCCTAATCACTGTGAACAACAACACAATGAATTACAAAAAGTAACTTAACTGAGGTGGTCGTATTAGTTTGACTACGTCACAGTGCAGCCAGTAGATATTCATCAGTCGTAATTAAGCTTCTTATATACTGCCTTCAATACAACATTTTTTTATCAGGGATGGTGTACAAGTTTGACGGATTCTATTGAGATAAGGTCATATTTCAATGGTTATCTGCAACTTGCTGCTGATAAATAACAGCTCGACATAATCGCCGGAAGTCTTGTTCTGTGAGTTGGTCTCTATATATTAAACACCATTTACAACGTCGAGCATTTACAGGTGAAATTAAATGTATGAATAACAGTAGGCTGCTAACTCTGGATTTATCGGTAATCTTCCAGCTTACCTGACCAATAATGTCAGTTTCCAACCATTCTCCATGCTCCGAAAAAATAACTGGTTCCTGTATTTTTTGCCAATTATCCAAAATGGTTCTAATTACAAAAAATGTAGTTAAAAGCAAAACAGATGCCTGCAGTAAGTATTGGTATTGAATGCTTTCAGACTGCCAGATTAAAACTGACAGCACTAAAATCGCATAAGCAAGCAGCTGAAAAAAAACCTGTAATCGAGACGGTTTGAACTCAATTCTATACTTTGACACGATTCAAAATATGTTCAATAATTTCATTAAACGCTTGATCATTACAGGCCTGATGTCCCATAAACCAAGCATATAGGTCGGGATCATCGCAAGTTAACATGCGTTCAAACACTTCTTGTTGTTGTTCAGATAATTCATCAAAACCACTTTCTGCAAAGGGCATAAATAGTACATCAAGTTCTAACATCCCACGGCGACAAGCCCATTTCAAGCGACCATATCGTTTTTTATCAAACATTTATTACCTCACATCCAATAATATTTCTGGATTAAACTTGATAACCAAGTTCTCGTTCATTAATAATAACAGTAAAAACCAGTTGTTTTAAGATTTTTCCTTGCTAAAACAAACTCGTACCCCATATTAATTTCTAGCGCTCATTAGCAAAAGAGAACAAAAAATGTCACAGACACACCTAGAACATCCTCAGACAATACAGTATGTCAATAAACTTAAGAATACCGGGGTAATCCAACTTATTGGTGAAGAGAAAACAAAGTATTTGCAAGGTCAAATAACCGCTGACATCAATCAACTAACAGACAAAAATGCCCTTTTATCTTGTCATTGCGACTTTAAAGGCAAAATATGGAGTGTATTTTACACTTTCTCATGGCAGGATTCTATTTTATTGGTCACACATAATTCTGTGTTAGATAAATCCCTATCTGAATTAAATAAATATGGTGTATTTGCCAAGGTTGATATCACCAATCAAAGTAATGAGTGGCAAATAATAGGTGGTTCTGGTGCTATATTTGAAAAAGAAATATTAGAACTGTTTGACAAATTACCCTCCGGCGATAGAAACGTCATTTCAAATTCCTATGGCCTAGTCATGTCGCTCGAGCAACCTGTACAACGTTATCTAGTTTTACAACCTAATTGTTCTGAAAGGCATTTAATATGTAATACTCTGAATGAAAACGACTTATGGGAAATTGCAGACATAAAAGCCGGGCTTGGTGATATCCGCGAAGCAACAATAAACGAATATGTACCACAAATGCTAAATCTACAGTCTTTAAACGCAATCGATTTTGAGAAAGGCTGTTACATGGGCCAAGAAGTTGTAGCTAGAACAAAATATTTAGGTCGGAATAAACGCGCTGGTTTTATTTTAAAAACAGAGTCCGAAAATAACGATTTATGTGGTGAACAGCTAGAGTATCAAATAGGTGAAAATTGGCGTCCTGGTGGAAAAATATTACGCAGTGGAAAAGACTCGGGGCAGACCTGGATATTTGCAGTTTTATCTAAAGATACAGAAGTTGGGAGTACGTTTAGAGTTAAATCTTTGCCAGACACACCTTTCGTTACTCAGACACTTTGCTATCTTTTACAATAAACCTAAATACCTAGACAGGAATTATATGAATATAGCTAATAATAATGTTGTTACTATCCACTTTACTGTTTGTTCATCTGACGGAACTCAAATAGATTCATCGAGAAATAGTGAACCCATGGTTTTTTTGCAAGGCAGTCATGTATTAATTCAGGGCTTAGAAGATGAATTATTGGGCAAAGCAGTTGGTGACAAATTTGTCATCGATATTGCCCCAGATTTGGCTTATGGCGAACGCCATGAAGAATTAGTTCAAGCTGTACCAAAGTCGATGTTTGAAGATATGGATGTCAATCCGGGTATGACTTTTAGAGCGACGACTGATGAAGGAGAACAATCTGTAATGATAATTGATGTTAATGATGAAGACATAATAGTGGATGGCAACCACCCTTTATCGGGATTAACACTTAATTTCGATGTTGAAATACTTGAAGTAAGAGAAGCAAATGAAGAAGAGATTGCCCATGGCCACCCACATACCGATGATGGATGTGAACATACTCACTAACTAAAACATGCTTTAATGATTTTTTAGGCATGCCACTAACGAATTCAAACGACTTCGTCTCTTGAATATTTTTACTTTCTTGAGTGTGCGGGGATCGAGCAAAACTTCTCGTATTCCCAAAATAAGCGGTCATGGTGTTATTCACATACAAAGAAGGGCTATTCGTATAGGTAGCCCTTCTTTTGAATAGGAGTCTGGCAACGTACGGTGCACTCCGTGCTACTCTCGCAGGAGTGTGGAAGTGGGGTTTTCAGGAGCCCGGCTCCTGCCACTGGAACGAGTCAAGCTATGCTTGAGTCCGGATGATCCACTGCGTGACGGGTTGAGCGCGGGGTAGCTTTGCGCATTTGCGCTGTAAAGTAAGGGCTATCCGTTACCGCTATGAACTAGACTAAACCTTACCTAATTGCACACAACAAAAAAGGGCTACCCTTACGGATAGCCCTTTCTTTGAATGGGAGTCTGGCAATGTGCTACTCTCGCATGGGGAAACCCCAAACTACCATCGCCGCTAATGTGTTTCACTTCTGAG
>JAWUXU010000013.1:0-22634 GCA_034111145.1 Paraglaciecola sp.
AGCCAAAAACAAAATTTACTATTCTCATTCTGGTTATCCAGGCGGTCTTAAAGATACTACCTTTGAGAAGTTACAAGCTTTCAAACCAGAGATGATCATTGAAAAAGCGGTTAAGGGTATGTTGCCTAAAGGTCCACTTGGACGCGATATGTTCCGCAAAATGAAAGTCTTCGCTGGTCCTGAGCATAATCATGCTGCTCAGCAGCCACAAGTCTTAGACCTTTAAGGAGCAATACAGATGGCAGATAATCAATATTACGGCACTGGCCGACGCAAAAGTTCCACCGCTCGTGTTTTTTTACGCGCAGGTAGTGGCAACATTGTTGTAAATAAACGTCCTCTTGACGTATTCTTTGGGCGCGAAACTGCACGTATGATCGTGCGTCAACCCCTAGAATTAGTTGAGATGACTGAAAAGTTTGATCTATACATCACCGTTGCCGGTGGTGGTATTAGTGGTCAAGCTGGTGCAATTCGTCACGGTATTACACGTGCCTTGATGGAATTTGACGAAACTCTTCGCCCAGCATTACGTAAAGCGGGATTTGTTACCCGTGATGCACGTAAAGTTGAACGTAAGAAAGTAGGTCTTCATAAAGCACGTAAGCGTCCTCAATTCTCAAAACGTTAATTGTACGGCGAAAAAAACGTCTAGAAACCCAGCTTCTGCTGGGTTTTTTATTGCCTACGTTTTGAACAAAATAACTTCAACTTGTGTGTATTCTCTTAAAAAGATATTAAGTATCGGTTATTATTCATTTTATTGACGATTTCCTTATCTTTTATATGGGTTTTCTTTTATCATTTTCGGTTAATAGAAAACTTTATTTATTGAGCTTCGTATCAGTCATACGTAACTCAAAAATGTAAAGTGTTAGTCAAATTAACCCTCGGAGATTAGTGGATGAGCAATGTATCTTTAGATGCGCATGATTCGTCTGTAACAGAAAGCCAACCAAATAATAATAGACGTCGATTTTTAACGATCGCGACTTCTATTGTTGGTGGTATCGGTGTAGTCGGCGCTTCAGTGCCCTTCATCGCATCATGGAATCCTAGTATCAAAGCAAAAGCTGCAGGTGCGGATGTTGAAGCGGATATCAGTAAAATTCAACCAGGTCAGTTGATAAGAGTTATCTGGAGAAGTCAACCAGTTTGGATTGCTCGAAGAACGCCTGAACTACTTGCTTCATTGTCTAATTTTGAAGATCAACTTAAAGATCCCAATTCTGATGAAGAGCAGCAACCGGCGTTCGCTAAAAACCAATATCGCTCCTTAAAAGAAGAATATCTGGTATTAGTGGGTATTTGTACTCATTTAGGATGTTCACCACAACATCTGAAAGACGGTGCATTCGAAGAATATGTTGAAGGTGCACCAGAGGGCTTTTTCTGTCCTTGTCATGGCTCTAAATTTGATATGTCCGGACGGGTATTTCAAAATGTACCAGCAGGATTAAATTTAGTTGTGCCCCCCTATATGTATATCAACGACAATACAATTTTGATTGGTTCTGAAGAGGGGGCAGCATAATATGTTTAAAAATTTGATGGGTTGGATTGAATATCGCCTACCAATAATGCGCGTGGCTAATCAGCATGCTATTGAATATCCAGCACCCAGAAACATGAATATTTGGTATATGTTTGGGTTCTTGGCCACTATCGTATTAGTTAACCAGATTGTTACTGGTATATGGTTGACTATGAGTTACACACCAACCGCTGAAGAAGCATTCGCTTCAGTTGAATACATCATGCGTGATGTTGAATACGGTTACATACTTCGCTACATGCACAGTACAGGGGCATCGGCGTTCTTTGTTGTTATCTACATGCATATGTTTAGAGGTATGATTTACGGCTCTTATCAAAAACCTCGTGAGTTATTGTGGCTGTTCGGTATGTTTATCTACTTAGCACTTATGGCCGAAGCTTTTATGGGTTATGTACTTCCTTGGGGACAAATGTCCTACTGGGGAGCACAGGTAATTGTGTCCTTGTTTAGTGCTATTCCAGTGATTGGCCCAGACTTAGTTATTTGGATCCAAGGTGATTATGTTATCTCAGGGGCAACACTTAACCGCTTTTTTGCTCTGCATGTCATTGCGTTACCTTTAGTTATAGTTATTTTAGTGTTCTTACATATAGTCGCATTGCATGAGGTAGGTTCGAACAACCCAGATGGAACTGACGTTAAACGTAAGAAAGGTTCTCTCAAAGAAGATGAAAAAACTAAATACAAGATCCACGAGTATTACACCAATAGATACGACATCCTTGATGACATCGTGCCTTTCTTCCCTCACATAGTGTTAAAGGATTTGGTCGGGTTCTGTATCTTCTTACTCGCGTTTTGTTACATCATGTTTTTCATTCCAGAAATGGGTGGATATTTTCTTGAAGCTCCAAACTTTGAAATTGCTAACCCGTTGAAAACGCCTGAACATATTTTTCCAGTGTGGTATTTCACACCTTTTTACGCGATATTGAAAGCAGTACCGCACAAGTTAGGTGGTGTTATTGCCATGTTCTCAGCTATTATTTGTTTAGCTTTGTTACCTTGGATTGATAGAGGAAAAGTTAAATCATGGCGTTATCGTTGTGGCTTACATACATGGAATTTACTTACTTTTGCTGCGGTATTCATTTTCCTCGGTTATTTAGGTGGCACACCTCAAGAGGCTTGGAAAATAGTTGCATCTCAAATAGCGACCATTATGTATTTTGGTTTCTTTGTTTTGCTATTTATTTACAGCAAAAACGAACGGACTAGTCCAGTACCTGCAAGGATCACAGAATGAAAAGGTTAATTTCTGTATTGTGCCTGTTGATACCTGCGGTAGTCATGGCCGCTGGTGGAAGTAATGTGCCTCTTGATAAAGCTGAATACGATTTGACCGACAAAGCATCGCTGCAATCTGGTGCACAAACATTTATGAATTACTGTTTAGGTTGTCATCAAATGCAGTACCAACGTTATCAACGCACTTTTGAAGACTTGGGTATTCCCCTAGAGCTTGGTCAAGAGAACTTGCAGTTTACGGGTGATAAACCAGGTGATCATATAAAGAATGCCATGCCTACTGAGTCAGGAGCTAAATGGTTTGGTGCGCCTCCACCAGATTTAACTTTGACTTCTCGCGTTCGTGGAGCAGATTGGTTATATACTTATCTAAGAACTTTTTACGTTGAAGAAGGTACGACTTTTGGTGTAAATAACCTGGTATTTGCTAACGTAGGTATGCCTCATGTGTTACAAGAGCTTCAAGGTGTGCCGAGCAAAACATATGAGAAAATGTTGGTAGATGGAGAAATGGTAGACCGCTATGTGGGCATTAAGGGCGATGGTACTGGTTTACTAAGTGCTAGTGAATACGACACTGCAGTATTAGATTTGGTTAATTACCTTGTTTACGTTGGTGAGCCTTCACGTTTACAATCGGAATCCATCGGCCGTTGGGTCTTGATATTTCTATTAGTATTATTAGTTTTAGTTTATTTACTTAAGAAAGATTATTGGAGAGATGTACACTAATTAAGCAAAACATTGTTGTAATTTGGTGTATAATCCGCAAAAATTTTTGGAAGGGGCTTTACATGATGTATAAGCCCCTTTATTTTCTGTTTTTAATTAGTTGATTGACCTATTGATCACTAGTCGAAGATCAAAGCATAGATGCAATTACGTATGACATTTAGGAGAAATATAAATGGCTGTAGCCGCCAATAAACGTTCGATTATGACGTTGTTTTCAGACACGATAGATATATACAGTCACCAAGCACGGATAGTGTTAGCCGAGAAAGGTGTCGGAGTAGAGATAAGTTTTATTGATCCCATAGAATTACCAGAAGATCTACTCGAACTAAACCCCTATGGAACTGTGCCTACTCTTGTTGATAGAGAGTTAGTTTTATACAACTCGCATATTATCATGGAATATTTAGACGAGCGTTTCCCTCATCCGCCCCTAATGCCTGTGTACCCAGTTTCTCGCGGCCAAAGCCGTTTGACTATGCACCGTATTCAGAATGATTGGTATGTGTTAGCTGAAAAAATCATGGCGAAAAAAGGCGATTTAGAAGCAACTCGTAACGAACTACGCGAAGCTTTTTTATCCTTAGCTCCTTTATTCGCTGAGACCCCTTACTTTATGAGTGAAGAGTTTAGTTTAGTCGATTGTTATTTAGCACCATTATTATGGCGTTTACCTGCTATGGGTATCGAATTAACGGGTACAGGTAGTAAAGATGTAAAGGCCTACATGAAACGTATTTTTGAAAGACCTTCCTTCATCGCATCCTTAACTGATCAAGAACGTGAAATACACAATCCTCTATAGCGGATATAAGCGATATGACACCTAATCAGCCATACTTATTACGCGCATTTTACGAGTGGATTGTGGATAACAATCTTACTCCTTATATAGTGGTAGATGCTCATTATGCTGGAACTCTAGTGCCGCAAGAATTTGTTCAAGATGGTCAAATAGTACTAAACGTCTCCCCAGCCTCTACTGGAAACTTACAGCTAGGTCTGAGCGAGATAATGTTTAATGCGCGTTTTGGTGGAGTACCAAGGAATATCGTTGTTCCTTGTCCTGCGGTGTTGGCTATTTATGCCAAAGAAAATGGCGCAGGTACGGTATTTACTGTTGAAGAAAATATTGGTTCTGATGAAGCAGAATTACAGACCGAGTACCAAGGGCCTGAGAAGAAGCCTAAAAAAGGTAAACCTACCTTGACGGTTGTAAAGTAACCGAACTAGAAACAATCAATATTAAAAAGCGCCCGTAAGCGCTTTTTTTATGTTTGTGTATATTCAAACGCTTTTATTACCTGTTTTACACCTTTGATATTTCGAGTGATATCTACAGCAATATTAGATTCTTGTTGACTGACCAATCCCATTAAAAATACTTCGCTATTTTCTACCTCTATATTAATGTGAAGACCATCGATACGTTTATCAGCGATTAGTATGGTTTTTACTTTTGAAGCTAGCCAGACATCATGTGCGATTGCGCTTGCCGGTATAGGTAAGCCTAAACGAATTTGGTTATGTAATTTTTTAATGTTTTTTACTGTTGAAGCAAGTTTTTCTGCTTGTTGTATAAGTTCTCGAGTCGGAGATTGACCTACTAGTAAAGCTGTACCATTAAATACTTGAACTGAGATGCTGGTTTGCTCTTTTAATGCTGCGTCATTTGATATGGCAGAAAAGAGACGACCGGCTGTTGTTTTATCGTCAACCTGGGTTCCCACTGTGCGTCGATCATGTGCGACAGACACAGCACCGACACCGGCACCTATTATTAATCCCGCACAGCCTTGCATTAATAATGTTGTTGAAAGTACTAACGGAAGATATATTTTTTTTAAATTTAGCATGTCCTACTCCTGAAAATTTTCAGGGAACAAACAATTGTCTATTCCCTCACAAAGGCTATGTACCACTAAATAATGAACTTCTTGAATTCGTGCAGTTCTATTCGATGGCACGCGTATTTCTACGTCATGCTGGCTAACCAACCCCGCCATTTTACCGCCATCCATACCCGTTAATGCCACTATAGTCATATCACGGCTGAGGGCAGCTTCCATCGCTTTTATTACGTTATGTGAATTTCCACTTGTGGATATCACAAATAAAATATCACCAGCTTGACCTAAGGCGCGAACTTGTTTTGAATACACTTCTTCAAATGTAAAATCATTGGCTATTGATGACATTGTAGCGCCATCTGCTGTGAGCGCTAGAGCAGGTAGGCTGGGTCTCTCACGCTCAAATTTATTCAGTAATAAAGATGAAAAGTGCTGAGCAATAACAGCCGCACCACCATTCCCACAACATAATATTTTATTACCATTAATTAATGCATTAACCATCATATAAGTAGCGTTAGAAATGGGTTCAGGTAACAACTCAATTGAGGCAATTTTGATTTGGATACTCTCTGTAAAATTTGCCTTAATATTTTCTAACATAACACTCCAAATTAATAAATTATTGTTCTTCGCAACCATTGGGTAGGTATTTTGCAATCGGTAATTATATACTTTTTAACCAATTGATATTTTGCTGCTGTTGTCCTTGTCCGTTTCCTTCAATGCCCACTAGATCAATTCTATGTGGCACTACACTAGGGTTAAATTTTTTGTCTTGCATATAATGCATAACAGCAGATTCAAATTTACGTTTTTTGCTTGGGTGAAAAAACTCTATCGCAGAACCATGTTGACTATTACTGCGATACTTAACTTCGACAAATACCAGTTCGTCACCGTCTCGCATGATCAAATCGATTTCACCTGTGCGACACCGATAATTTTGCATTATAAAAGTGAGACCTTGCTGTTCTAGGAAGGATCGAGCAAAACGTTCCGCCTCGCTGCCAATTAAAGGTGAGAGTGCCTGCTTAATCCATTGCAAGTAATTTTACTCTGTCTTTGGCAATTTGCGCTAAAAGTAAACGCCTATGTAGTATGCCGAGTCCGTCGACATTAATATTACCGGTTAGGCTATTGCTAACAAGTTGCGGCAGTGATTTTAACAGGCGTAATCTCGGTAATAAGTTTAAAGCGTCATATCCCATAGCAAATAATCTTAAAAGAGTATCTTGTCTTTGTGGCCAAAGTTCTTTGGTTTGATGGGCTAAAACTTGCCAACTATGATTAGGCAAAATCCATGGCATGTCTGTGAATGTGAGATTACGTAAATCCCTGAGACTGTTGCTATTTAAGTCCACGCTATAGCTACGAGAAGATGCGAAAACTGATAGCGTTTTCCTTGCAAACGGGCTGAGGCTTGCTTCGATGATGGGGTTGAGTAACCCAGTTTGTTCCGGGTTTGCAAACAATACGATAGCATCGATATCACGACGATTTCTTTCTACCCCAAAGACTTCGGCGTCAGACATACCTTCTATTTGTTTAATGCGCTGTTTGCTTTGATCTACATCTAGCATTTGCGAGACACGAATACGCATGTCTTTGTTGTCAGTAAATATGGTTAAGTCTGGATTAATAGCGTTGGCTGTTTCTTTCCACTTTGCAATAAACGCTTCAGCCATTCGTAGGGTTGTAGAATTATCAGCCGCAAATACTATGGGTCTAATTAATTGTTTTTGCTGGATATGTAACGCTAATTGTTGAGCTTCGTCTTCTGGTGCTAATGAAAAGTAATAATGTTCAGGCACAGGCAAATTTGTCTCTGCTGTGTTACTCAATTGATCTACTGTAATGGTATTTGTTCTTAACTCCACCCTATTTAATGCCAAGAGTATTTTATCTGAAGGTAAAACAGCGCTCAGTTCAATAATTTGTTGTTTAACCAAAGGACCTAAAACCACATCAAAATCTGCCACAAGTACATTTAGCTGTTTTGCTGTTTTTAGAGCAGAATCAAAAAAACTAATTTCTTTATGTTGTTGTGTGTCGTTATAAGTTGCATTGAGTGTTGACTCACCATAATCGGGCGAATTATTTTTGCTGGTCTGTGTCTTAGGTAGGTTTTCAAGATAGGCTGCCAGTATACCCTCTTTTATAGCCAAGCCCTGATTAGCAAGCCTGCCTGTTAAAGGCAATAAAACAGCAATACGTTTTGCTTGTATCGGTAATTCTAGCATCGCTTGTTCTATTTCCTGAGGGAAATTAGTCGCTAGTGGGTGCCCAAAATGCCTACTCTGCCATCTGACTAGTTGCCGATTAAACAACTCGGGCTCCAAAGCAAAACGTTTTACGATGATGGCAAGTTGCAGCCAAGGTTGCAGTGACCATTCCGAAAGTCTCGCTTTCTCTAATTCAACTAAGTCTAGTTTTTTGACCCACTTCCAAGTAGTTTGAGTTTTTTCCAGTTCTTCAACATCTGTGTCCTGAAGGGCTTTTGCCGCTTTCAACCATTGTTTTTTGTTGGCCATAAGTTGTGCTTCTAATGCCGCAATGCGAGTTTTATAACCATCAGTATCGGTCAAATCTGAAAGTATAGTTTGTACTATATCAAATGTCTTATCAGACAAGATCAAATAACATTCAGCTAAAATTAGACTGGCATGAGTGTGATGTTGGTTATCTTGTAACTCAGGCTGTATGACTTTAAGCATTCTGATACTTTTCTGGCATTGTTGCTCTAACTGCAGCGCTTCTGCTGCTTGTATTAGGTCGGCATTGCGCTGAAATAGGTCATTGTTGCTTTCGAAATTTTGTTTAGCTTGTATTAAGTAGTCTTCACTGACTTGTAACACTTCGGCAATATTTTTTGATGGATCCACCGTATTTTTTTTTGCTTGCTGACTAGGAGGACTAGAACAGGAAAGTAAACCTAAAATAGGGATACAAAACACAATAAACACTCGAAAAATCATCGCCGATATCCGTAATAGAAATTACTTAATAGTTTATAGTAACGGATATAAATATCTAATGCTTTGTGACTAGGTTTAACGATAAAACTTATACTTAGACAAAAATTAGATTATCCCTTTAATTTGGAGAGTTATCATTGACTGAATCAGGTACGTTATTTATCGTCGCTACGCCAATTGGCAATTTGGAAGACATTACCCACAGGGCATTACGGATCTTGGCCGAAGTCGATTTGATTGCGGCTGAAGATACCCGACATAGTCAGCGTTTGTTGCAACATTATGATATTTCGACGCGTTTAACTTCACTGCATGATCATAACGAATCGCAGAGGGCTATTCAGCTCATCGAAAAACTTAAACTGGGACAAAATATTGCTTTGATTTCTGATGCAGGTACACCACTGATCAGCGACCCAGGTTATAGTTTAGTGAGTCAATGCAGAGACGCTGGGGTTAAAGTTGTACCATTGCCGGGTCCATGCGCTGCCATCACAGCATTATGCGCTGCTGGCTTAGCAACCGACAGGTTTAAATTTGAAGGGTTTTTACCCGTCAAAGCTGTAGCCAAACAGCAGGCTTTACAGCGTTTACTAACCGAAACCAGCACCAGTGTGTTTTATGAATCTCCACGAAGAGTAGCAGACACAGTCAGACAAATTGTGGCTGAGTTAGGTGAAAACCGGCAAATGGTTGTGGCAAAAGAGCTTACCAAAACATTTGAAACGTTTTACTCAGGTAACGCACAAGCTTGTTTGATTTGGCTCGAGGCTGATGCGAATCATCAAAGAGGTGAATTTGTATTAATAATTGCGGGTGAAAAGCAGGATCAAACCGAAGTTTCAGTAGATGCACTTAACTTGCTCAAACTGTTAATGAAGGAATTACCCTTAAAAAAAGCTGCAGCTGTGACGGCTGAACACTACCATTTAAAGAAAAATCATCTTTATCAACTCGGTTTAGAATTAAAACCATGAAAATGCTGGGCATAGTCTCGCCAATTTTATATCTATGTATATGGGTTTATTCAGGGCTTACATACGCAGCATGGTTTGAGGATAATCAAGGGATCATGGGGACTAATATTCACGTCGAACTTTGGAGTGATTCTGCACAACAAGGTGAAGCTGCGATCCAAGCAGTAATGGACGAAATGCAGCGTATTAATTTGTTGATGAGTCCGTATATTAAAAACAGTGAGTTGAGTCAGCTTAATAGCCGCGCTTCTGATACTGCAGTGCCAGTATCTATAGAGTTATTTGAGTTAATTGCCCTATCTGTTGAACTAGCAAAGGAGACAGACGGGGCGTTTGATATCACCTTTGCTAGCGTCGGTTATTTATACAACTATCGTGAAAATCAGAAACCAGAGCAAGAACAGATTGATGAGTTGTTAATTGCAATTGATTATCGGCATATTAAGTTCGATGCCGATGAACACAGTATTTTCTTCGCCCACCCCAATGTTAAGATTGATTTAGGGGGCATTGCTAAAGGACATGCGGTAGACAATGCTATTGATATATTAAAAAAGTTTGGGGTTGAACATGCATTAGTAACGGCAGGCGGAGATACTAAACTGCTTGGCGACAGGCTTGGGAAACCTTGGATAGTGGGTATTCGTGACCCACGTAACAAAGACAAACAGGCTGTGATTTTACCATTAGTTGACACCGGGTTATCCACTTCAGGTGACTACGAACGTTATTTTGAACAAGACGGCAGACGCTTTCATCATATCTTATCGCCTAAGACAGGCACTTCAGTTTATGAAGTGCAAAGTGTTTCAATTATTGGTCAGCGCAGCACACTGAATGATGCCCTGTCTACCGCAGTGTTTGTTTTGGGCGTGCAAAAAGGGTTGGATTTACTGAATCGTACTCCGGGATATGATGGCATTATTGTTGATAACCAGCATAAGCTGCATTATTCCACTGCGTTGGTGGAGTGATTTTAAACGCCAATATTTATGGCTATTCTTTGTTTTTATTATCTTTTCCATTCGTTTTTAGAGTAAAATTAATCATCTAATTATAGACTAGCGATTAAGTGTATTGTGAACAAAATTAGAAGGCAAACCAATGTTTCTACCCCAATCATAATTGATGTAGAAGCCAGTGGTTTTGGTTCATTAAGTTATCCTATTGAAGTGGGTGCTATTAATCAATCAGGCAAAAGGTTCTGCAGCTTGATTAAGCCACAAAGCGATTGGTTGCACTGGGATGCCCAAGCAGAATCTTTACATGGTATTAATCGAAAGTTACTGGAAGAAAAAGGTTTTCTGGTACAAGACGTTTGTCAGCAACTCAATCAGTTCTTGAAGGGCCATATAGTGTATTCAGACGGTTGGGTGGTAGATAATACGTGGCTAATTAAACTTTTTGCCGCAGCTAAAATGACAATGAAATTCCATGTTAGCTCGATGGAAATGATTTTAAACGAGGCACAAATGTTGCTGTGGCACTCAACCAAAGATAGGTTATTTCAAACCATGAAAGAGCCGCGTCATCGTGCTAGTAGTGATGCTGCGCTTATCCAAAATACTTTTGTGACAACTCAACAAATATGTATCGAAAATGCTAATGCGTTGCAGCTTTCTTGAACACAAAACTAGCAATTGCTGAAACGACTGATTAAATTTTTTACATTTTGAAATAATTGCGAATTTTTATGGTTCATAAGATAATTGAACATTTCTAATACAATGAAATTATCTAACAACGCACGTTTATTAACGCACAATTTAACGTCAATATTCTTTGGCTGCTAATGTCCTGAGCAAGATGTGTGTGCTGGCTACTTATATGGATGGTCAAATAAGATACCGGAAAAATTTCATCTGACTGCTCATCTAACTTTTCATTACACCTTGCAATCAATTAGCATTTTTACTATGAGGAAAGGCGTGCAAGCCTGAATATATATTATGTATACACAGCAACAAAAAGGTGTTTTTTTTGTCGTGATGGGGACTTTGTTGTTTTCTAGCAAAGCCATTATTGTAAAAATGCTATTTAAAATTGGCCTTGGCGCCCTTGAATTGCAAACCTTAAGAATGTTGATTATTTTGCCTTTTTACCTAGGTATCCTCTACTTGACAGTGTCTCGCAGAGGATGGGGAGTAACAAATAAAGATATGCTAGGCGCAATAGTGGCCGGCGTGGCTTGTTACCACATTGCTAGTTATCTCGACTTGCAAGGGCTGTTATACATCAGTGCGGGATTAGAGAGGATGATTTTGTTTTGTTACCCTGCGATATCGATGTTGTTTGCTTGGATTTTTCTTAAGGAAATCGTGTCGCAACGCTTGTGGTTATCTTTAGTACTAGCATACAGCGGTATTGGTTTGTTTTTTCTAGCCGATTTGAGTTTTGGTGGCGACAATCTTTGGTTCGGTAGTCTATTAGTGTTTATTGCTAGTATTTTTACTGCTTGGTACATGATTGCTAATCAAATTTATTCTCGGCGTATTGGCAGTCAGCGTTTTACTTGTATCGCTATGATTGGTGCGGTGGTGACCATGCTCATGCATGCTACTGCTGTAGGTGTGCAAGATCTGACTACTTTTACATGGCCTATGTATGTGGGTGCGGCTACCATCGCTATTTTTTGTACCTTAATTCCATCATTTTTAGTCAGTGCTGGGGTAAAAATAGTAGGGGCGAGTAAAGCTGGAATTGTGGGGGCCGTTGGGCCACTTATGACGATTATTTTATCTAACTATCTACTGCAAGAACCCTTAGGGTGGATGCATTTTTGTGGATTAGCGCTAGTGATCCTTGGCATGCGCTTGTTAAAATGAGGGGATGAACCTATCGGGTATTGATATGACACAGATTGCAAAAAATACATATATTGAAGAGCATATAATAGACGATATTGCTGACGCTCTGGTGCAAAGAGGTTTCATTCAGTTACAGCATTTTTTACCAGAGCGGTTTGCTGAGCAATTACTACATGAAGCAAAAAAATTAACTTTAACCGAGTTTAAGCCTGCTGGTATTGGTCGTAAAAATAGTCAGCAAGTGAACTCACAAGTGAGAACAGACTCTACTTTTTGGCTTAGGGGCAATTCTGCCCTTCAGCAAACATATTTAGATTACATGGAACAATTGAGAATGGGCCTGAATAGGCGACTATTTATGGGGCTATTTAATTTTGAATGTCATTTTTCACACTACTCGACTGGCGATTTTTATCAGCGCCATTTAGATGCATTTAAAGGCGACACAGTAAAGGCACGCAGTAACAGGATCTTGAGTACAGTATTTTATTTGAACCCAGACTGGGTTAAAAATGATGGCGGTGAGTTACTTTTGTATGCTGATGAACAAGTATCACCTTTGTTAATTGTGCCCCCGATGTTTAATCGCTGTATAATTTTCCTTAGCGATACTTTCCCCCATGAAGTCCTTACCAGCAGGTGCGATCGTTATAGTATTGCTGGTTGGTATAGTGTAGGTGGTCGCTCTAATGAGTATCTTGAGCCTTAGAGATAAGACGTGGCATCGCATAGTCCAGAAAATTGCCAGTTGCTCTGATTCAGTATATTAAGCTAAGTTAGACCCGCTGTTTTTTGGGATACCTGTATGAGATTGCTAAAGACGTTGTTTTTTTGGTTTATATTACCTGTAGTCGGTCTGTTGATTAGTTTGATGTTTTTTGGTCGCCAATGGGTATTTAGTTATCTGTCGCCCCCCGATAGTTTTGTTTTAGCTGATGCACCCACCGCCCCTGATTTTAATAATAAGTATTTTTGGGTGGCTCACCCAGACAAAAGCGATACCTCTGATTTAGTGCCTGTTGGTATCGATACCCGTAGCGACATAGCAGATAAAGCAGTAGATGTGTTTTTTGTTCATTCAACCGGGTTGTTGACCCTGGTGGTTGGAATTCCAGTATGGAAATAGAAAACTCCGAAGCTCAATCGACAGGCAAACGATAGTGTTAAGCCCACAGTTTGTGTTAATCCATTGAGCTGGAAGCGTAATCTAAATCAAATACCCAAAAGCCAACACTTCGGGGCGATGCCCGTCGATTTTAAGCGAACACCGCTGGATATGTTGTTAGCCAACAACCGCGGATTTATTTTTCAAGAATTACCGACTTTAACCAGCGAGTTAACGTGGGCACAATGTATGGAAGATGGCAGGTTAGAAATTCTGCAGCAGGTAGATAACCCTTTCTCAAATCATTTAGACCAAGGTAATAAAAGCTACCACATACTCGACTTTAGTTTGTTTTACGGCAATATTCGTCAAAATGCCATCCAGCGTGTTAATCAATTTATGATGATAGATAACGCTTCCCAAAAAAAATAGCATCAAGGATTTAATTATGATCGTCTTTAAAAACCTGTTTCAGCAAACGCTTGGAGTATCTATTTTATTGTGTTGTTTTAGTTTGTCTGCGGCCGATAAAGCTCAACAATTGTATACATCTCAACCAGACGTAACCCCAGAATTAGCAAAACGTGGAAGTTATTCAGTTGGAGTCAGGACAATACAGGCGACGAATCCTCAGCAACTTAGTACCAAGGATTATAACACCTTAGAAGATCGCACTTTAACGCTGGAGGTATGGTATCCAGCGTTAATTAAGGATACGGATGTGAGTGCAACTTATGAGAACGTGACACGAACTAAAAAAGCGTTTTCACTTCAAGGCCAGAGTGTCAGAGACGCAAACCCCCGCGCAGAAAAAACTTATCCGCTGGTGGTGTTATCCCATGGATATACCGGTTATCGCACCATCATGTTTTATCTGGGAGAACACTTAGCTAGCCACGGCTATGTAGTCGTTGGGATTGATCACGCGGATTCCACCACCAGTGAAATCGATTTTACAAATTCCCCATTTGATGGTTTTCCCAGTACCTTACTTAATCGTGCTCGTGACCAACAATTCGTGTTGGACTACTTTACGTCAGCCAAGTCTGATGTGGCTAAAGTAGTAGATACTGACCTTGCCTCTGTCATTGGTTACTCTATGGGGGGCTATGGTGCGGTGAATACAGTAGGTGGTTGCTACAACTTTAATCAACAAGCTCTGCAAGCGTTTGGTTTCCCTGAAGCCGCTGCTAAAGCCTTGGTACCGATTTTTAATATTTGTAATGCAGGACAAGAGCAAGTAGATAGCCGCTGGAAAGCCATGGTAGCTTATGCCCCTTGGGGACAAGAATTAAATGTACATAAATTGGACACTATCCATGTGCCCAGCTTATACGTTACCGGCTCCCTTGATGATATCTCTGGTTACGAACAAGGTGTAAAGAAGTTATTTGAACAATCAGCAGCAAAAGAAACTTTTATGTTGGTCTATGAAAATGCTCGTCACAATGTGGCTCCGCATCCGGCGCCAGAAATTGCATATGCTACTGAAGCAGACTTAGGGCTTTATTACGAGCCAGTTTGGAGTAGCGAGACCCTAAACCGTATTAATCAGCATATGACGTTGGCTTTTTTAGATTGTTACGTAAAACAACAAGCCCCATCTTGTGAGTATTTACCTAAACGTGAAAGCAGCACCCAAACTAAACAAGCCGATGGTAAATTAACGGATCCTTGGCCGGGTTTTGCTAATCGATGGGGTGTTGGCATGAGGTTTGTAGGAAAATAATATGACTAATTAATTAAGAGCAGAGTAAAAAATCATATGGAAATAGACATATTTCAAGTTGACGCTTTTGCGGAACAAGTCTTTAAGGGTAACCCAGCTGCAGTGTGTCCCTTATACCAGGGAGTAAACGATGAAGCTGGAATGTTCAATAGGCTCGGATATTCAAAAAAAATATCGCACCTTTACAAAATCGCTTTACATCAGATGGTTATCTTGCAGCGTAAACTAATGCTACTTGCGCAAGTAGCATAGATAGCTTACTACCTAACCGCTCTTGCAGATCCCACTATTCCACAAATGATAATCCCGCGATTTTATAGTTTATTTCACAGTCAACAAAACGATACTGTCATAACTATTACTTAAGATTGTGATTATTTATCCACTAAACCGTGATCTACCGCATAACAGATTAGCTCAGCCAGTGATTCAATATTGAGTTTAGCTTTCATATTACGTCGGTGGGCTTCAACAGTGCGAAAGCTAATATTTAAGATACGGGCAATGTCTTTGCTTGATTTACCCTGTGCAACGTGAGTTAGGATCAGCTGCTCTCTGGTGGTTAATTTTTGGCTGATGTCTCGGGCAGGTCTATCGATAAGCATTTTGGCGATGGAACTACTAAAATGCGTTTGCCCTTTGGCCACCGCTTTTATGGCATAATGAACTTCTTCTGAGGTGGTGTCTTTTAGAATGTAGCCTGAGGCTCCAGCCTGAATAGAACTGGTCACAAATTCGGGGCTATCGTGCATACTAAAAATCAGTACTTTGGTGTTATCTAAGCGCTCGGTGATGATTTCAGTAGCATCGATGCCATTCATTGAAGGCATGCTGATGTCCATTAGTATCACATCTGGCTTTAATGCTAACGCCATTTCAAGAGCGTCTTTACCGTCATGGGCTGAACCCACGATGTTGATGTCTTCATAAAATGACAAGCAAGCACTTAGGCCCCCCTGCACCATAGGATGATCATCCACTAATAATAGTTTAATGGGCGTGTCGTTAAGGGCTTTATTTGTCATTAATTAGACTCCGGCCATGGTTGAGTGTTGGCATAACTGGTTTTGGGAATACGTACCGTAATATCAGTCCCTTCTGGCGACGATTGTACTTTAAATTCCCCCTGATGATACTCAACCCTTTCTGCTAAATTACGTAAACCGATACCATAGTCTTCTTGTTTGTTATTAAATTGGGTGTCAAAACCACATCCATTATCACTGATACTCAACGTTAGCCACCGGTTTTTAAGCGACAACTCAATCTGAATTTGGCTGGCTCCAGCGTGTTTGCGTATGTTAATAAGAGACTCTTGCACAACGCGATAAAGCGTGATGCTGATGTGGTTATGTACTAATTTACGAACTGCAGGTTTGGTGACATTAACGTCTATATTTGTTTGTTCACTGAATTCCACTGCCAGTGCGTCAATCGCTGCTGAGAGTCCTAATTCGTCGAGAATACGGGGGTGCAGATGATGAGATATATGCCTAATTTCCTGGATAGCGACACTTAAGTTAGCCTCTGCATGCTGCAGTGGCGCCGGTTTTTCCAATTTAGACTTTAGCAGCCATAATCCGGTCGCTTCGAGGGAATATTTTATCGACACCAGAACTTGCACTATACCATCGTGCAGTTCCCGCGAAATATGCCGACGCTCTTCCTCTTGCATATTAATGATTTTAAGGCCTAATTCACTTATTTTTTGGTCATTTTTTTTCTTCTGGCGTAAATTTAATATTAATCCCAGAAGAAAAATCAGAAAAATAGACGATATAGCTACAACCAGAATGATCTCTTTGGTTTTATTAATATGTTGATCAATTTCTAACTGTAATTGACTTAATTGAAGATTAACGTCATCCAAGTAAACGCCCGTACCTATCATCCAGTCCCATTTTTCTAAATAGACTGAGTAGCCCATTTTTTCAGACATCTTATTAGATGAGGGTTTGTGCCAGGGATAGCGAAGGAAGCCACCGCCGTTTTTAGCATTACGGATTAGCATTTGAATGGTGTTATCGCCATTTAAACTTTTTAAATCCCACCAGTTCTGACCGACTCTGAAAGGCTCCTTTGGGTGCACGATGCTATTGCCTTGACCATCGTAGATAAAAAAATAGCCGTCGTCACCACTGTAGGTCATGTCATTGATGATTTCGGTCACCTGGGCTTTAGCCTCTGCATCGTCCATATCAGTATTTTGGTATAAATCTGTCATCGCTGACACCGCTAGTAAGGTATAATTTGTTAATTCTTGATGTTTTTGCTCAATTAGAAAGTTTTCTAAAGTCTCGACACTTTGACTAGACAAATCAAGGTATTCTTTCGTAACCAAATAGTAGGTTAATATAGAAGTCAGTGCGACTTGAAGTACTGCGATGAATAACAGCCTTAAGGGTAACGTCATGGTTACTTTGCCTGTGGCCGAGTCAGATTCGGCAGTTAACTAAGTGTAAAAAAAGAAGTCCTTTCACTATTTCAATTTTGTTGTCCTAACACTAACTTATTTATTACTAGGTATAACTACCTAATAGAAATGGGTGTTCATACGAGTTGTTAATTACTCACAAGCAGTTAACATACGGCTAACATTTAAGTGCTTGGCGATTATAAGTCGTCTTAGTTTATGATTACACCTTCGGAAGGACATCTTATGAAATTAACACATTTTTTAATCACTGCAATGGTATTAACCTTCGGCATTAGTGCGGGTGTTAGCGCTGCTGATGGCGAAAAATACACATGGCGTTTAGCCGAAACTTGGGGTGCTAACTTTCCCATTTTTGGTGATGCCACTAAAAATATGGCAAAAATGGTAGACGAAATGTCTGACGGTCGATTAATTATTCGTATCGATTCCTCCAACAAACATAAGTCAGCCTTGGGAATATTTGATTTCGTGAAAAGTGGCCAATACCAAATGGGCCACTCTGCGTCTTACTATTGGAAGGGTAAAGACTTTAAGACTATGTTTTTCACTACTGTGCCCTTTGGTATGACTGCATCAGAGCAATACGCTTGGTTCTACTACGGCGGTGGCATGGAGTTAATGAAAAAAACCTATGACAAATACGGCATCATGTCCTTCCCTGGCGGCAACACTGGCATGCAAATGGGTGGCTGGTTCAGAAAAGAAATCAACACCGTTGAAGATTTCAAAGGTTTAAAAATGCGTATTCCAGGTTTTGCTGGTGAAGTATTAGCAGAATTAGGTGCCAGCCCGGTCAACATTCCGTCAGCCGAGCTCTATACCGCCCTTGAACGTAACACTATCGATGCACTCGAATGGGTTGGTCCGTCACTGGATTTGCGCATGGGTTTCCACAAAATAGCACCTTATTATTACACCGGCTGGCAAGAGCCTGCTACAGAGTTGCAGTTTATGGTTAATCAAAAAGCATATGACTCGTTGCCTGCTGACTTACAAAAAATATTAAAGGTAGCAATGAAAGCTGCGGCCTACGATATGTATTCACAATCAACACATGAAAATGGTGTGAACCTCAAGGCGCTGCAAACTGAATACCCAGATGTTAAAATACGTTCTTTCCCTAAGCCGGTTATGGACGCTATTCGTCAGGCGAACAGTGATCTACTTGCAAAGTTCGCGGCCAAAGATCCAGAAACAAAAGAAATACTGGACTCTATTACCGATTATCAGAAGCAGGTGCGTGCTTGGACCAACTTTGCTGATAAAGCCTATCTGAACAGCGACACATCAAACTAGGTTGGTATTTCCTCTGGGCTGCTCTTTCAACGAAGTATGATTGAGCAACCCATCTCAGGCTTCGACAGCCTTTATTGAATGATTACCTTGGGGCATTGCGGTTAATAAGCTTGGCCCATGGAAGAGATGTTTTATGAAGTTAGTGATTAAATTACTGGGCAGTTTTATTGAAGCCATCGGGCACCTGTGCAGTTTACTGATGATATTAATGATATTGAATGTGATTTATGACGTGGTTATGCGGTATTTCTTTAATGAAGTGAGCATAGGCATGCAAGAGTTAGAATGGCATTTATTCGCCGCCATGTTCATGTTTGGGATAGGCTATACCTTAAAAGCTGACGGACATGTGCGCGTAGACGTGTTTTATGAACGTTTCACCCTTCGCACCAAGGCCTATGTCAATATCTTTGGTGCCTGCTTTTTTGTGCTTCCCATCACAATCTTAATTATGTATCACGGCTGGGGATATACTCTTGACGCCTATGAAATGGGTGAAGGCAGTTCTGCTCCAGGTGGACTACCACATCGTTTTATCATTCGCAGCGTTATTCCTATTTCTTCCGGATTTCTTATTCTTTGTGCCATCTACGTCATACTTGAGCAAGTTCAAAATTTGTTCAACCAGTCTGAGCAAACTAAAATAGACAAGGAGCGGCTGTAATGACCGGCTTAGTATTATTTGCAATCGCTTTGGTGTGTTTATTTCTAGGTTATTCCGTAGCATTCACTTTCGCAGGCGTGTCTTTGCTAGTAGGCGTAGTGATGCTGGGACCAGATTTATTCGCCTTTATGCCTTATCGCATTATGAACATCATGGAAAACACCACACTGATGGCCATCCCTATGTTTGTTTTTATGGGGATCGTCCTGCAAAAAACGGGTTTAGCAGAGCGCCTGCTCGAATCCTCAGCCAAGTTATTTGGTGGTATTGCCGGCGGTGTTGCTGTATCAACAATTATCGTTGGTGCCTTGCTCGCAGCCTCCACCGGTGTGGTAGGTGCAAGCGTAGTGGCGATGGGTGTAATTTCGTTGCCTGTGATGCTTAAGAATAATTATCACCAGCCCACGGCAGCCGGTGTTATTTGCGCAGCTGGTACCTTGGGACAAATCATTCCTCCGTCGATTATTTTAATCATATTGGGGGACGTAATGGGCGTTCCCGTGGGCGATTTATTTCGTGCTGCCGTTATCCCAGGTATACTGTTAATCGTTGTATATACCCTTTACATACTAATACTCGGTAAATTTAAACCAGAATTTTGTCCCCCGATGGAGATAACTGAAGACAAACGAACCCTTATTGTGCAAGCAATGAAAGATATATTGCCTCCTCTGGCGCTGATCATAACGGTGCTCGGTTCAATTTTTACAGGTCTCGCTACCCCAACAGAATCCTCAGCCATAGGAGCCGTAGGGGCGATTGTCTTGTCTATTGTATATGGACGGTTTTCTTTTAAAGGCATGCACGCCATATCCGGTGAAACAGTAAAAGTGACTTCGATGATCTTCGCTGTACTGGTCGGTGCAACTGCGTTTTCAATGGTTTTTAGTTATTCAGGCAGTGAGTATTTGGTTGAAGACTTCTTCACTCAATTACCGGGTGATAAGTGGACTTTTATTATACTGGCCATGGTGACAATATTAGTACTGGGTTTTTTCATCGATTTCATCGAAATATCGTTTTTGGTTGTCCCTATCCTTACCCCGGTTGCGATTGCACTGGACATTGATTTAATTTGGTTCGCTATCCTGATCTCGATGAATCTGCAAACGTCGTTTTTAACTCCGCCTTTTGGATTCAGCCTATTTTATCTCAAAGGTGTGGCCCCTAAATCCTTTAAAACAACCACGATTTACAAGGGTGTTGTCCCTTTTATCATCATGCAAATCATCGTTTTACTGCTGGTTATTTTGTTCCCTCAACATCTTCTTTTGTATTAACACAAGAACATACAAATAAAAAACATCTGTGCCTGCGCTAGCTTTGCTAGTGCAGGCACAGATGTTAAACTTGGCTTGATACCTGCTAGCGTACTTATGACCCGCAAGAAACGTATAAGCTGGAAGCTCTTAAGGATTGGGAGTTTAGGTTATCTTAAATTACGGTTTAACTAGTTCGATTACTGTCTCTGCAGCTCACTATGTTCAAGTAGGTTTATTAGGTACCTTAGCTTTGTTACAGGGCTGCTCTGCAAGAGGATTTTACAGGAACAAAGAGTGAAATATTGGTGTTATCGATAATGGTTAGTAGTGCTTGAAGCACCACAAGTAAAATGACCTTAACCTTAACATATGTAGTGCCAATCGGTGCTTGCCCCAATCGACCCATGAACTGTTGCCAGTTCAGCTTTGTCCCGGCCTTCATCAGCCGCGTTGCGCGGCAATGACGGCGACATCTACCAGTGCACCTCACTCATAGCATGCTTTAGGGAGGCCAGATATTTGCTTCTGAATACCTGCATGCCAGGTTTTCGCGGAAACAATATCGTGGGCCCAGGCTCATGCCAACGACAGCTTTAGCCGCTACCACCATGAGCCATAAGAAAATGAATGTGAGGACGCAGTGACAACTATCTTGAAAAACACTGCCCCCAATTAGGCTGTGTAATAGGCGACAATCAGCCCCACCGTTGCATTAAGATGGCATTTGAGAACTGTTGTAACGTGTGTCGTGACTCGTCTTAAACAAACAATCCATCATCGTGCTTCGATTGTATTTAGATAGCACATTAAGGTCTGCCGGAACTGTGAAAGTGATGTGATGATGCGGGCAGTCTAGAAGAATCCGCTGAATATTAAGTAACCATTGTGGTGAGGCGCAGCGCAGCGGCATTTTGCACATTGAGTTAGTGCTTTCGGTTGATGCAGCGCGAATTAATTTTGATCAAGAATGGTTATCGGATGCTCAGCCAATAATGTCTGGGCAGAGCAAATACGATGAAAACCGATAGCGTCTATCAGACGTCAACAGGGGCAACTTTGTTGATGATTAAGCAGAAGACCAAAAATGTTCCAGACATTTTTTGGCATTCACTCCCTCCATGGAGACTTCAGCAGAGGGTACGTATTTCGCTAATCACGCCAAATGCTCTCTCTCTTTCGTAATGGTTGGGACACGGCCCCACCTGAACCTACAGATCAGTGACGAGCCTGTGCAGCTCAACCACTCCGTGCCCGACCGAGCTTAGGAGCGTTGGCGCAAAAGCAGAAACCAGTATTGGGATAAGTTGGAGCTAATCGGCCAGCTTGATTTGAACATCTTTGGGAAATGCCCTGTGCGGAGTCGACCGGGCCGACGTTTCGGTGCAGGGTGGTGTGGAGGCTAGATACCTCCGGCTACCCGATTAGCTTTTGAATTTCACTAATAAATCAATGGTTAATCATCGATTTCTTCCCACATTTCGTTTTGATACAACCAAATTGGATCTGCATTTTGGCTAATAAATTCATCAACAGGTATTCCCTCTAACAATTGAGGACGTTTCACTCTAACCTGTTTGCCATTCATAAACACAGTTTCGTATTTTTTCTGACGTTCAAGTTTAGCTGCTTTTCTTGCCGTTTTCACAGAGGCAGATAATTTTTTCTTTATTTTCGCCATACACCCAAGCCACGAAACAAAGCTAACGCTTCGAATAGGCGCGCGCGCTTTTTGCGAGTCTGCCCTAATTTGTTTGTTAGTTTTTGTATTCGGATGTATTCTATGTGCTAAATAGTAAGTTAGGATGCTGATCATGTCAAAGACCGTAACATTAAGATTGAATGATGAGACCTATGCAAAGTTCAGAGCTTTTGCAGAAAGTGACAATCGAAGCCTTTCAAATTTTATAGAAACATCCGCTTTGCGGTATATTTCAGAGAGTGAATATATTGATGAATTTGAAATGGCGGAAATTGATAGTAACGAAGAG
>JAWUXU010000014.1:0-51508 GCA_034111145.1 Paraglaciecola sp.
GTTCTTCTGTGGTGGTAGTGAATCCAAAGGCTCAAGTAGTCGGGCGTTTTAAACCTGAATTTGTTGTGGGTAAATTGCCTGTTAGTGAAGGGCAAAAGATACTGGTTGATATGCCAGCCATTATTTCTCTTTAAATTGCAACTCAATGAAAATTAGGCAGGCGCATCAGAGTGATACACTGGCCTTAGCGCAATTGGTTTATTCTTCTGCACCGAACGCATTAGCGGCAACTTTTGATATTAACGTTGAGTTGTCAGCTATCAATTTTTTGCGTTCGAGTCTCTTCACCCCTCAGGGGCAATACGGCTATGCCAATCATTGGGTGGCTGAAATTGATAATCAAGTTGTCGGGTGTTTATGCCCTTGGCATAGTGATTTATTAAGCTCTTTCCACCAAGCCACTTTAAACCAGTTAACGAATTTTTATGGCATTACCCATGCGATATCTGTCGTGCAAGCCAGCCAAGCTTTACAAGATTGTATTCCTAAACCTGAAAAACATGAGTGGTGTATTGGGCACTTTGCTGTGCTCGAACAGTATCAGAATCAAGGCGTTGGAAGTGCATTGTTAAGGCTTATGAACAATCAAGCATTAACCTTTGGCAAGTTAGCTTTAAGTCTCGATGTGGACAGCAATAATAAACAGGGGATCAACTTTTATCTGAGGCAAGGGTTTGTAAATAAAAAAGAATCAGATGTCAGCACAAGAATGCAAGCCATAGGTATTGGCTCACATATTCACCTGAGTAAGGATCTTTACAAACACTAAGATTAATCTAACCATCTGCCCTCGGGTGTTGGTTTAAAAAAGGGTTGTGAAAACCAGTAGTATCTACCTTTTTCTTTTTTGCTAGGGGCAGTGCAATTCACTCGTTCCCTACCAGGTTGAGTAATAGGGTTTATCTCCACTGAAACAAAATTCCCTTCAAGGGATTTGTTAAGTACCTGACCATTTTGAAAGCAGTTAATTTGATGTGGGGCTAGGTCTTCAGTTTTTACCCTAAATGTCAGATTCTGTTTGTTGAACGTTTTCTCAATTTTTGGGTCATCTGGGAATACAGCAGTAATTGGCATCGCCAAGCTATTTAATTTAACCTGCAACGTTTCAATATTACTGTAAATCCCCGCAGCAGGGTAACGTGGTAACGCTGAGAAATCACTGAATGAGGCAATTGCTCCACTATGCTGGGCAAATCCAATATAACCTTGGGCGCTTAACTGCGTTTTTAAATGTTTGTCAAACTCTCCGTATGGATAAGCAAAATATTTAAGACTATAACCAATATTTTTCTCCAGCATTTTTTCAGCATATTCAATATCTAGCATGTTACGAGTAAGCCAATCTTGTTGTGATTCCTCGGGGTTTTTACTCAGTAAGTGGTTATGTTGTTTTCCATGATTGGCAAAACTGGCATTTTCTGAAGCCATACGTTTCACTTGTTGCCAATTAAGTTGGTAATTTGCCTTACCAATAAGAGGAGGCGTTACAAAAATCGTATATGGAAATGCAAATTCCTTAAGAATAGGGTGTGCATGGTAATAGATGTTGTCATAACCGTCGTCAAAGGTGATAACTACGGTTTTATCGGGCAAAGGCTGGTTGTTTTGTAGAGCAACAATCACTTGCTCGAGGGGCAAGACATTATGATTATCAGCCAAGTACTGCATATGTTCGCGAAAAGTATCGGGTGATACAGACGTCACTTTAGGTGTGTTATTACTCACATGGTGATACATCAATATGACAGCATTGTCTTTTGCCCAAGTGTTTATGCTTAACATCGCACATGTTATGGTCAATACACACATACCCCAATTTTTTCTCATGCCTTTATTTTTACCTATGATATTAAAATGACTAACAATAATACTCTATCTAACCTCTTTCAGATTAATCTGCACCAAAAAATTATTGTTATTGCGATACCTATGATCCAAAGTAATGGCACGACTCCCTTGATGGGGCTGGTTGACACTGCAGTGTTAGGGCATATGCAAGGCATGTATTTTCTTGCCGGTGCATCCGTAGCCGCATTGATTATCACTCAACTGTATTGGTTATGTGGCTTTTTAAGAATGACCACTACAGGCCTTAGCGCTCAAGCTAAAGGTAGTAAGGATAAGAGTCAGCTTAATCAAAGTTTGTTTCAAGGGATAGTGATTGGCTTTTTATTGGGCTGCTTGTTGTTGTTAGCGCAAGATAACATTTTGGCTTTGGGTTTGTATTTTGCCGATGCAACCCCTGTTATTGAAGGTGTGATATCTGAGTATTTCTCAACACGTATTTGGGGGGCACCGGCTGCAATAGTTAACCTCGCTTTAATCGGATGGCTGATAGGCCAACAAAAAGCCAAACAGGTGTTACTCATCCAAGTTTTGGCTAATCTATTGAACCTAACGCTCAACCTTTGGTTCGTGTTTGGCTTAGGGCTAGAGGTATTCGGTGTGGCGTTGGCCAGTGTGATAGCTGAATATTTCATTTCATTAACCAGTATGCTGGTGGCGTTTAACATCATCGGTAAGCCAATCATTCAAAAGAAGTGGTTTTCGACTGCCTATTTAAAACCTCTTTTATCCCTTAACAGCAATACGTTTTTTAGAAACCTCATTTTACAAGCCTGCATCGCTTATCTTATTTTTAAGGGCGTAGGTTTTGGCTCTACCTCAGCAGCCATTAACGCCATTTTAATGCAGTTTTTTACCTTAATTGCCCTTGGCTTAGACGGTGTTGCTTATGCAGCAGAAGCATTGGTGGGTGAACAAAAAGGACAAAAAAACGCCAAAGGTATCATTCAAGTTACTTTATATGGATTATTGTGGTCTACCGTTGTGGCTGTGCTTTATTGGTTGGTGTTTATTGTGTGGGGTACTCAGATTATTTCAATAATAACGGATCAACCAGCCTTGCAATTAGAAATGCAAGACTACTTAATATTTGTATACTGTTTGCCCTTAATCGCTCATTGGTGTTTCTTTTTTGATGGTGTTTTTGTGGGTTTAACCCGTGCAGAGGCTATGCGAAATAGTATGTTTTTGTGTGGGTTGGTTGTTTATTTTCCTGCTGTTTGGGTGTTCTCGGCTTATGCAAACCAAGGTTTATGGATGGCGATGTTACTCTTTTTACTGTCTAGGGGAATAAGCTTAGGTGGATATTTTATTTATCTTTGTCGCTATCATCGCTTAACGAGTTAAGCTTAAGACTCGAAGGTGGCGGTTTAAAGCTTGCTGTCATGCGGTGTGCAAGAATACCTAAATAGCCCCTTATAGAATATAAGCTACCCACGGCTAATAAAACAAGACCAGGAATTTGAATAATAGGCGCGAGTTTTGCGCCTATTAATACGGCTACTGCGCCTAAGCAAAACAAACTTAAGCCACGTTTGAAAAAAGCCCAGCTTTTATTTGGGTCGTTGGCTAAACGCTGTAACCAGTTAATGTGTGTATCCTTGCCTAGTTCGTATTGAGTCAAGCTTAGTAGTAAGAATGTTCACCAGCTTTGTGTTCAGTGGCATCTTTAATGGCGGTTAACTCACCGGCAAACTGTTCAAGCATTTGTTTTTCGATGCCATCTTTTAAAGTGACATCCACTTGTGCACAACCATTACAACCACCGCCAAATTCTAGTATGGCTTCTTTTTCTTCGGTGATTTCGATTAAGGTTACTTTACCGCCATGACTGGCTAGTTGTGGATTGATTTCTGCTTCAATCATATAACTGATGCGTTCTGCTAAAGGTGCATCGCTATCTACTTTGCGTGCTTTGGCATTTGGCGCTTTGAGTGTTAGCTGTGAACCCATTTGGTCCGTGACAAAGTCTATTTCGGCTTCTGAAAGGAAAGGTGCGCTCTCTAAATCAACGACTGCATCAAAACCATTAAATTCGAGTACAGTGTCTGATTCTTCTATTGCATCCGGTGGACAGTATGACACGCCGCATTCTGCACTTGGTGTGCCGGGGCTGACAACAAACACTCTGATATTGCTATCAGGCTCTTGGTTTGCTAGTAGCTTACAGAAATGTGCTTGTGCTGATTCTGAAATGTTAATCACTGGCTGCCTACCTCTAAAATAAAATGTAGTTATATAATAACAAAATTACTTGACTAAAACACTCAAGTAATCATTTTTCCTTATGTTAATTTTGACTAAAACATGCGACCATTTTTTATATGATTTATTGTCTGGAATGATTTTTATGGATTTAGTGT
This sequence comes from Paraglaciecola sp., assembly GCA_034111145.1. Taxonomy (GTDB): domain Bacteria; phylum Pseudomonadota; class Gammaproteobacteria; order Enterobacterales; family Alteromonadaceae; genus Paraglaciecola. Next base: position 4,209 of record JAWUXU010000014.1, read on the forward strand.
TTCGAATTTTTGTATTTTGCATGTCGTTTATTAGCGCTCAAGTTTTAGCTGTCGTCGATAGCGAATATTTACCATCAGGCACGCAATATAAAGCTGGCATTACCTCACCTACTCAAGCATTAGGATCGTCAGTGGGTGAATGGCATGTGCGTCATGATCAAGTTGCTAACTATATGCAGTTGTTAGCTTCACAGTCAGATCGGGTCAGCTTAGTTGAAACAGGTCGCACTCACGAAAACCGCCCTCTTTATTTATTGGCGTTTAGCTCTAATAAAAATCAGAAAAACTTATCGGCAATTCAAGCTAGACATATTCAAAACTTGGGCCAATCTACCGATAAAAATGACCCACTCATTATTTGGATGGGCTACAGTGTTCATGGCGATGAACCTTCAGGTTCAAATGCTGCTCTTTTGATTGCTTATTACCTTGCTGCCGGGGAGAGTGAATCGATAGATCAGTTACTGAACAATAATATTGTTTTACTTGATCCGAGTGTCAACCCTGATGGTTTATCGCGGTTTGCTCAGTGGGCCAATATGCATAAGAGTAAAAATCTGGTATCCGACCCTAATCACCGAGAACATCAGCAGGCCTGGCCTTCTGGGCGTACCAACCACTATTGGTTCGACTTAAACCGAGATTGGTTGTTGTTGACTCATCCAGAGTCGCGAGCACGTATTAACCAGTTCCATCAATGGCGTCCTCACGTATTAACTGACTTTCACGAAATGGGGACTAACAGTACCTATTTTTTCCAGCCTGGTATTTCTTCTAGGAAAAACCCTTGGACACCATTAAAAAATGTTGAGTTGACGGCAGCACTAGGAGATTTTCATGCTGCAGCGTTAGACAAAGATAAGCAGCTATATTTTACTCAAGAAAGTTTTGACGATTTCTATTATGGCAAAGGTTCAACCTACCCTGATGCCCACGGTAGTATTGGAATATTGTTTGAGCAAGCCAGCAGCAGAGGACATCTGCAAGACTCTGAAAATGGTAAATTGAAGTTTTCTGATACGATTCAAAATCAAGTAACAACTTCTATTTCAACCTTTACTGGTGCATTAGCTAATAAAAAAGCCATTCTTGATTATCAATTAGATTTTGCTGAGCAAACTAAAGATTTAGTAAAAGATGATGATTTAGCCGGTTATATTTTGAATGAAAAATTTGATCAAGCCCGTTTCTCAAAAATGTTAGATATATTATCAGCGCATCAAATTCAATATTTTCCTTTAAGCAAGGACATAAAAGTAGATGGACAAATATTCGATTCAGTAAATAGTATGTTTGTGCCACTTGATCAACCCCAGTACCGACTAATAAAATCACTTTTCTCAACCCGTAAATCTTTTGATGACAATACCTTTTATGATGTATCGAATTGGAATTTACCACTAGCGTTTAATATTCAATATCAAGCCGTTGAACGCCAGCCAAAGCTGGATAAACAGACTGTTAAAACGTCTATAACTGTTAATCCTGAATTATCACCTAACGCTTACGCTTATGCTTTTTCTTGGCAAGATTATCAAGCACCTAAACTTTTACAGCGTTTATTGGCCAATAAGGTGAAAGTAAAACTTGCAGGAAAAGCTTTTTTTGCGCAAACAGCGCAAGGTGGTATGAGCTTTTCAGCCGGGGCGGTGATTGTTCCTCTTGCCCTTGAACAACCTGAAAACTTATTAGATATCATTGATAAGCAGAATATGGGACTGGATATTCCTATCCATTCGGTTATGTCTGGATTAACCCGCCAAGGTATTGACTTAGGCAGTCGTAAAATGCTCAACATTGCTCTTCCTAAGGTATTGTTGGTGGGAGGGCAAGGCACTTCTGAATATGAATTGGGTGAAGTGTGGCATTACTTAGATCAGCATGTCGATATGCCTGTTTCCATTACAGATTTAAATCAATTGGGTAAACTTTCTTTGGACAGCTACACCCATATGATATGGGTTGAAGGCACGTATAAAGATGTGGCCTACACAACCGTCAGTAAAATTGAGGGATGGTTAAACAAGGGCGGCATACTGATTGGTCAAAAATCTGCGGCAAACTGGTTTTCTGATAAAAAATGGCTTAAGGCAGGCTTCAAAAGTAGCAGTGAAATTAAGTTAGCATTCGAAACAACAGGTATGACTTATAAAGATCAGGAAGCACTTAAAGCAAAACAAAGAATCGCTGGAGCAGTATTTGAGACGCAGTTGGATATAAGCCATCCGCTCGCTTTTGGTTTTACTTCAACTACATTGCCTATGTTTAGAAACAGTGCATTGGTGATGCGCCAAACTGAAAAACCGTTTATTACTGTAGCAAGTTACGTTAAATCCCCACTTATGGCTGGGTATAGTGCTGCTGAGTTGCAGCAACTTATTGGTGGTAGCGCTGCCATTGTGTCGCATAACTTTGGAAAAGGTAAGGTAATTGGTTTTGTTACTAACGTTAATTTCAGAGGTGTTTGGTATGGTACTAGTCGTCTGATGAGCAACGCTATTTTTATGGCTGGGTTTATCAACGCACCAGGTTAACGCACAAGGGTGAGACAAATACTCCATATATCAATTTTCATATTAGGATTGTGCTTACGCAAACTGCGATAAGCACAATTCATAGTACTCCCGGTGGTGATGACATCGTCGAATAATACAATATGCTGATAGCCTTTTAGTCGTCGCTGAGCAGCTTCATTAATCTTAAAAGCATTACGCAAATTTTTACGTCTTTGGGCTGCCGATAGGTCGGTTTGAGCTGGGGTAGATTTGCACCTACTGATGATAGATGTGTCCATTTCCAACTGACTTAACTTACAAATCTGCTTGGCTAACTCCATGCTTTGATTGAACTTTCTTAATAAATATCGGTTTTTATGTAAGGGTATAGGTATTATCAGTTGAGGTAATTTGGGAATAGAATTTAAGCAGTGTTCTACAAAAAGGGCGGCAAGTGCATGAGCATTTGGTACATTTTTTGAGAATTTTAAGCCAGTCAATAACGTCGACAATGGCCACTGATAATCTGCAAGGGCTAAAACTTGAGGAAAATCTACTTTTGCCAAACCTAAGTTTACTTTTGGCGATAACATCAAGTTGTGCTGGTAAAGGTCAACATCAAATAGTGTAAGATCGTCAAAGCAGTATTGGCATATTGAAGTGCCACTAGATTGTTTACATACTAAACAACTTTGACTTAGAGTAACTTTCATTTTTAGTGTTATCCCTGAAATCAATGTAAAAGGCAGTTGTTCCAAGGTTAAGTGTAGAAGAAATGTTAGTGAGATTAAAAGTATCAACTGTGGGTAATCGCAAAAGCGGTAAACAACTTGTATTTTTACATGGCTGGGGTGTAAATAGTGGTGTTTGGCATCCATTGATAGACATTCTTAAAGATGAGTTTTGTATCACCACTATTGATTTACCAGGTTATGGGTTAAATTATCACCAGCTACCCGCACCCTATAATTTGCAGACTCTTGCAATAACAGTGGCAGAAAACCTTCCGATAAACTGCGTACTCATCGGTTGGTCTTTAGGTGGCCTAGTTGCCCAGCAAATTGCTCACATCTATCCTGAAAAGCTTAAACAACTGGTGTTGATTTGTTCTAGTCCAAAGTTCTCTAAAAGCAGCGAATGGCCTGGAATTGAACCCAAGGTTTTAAATTTTTTTACTCAGCAAATAGAGCTAGATTTTTCTAAAACACTGGAACGCTTTTTAGCTATACAAGCCATGAGTAGTGCAGATGCAAGACAAGATGCCAAAATAATCAAACAGGCAGTACAAAAATACCCGCCATCTTCATCGGTCGCCTTAGCTGCAGGTTTAGATATGTTACAAAACATTGATTTACGGGAACAATTTAAAACACTATCGATACCCTGTCAGATGTTTTTAGGCCAATTAGATACCTTAGTACCTGTGGAAGTTGTCTCACTAGTGCAACAACTTTATTCCGAGGTAACAATAGAAATTATCGCTAAAGGGTCACATGCTCCTTTTATTTCAAGCACTGAGTCCTTTGCAAAACTTCTGGTGAAAGCGCTTATTTAATAACTAAATCACGGTAAAGCTTTAAAAAAACCTAAAAATGGTCAATAATTGAACACGAGAGGTCTGGTAATAGAGGTCTGGTAATAGAGGTAAGGTAAGTGGATATTAGTAGCAACATAAATTCTGCCATTGTCAGTGGCAATTTAGGTATTAAACGTGCCTCTGATGGCATTACACAAAATGCATCGAATTTAGCCGGTTTGTCAGCTTTTTCAATGCCATCCAGTGATCCTCAAACGTTTTTAGCAAACGCTGCATTAAACCAACTTAACGGAATCAAACAACTTCTTCCGCAGCCTAGCGAGGGTATTACTTCGAATCTAGTTGGGCTGTCGATTAATCTTACCAACGTGCAAGCCTCTACAAAAGTAGTGGGCACAGCTAGTAAAACTGTTGGCACTATATTGGATATTTTGGCCTAGCTTTAGGCAATAGATATTATGAATATTCTTCCTCACGTTCCCACTCTTACCGTATTTAATGCCGGCATCGTCAATACCGAAGCAGTGCGTAGAGATAATACTCAGCGTGAAGCAGTGCCGCAATTAGCCGCTAATGAGAAGTCAGCATCTGAAACAGGAGTGGGTTCTGATGCTGATAAGGTTAAAACGCCCGGACAATCTCCCCTACCGACGACCTATGAAAAATTGGCTTCTCAAACGGGTCAACAACTCAACACACAAAATGATTCCGCTCAAGACAACGGTCAAGATGCCAGTGCTGGTAAAGAAAATGCCGAAGACCGCCAACAACAACAAGCTGAACAACAGCAACTTACAGAGCTGAAAGAGCGAGATGCAGAAGTTAGGATGCATGAACAAGCCCATGCTTCTCTGGGTGGTCAATATGCAAGTCCACCTCAATACGAATATGAAAGAGGACCCGATGGCAAGCGTTATGTTGTGGATGGCAAAGTCTCAATAGATGTATCGAAGGCTTCAACGCCAGAAGAAACCATTCGCAAAGCACTACAGGTCAAAGCAGCGGCCTTAGCTCCCGCAGAGCCTAGCACGCAAGATTTAAGAGTAGCAATCGAGGCCACTCAAATAGCTCTTGAAGCACGTACAGAAATTGCCACTGAAAAGGCCGAAAAAGCGCAAGAGTCATATATTCAGGCTATTCCAGATGCTCAGCAAAATGAGGAAGAACAACAAAATTCAGTTGTTGGTGAAATACCTTCACTTGAAGGTATTGTTGATGCCATAGATGTTGGCATACCGACTCGTTCACTTGACATGGCTCAGTCAGTGGCCGTTGAGCAAAGGATTAATGAGCTTGATGTGGATGGTACAAGTCTATCGCTTGAGAAGAGAGACTTAGAGATTACTCGCAGAGTGTCAGTGATTGAAAAATTTTACCAACAAGTGACGAACCCCCGCGCTGATGGGGTGCAGATGTCTGCTTAACTCTCGTTACTGTGACAAGCACGTTACACCAGAATGAATGAAGCCCTCAAAAGAGGGCTTCATTGTTTTTAAGAGTAGGTGACAATCGTCATTTTTTTGCTTTGGCAAAAGCATCAGCAAAAGCGTTGCCCATCATCTGATTTGATTGTTTAGGTTGAGTCGGTTGCTGATTACTTTTAGAAGGTCGGCTTTGGGATTTTATATCTGAGTTATGTTTTTGTCCAGATGGTTTTGTCACTTGATTAGGTGTGTCGCCCATTCGCATAGTGAAGGACACTCGCTTTCTTTCAACATCCACTTCCATAACTTTTACTTTGACAATATCGCCTGTTTTTACAACGTCTCTAGGGTCAGAAATAAATTTGTCGGTCATGGCGCTGATGTGTACAAGACCATCCTGATGCACACCTACATCGATAAAAGCCCCAAAATTGGCAACGTTACTTACGACACCTTCTAATATCATACCAACCTTTAGGTCCTTTAAAGATTGCACATCATCTTTAAAATTGGCCGTTTTAAATTCTGGGCGTGGATCTCGACCGGGCTTATCAAGCTCACTAATAATGTCTGTTACTGTGGGTAAGCCAAAAAGGTCAGTAACAAAATCTTCAGGTTTGAGCTTTTTCAACACTTCGGTGTTACCGACAATGTCATTCATTGCAATACAAGCATGTTCGACAATCGAGTTGACCACTGGGTAGGCTTCTGGGTGCACAGATGATGCATCAAGGGGATTATTTCCCTCCATAATTCGTAAAAAACCTGCCGCTTGCTCATAGGCTTTTGGTCCTAGTCGCTCGACATCAAGCAATGTTTTACGGTGCTTAAATGCTCCATGCGTATCACGATAGCTGACAATATTACTGGCTAAAGTTCGGTTCAGACCTGATACATGGCTCAGTAAAGCACCTGATGCCGTGTTGATATCAACTCCCACTGCATTCACGCAGTCTTCAATCACAGTGCTAAGTGATTTTCCTAAGTTGCTTTGGCTAACATCGTGTTGATATTGACCTACGCCTATGGCTTTGGGTTCAATTTTGACTAATTCTGCAAGGGGATCTTGTAATCGTCTTGCGATCGACACCGCACCACGTAATGAAACATCCATATTGGGCAGTTCATTTGAAGCAAGTTCTGAAGCAGAATAGACAGAAGCTCCTGCTTCACTAACAATAATTTTGCTCACTGATAAGTCTGGATTTACTTTGATCATTTCTGCTGCGAGCTTATCGGTTTCTCTTGAACCTGTGCCATTGCCAATGCTGATAAGTTGTACTTTGTGTTGCTTACATAGAGTTGCAAGTGTGCGTAACGATTTGTCCCATTGGTTTTGAGGTACATGCGGGAAAATAGTAGAAGTAGCTAATACCTTTCCAGTTGGATCTACAATAGCAATTTTTACGCCCGTCCTAAGACCAGGATCTAACCCCATAGTAACTTTAGGGCCGGCCGGCGCGGCCATTAACAAATCGTTTAGGTTTTTGGCAAACACATTAATTGCGTCTTGTTCAGCTTTTTCACGCACTGCGCCAAATAATTCGTTTTCCATATGCAAAAGCGTTTTGACCCGCCATGTCCATTGCACGACTGATAACAGCCAATTGTCTGCTGGCCGATTAATAAACTTAATATTGAAATGTTCAGCAATAATTTGCTCGCAGAGTGAGCTTTTATCTGCTTCATCCTTTTCTGGATCTGCATCTAGATTGACTTGAAGAAAGCTTTCGTTACGGCCCCTGAACATTGCAAGCGCTCTATGGGAAGGGATCTTTTTTAATAGTTCGGTATGTGAAAAGTAATCTTTGTATTTACTGCCTTCATTTTCTTTACCCACTATGACTCGGCTTTTTATGTGGGCATGTTTGTTTAAATGCTGACGAATTTTTTGCAGCAATTGTGCGTCTTCAGCAAATCGTTCCATTAAAATATACTTGGCGCCATCTAAAGCTGATTTAGTGTCTGGTACATCACCATCCTCTGTTACGAATGCTTGGGCTTCAGACTCAGGAGTAAACTGCGGATTGTTTAATAAAGCATTAGCTAATGGTTCAAGCCCCAATTTAATAGCAATTTGACCTTTAGTGCGGCGTTTAGGTTTGAACGGTAAGTAAATATCTTCCAATTCTGTTTTGTTTTCGGCGCCATGTAAACTTACCTTTAATTGAGGCGTCATTTTTTGTTGTTCTTCAATTGACTTTATAATGACCTTTCGTCTGTCTTCTAGGTCGCGTAGGTAAGTTAATCGCTGCTCTAGCTTTCTTAATGCTATGTCATCTAGACCATTGGTGGCTTCTTTTCGATAGCGAGCAATAAAAGGAACGGTCGCCCCTTCATCCAGCAACTTTACTGCAGCTTTTACCTGTTGCGCCTGCACTTGTAATTCATGCGCAATTTTTTCCACTATCATCATCGAAGTCCCTGTATGTCATTCATTTTCATCTAAGACCTATATAAGGGTGCGAGAGAGAAATTACCAGCATAGGATGAAAATATTTAGTTAATAGTAAAGTTAAACTGCTATGAACTGAAATTTATCATTCATATATTATAGAAATTCACCTCAATATTTCTTCGAAAAAGGCAAAAGTTGATACAACTTGGACATCCAAGGAGAGTCGTTTTAGCGCAGCGCTTAACACCCTAAGTGACAGTGCCTTGAGAGAAACGATTATGAGTTGATTCAGGTGCTTATATACAGTAAAAATGCTTATTCTTTCTCAAATGCATCTCTATATTCAATTGAGTTTATAAACCATTCTTTTTTGCCGTTAGGCGTTTTAACAATACATACGTCATGTACGCTCTTTTTGATTAGGGCTCTTGCCATAGGTGAATCAATGGATATTAATACTTTATCCTCACCATAAATTTCTTCAGGGCCAACGATGCGAAAGCTCTTAACTTCGCCATCGTTGTTCTCAATTTCTACCCAAGCACCAAAAAATACTTTGCCATCTTGCGCCGACGAGTGGTGAATAACCTTTAGCTCTGGAAGCAGTTTTCTTAGAAATCTAACGCGCTTATCTATTTGGCGTAATAAACGCTTGTTGTATTGGTAATCTGCATTCTCAGATCTATCTCCAAGACTAGCAGCCCAGCTTACAATTTTTGTGATTTCAGGACGTTTTTTCATCCATAAATAATCATGTTCATCATAGAGCTTTTTGTAGCCTTCAGGCGTTATTAACTTTGTTTTCAATCTTGAATTAACTCAGTATGTTATTTGATTGCGCTAATTATAGATTTTTCCAAAGCATTTTCCAAAATGTCTATTGTTTAACGAGTAAAAACTTTTTCTGCACCAGTATCGATAACGCTCATTGCTTTTATCAATTAGTGGGGCAGATGAATTTTAGTTTTCAGAAAATAGAATAAGCACTGATTCGCCGACCTCTGGGGGTGATTGCAAAGTGCTAAACAAGGAGACAAAAAGTAAAACACCAAGAGGTAATAAAAACCATTTGGTTAGTACAATTTAGTACAAGAAACTCTTGAAATTAGCAATGTAAAAGTACCTTCCATAGACTATAGTTAATAGTAATCAAAGTGAAGCAGGGTTTTAGTTAAAACCACGGCAAACCTCACACGAGAAACACTTTGAGTAACCAAGCGTAAAAAAGAGTTGCCCTTTTTTATGCCATTTATAAAGATAATTGAAATTAAGAAAATAAGTCATACTATCCTTAAACTGGCAATATTTGATTTGAGGTAAATATCGACATCCAAATATATAAATTTGAAACAGTACTTAGTTTAAATTACAGTAAATTACAGTTTAAATTACCTGGTTAATCCGGGATAAACAGCCCTTTTGAAGGGCAACAAAGTAAGGGAATAAGGTTCAGCACGGAGAATAGCTGTTTATCAAAATGATAAATCTAAGCCGACCACGGTAACGTGTTCGGCTTTTTATTGGGTGTTAATAAATAGTGTAGTGTTTATTTGATTAAAACTCAGGATTTCTAGTTACAGGTTTACCCGCATGGATTATCTCAAGTAATTCCACTTCAAATATTAAGGTTGAATGACTACTGATTTTACCAGTCGAACGGGCACCATATGCTAATTCTGAAGGTACATAGAACCTGTATTTTGCTCCCGTATTCATTAATTGAACCCCTTCAGTCCAGCCTTTAATTACACGATTTAGCGGAAAGCTTGCAGGTTTATTACGTATATAAGAAGAATCGAACTCTGTGCCATCTAACAATGTGCCAAGGTAATTTACTTTTACTGTATCAGAAGCCTTAGGTTTGCTGCCTTGACCACTTTTTAGCACCTCGTACTGTAAGCCTGAATCCGTGACAAAAATGCCAGTACGGTTAGCATTATTGGTTAAAAAATCTAAGCCTAATGCTTTGTTTTCCTTACCTATATCAGCTTTAAGCTCGACTTTTTTTTCCTGCACATAGCGTTCAACTGAACGACTGATAGATTGAATTTCTTTTTTGTCTAATTGTGATTGGCCTTGTAAGGCTGCTATAAAACCTTTTACTAACAAGTTTTGGTCGTATTCAATACCAGCTTCTTTTTGATTAGTTATTTTACTTTTTATAATTTGACCCATGCTAGCGCCAACAGCATAAGATTGTTTTTGTTGTTCTGTATCAAGCACTAATATCTCTACTTTCATAAGTTCAACAGGCGTTGGTTGACAGGCACTTAAAGTTAAAGCATAGACAATCAAAATAGTGACTGAGGCCTTATTCATTATAATTCTCCAACTAGCAGTATGTGTTCGGTAAGCAAACGCATATACTAAACTGAGTATGACAAAAGAGAAACCCATTGAGTAAACGTATTTATATTGTCTATTTTGTAATTTCACTTAGTACATTAGTGCTTTCGTCCTGCGGTGGTTCAAGTGGTGTGCCTGTGAGTTTTTTTCGTCATGTTGAGGGAGGATCTCATGCATCTCATATATCTGCAGACAATACTGTTGCTGTTGTTTCTACTATTGAAAATGGCATTACGGTTTGGGATTTGACCACTAACAAAAAGAGATATGTGTGGCGACATCAAGATGATGGCAGTAACTCAGTAACCAATATTCATATCGCCTTTGATAATTCATATGTTGTGACTTCTGATAGAGAAGCATTTGCTTTGTGGAATTTAGATATCGGCGAACCTGAGGGGTTTTGGCGAATTGATGAGACAAGTATTCGTGACATAGCAGTTTCAAACCAAGGGCGAGGTATTTTGGTTGGGCGTGGTAGTGGCAAAGTGATGTTTTTTGAGCCCAAAACAGGCAGGCGATTGGAGTTCCTAGGTCATCAGGAAAAAATTAATAGTGTAGATATTTCACCTAATGGCTTTTATGCATTAACAGGTGGCAATGATTATTTAGCTTATCTGTGGGATACACGCACTGGGCAAATTGTGTATAAGTTTGAACACCCCAGTAGAGTCACTAAAGTGTCGCTAGATGACAAAGGGCGTTATGCTTTTACTGCTGATAGCAAGCGTGATGCGCGGGTCTGGGACTTGGTTACAGGTAAAAAAGTCAGTAACTTACAATATTCGGCAAGACAGCGTATATTTACCACAGCTGTATTTTCGGATGATGGTAAGTACCTACTAACAGGATCGCCATCAAGAAGGATCAACCGCTGGGATGTAAACACAGGGGCGGAGCTAAACCAATGGCGTGTTTCAGCTCGTGAAGGCAGCAAACCTGCCTCTGCCGTTGTGCATGATGTAGGTTTTATTGGTGATAGAGCAATTATTTCAGAAAGTAGCAATGGCCTATTAGAAAAGTGGAAGATAGAGAATTAATGAGTACAGTACAGACAGATATAGAACAATTACAAATGAAAATGGCTTTCCAAGAAGACACGATCGAAAGCCTTAACCAAGCGCTCATTTTACAGCAAAAACAAATGGACGACCTGCAATTTCAACTCAAACAATTGGTCTCAAAAATGAGTGCCATCGAGCCAAGCAATATGGCCTCCGAAAAAGAAGAAATGCCACCTCCACATTATTAACTTATGGTGTTTAATTAATATGTAATGATAGAGAATATTGAAATCCAATGACTTAGTATTAAGGAGCTGTTTTTTTAAGAAAATAGCATTAGAACCAAGATGAATAGCGATAAAAATATAGTGTCATGTGAACATTGATTTGGAAAATGAGAATCTGCAGCAAAACTACTCAGGCTTAAACACCCCAATCACATTTCCACCAGAACGCGAAGCTTTAGCCACTTTTTTATCTGTTTGTGACTCTGAGTAATGGCATTTCACGCACTCTAATTTTTCAACATTGTTTTCAAAATATAGCATGATGGTATCAAGTGCGCGGCACTTTGGGCAGTTGGCTCCTGCGACGAAGCGTTTTTTTATTTTATTAACCATGGTTTAAGAAATTTTTTCGGTTGATCATGTTGGTATGATACTCCCATTCAAATTTTAGTGTTATCTCGTATTAGTTTAAGTGCACTAACTAAGGACTAAACGGTTGAGATAGCTAAAAAGTTCATAACAGGTTTTCATGATCCAATTTTCAGATGTTTCGTTAATGCGTGGCAGTAAAGTATTGCTGCGAGATGCCAATGCCGTTGTCTACCCTGGCCATAAAGCAGGTCTAATTGGTGCCAATGGGTGTGGTAAGTCCACCTTGTTTGCTCTGATAAAGGGTGAAATGCATACCGAGCAAGGGGATTTTAATATTCCTAAAAATTGGCAAATCGTTTCGGTCGCACAAGAAACGCCTGCTGTTGAGCGCTCAGCTCTGGATTATGTAATTGACGGTGATAAACAATATAGAAAACTACAAGCGCAGCTAGCTGACGCAGAACAAGACCACAACGGCGAACAAATCGCTCATTTACATGGTCTGTTAGATCTAGTCGGTGCTTATGATATTGATGCCCGTGCCGCGACTATTTTAGCGGGTCTAGGTTTTGCCAATGATGTGATGAAAAACTCCGTTTCTGCTTTTTCTGGTGGCTGGCGAATGCGTTTAAATCTAGCTCAGGCACTGTTATGTCATTCGGATTTATTGTTATTAGATGAACCCACTAACCACTTAGACTTAGATGCGGTGATTTGGTTGGAGAAATGGCTGCAGCGATATACGGGTACTTTGATGCTGATTTCTCACGATAAGTCATTCTTAGACAGCACAGTGAATGAAATTATCAGTGTTGAGTCACAGCAACTCGTTAGCTATACGGGTAATTATGATGCTTACGAAAAACAACGTGCCGAACGTTTACGTTTACAAAGTTTGCAGTATTCAAAGCAGCAAGATCAAATCGCTCACCTCGAATCTTTTATTAATCGATTTGGTGCGAAGGCAAGTAAAGCTAAGCAGGCACAGAGCCGTGTAAAACAATTGGCAAAAATGGAAAATTTACTCCCAGTGATGGCCGCTTCTGAATTTAGTTTTAAGTTTTTTACCCCGCCAAAGTTACCTAACCCTCTAATAAAGATGGAACAGGTAAAAGTAGGTTATGGCGACACTATTATTCTAGAAAAATTGCATTTGAATCTAGTGCCAGGCAGCCGAATCGGCTTATTAGGTAAAAATGGTGCGGGTAAATCTACCTTAATCAAATTGTTAGCTGGTGAAATATCACCCATAGAAGGGCTATACGAAACATCAGCTGGGTTACGGATAGGTTATTTTGCACAACATCAGTTAGAATTTTTACGTGGCGACGACTCGCCCATAGCCCATTTGCAAAGATTAGATAAAAAAGCTACCGAGCAAAGTCTCAGAGATTACTTAGGCGGTTTTGGTTTTCGTGGTGATAATGCCTTAAGCAAAGTAGCACCCATGTCTGGGGGGGAAAAAGCCCGTTTGGTATTGGCGCTTACTGTCTATCAAAAGCCTAACTTGTTGTTGCTGGATGAGCCAACTAACCACCTAGATCTTGATATGCGCCATGCACTTAATATTGCACTGCAAGGTTTTGAAGGCGCCATGGTATTGATATCACATGATAGGTTTCTACTGACATCGGTCTGTGATGACTTCTATCTAGTGGACTCAAAGCAAGTGCAAGCCTTTGATGGTGACTTAGATGACTATAAAGACTGGATCCTTAAAGGCGATAAAGGCACTAGCGCAGAAAGTGACAATACCAGTGTTAAACCTGATCGTAAAAACATCAAACGCTTAGAAGCAGAATTCAGACAAGCCACTAAACCAATAAGAAAAGCCATAGAAAAGTATGAAAAAGTCATGGCAGACTCCCACAAAAAATTACAGGTATTAGAAGATCAGCTCAGCGACACTGAGATTTATAGTGCAGAAAACAAGCCTCAACTTAAGCTAATATTAGTAGAACAAGCCAAGTTAAAGTCCAGCCTTGAAGATACAGAAATGCAATGGCTAGATTTTCAAGAACAGTTGGAAATTAAGCAACAAGAATTTGAGCAAGAATTTGAACAAGAAGGTGCCGATTAATCACCTTACTTCCAGTAAGCATTAATAAGCATAAGTATGCTTAGCTTCATTATGAGTTATCACAAAGATGAAGAAAATGACTTGGTGGCAAGGCCTGTATGTGGCCACTGTAAAACATCTAAGCCATACCTGTCTTGGGTAGCTAGGTATTTAGTCATCACAGTAGATGGCTAAAAAATCTAGGTTAGGTCATAAACTTGCATGTAATAAGACAAACGCTAATTAATTTGAATTATATTTTGAAATGCGAGCACCTATCCACAGAGCACATTCAGACTTTCCTGTTTAAATGGCTGGTTCCCAGTTAAGTAAAATCAGAATTGTCTTAATCTAATTATGTTGTATCGATCAAGTGTTGTGTTTTTAAACTTATACTTAGGCAACTTGTCTTTTATGTCATTTTTATAAATAAAAGAGTTAGAGTTTATGCAGACTTTTGGCGACAGCATGCAACTGGAGGACATTTTTGACCATGCTGTAATGAGTATCGTCAGAATGGATATAGATGAGGGCTGGTTAAGTGTGGATCCCAAGTTTTGCCAAACATTAGGCTAGAGCTAGTACGAACTGAATCAGATTAAATATCAAGATATAACCCACTTCTACGAGTTAGAGTCAGACCTAGCGTTGATCAATTAGATGGTGGCAGAAACAAAACATAATTATCAACTAGAAAAATGTTATTTTCATAAAAATAGGAGTGTCACTTGAGTCAACTCAACCGTTACATTGGTCAAAAATACAAACAATCATCCCGCTTATTTTATCGCTATTGTTGAAGTTACAGCCGGTCGAAAAGATACTTATATTCGGAGACTGAAGGAAAAATGTTTTATTGACCAAACTATTAATATCGCTCTGGCGGGTATCCCCATTTACAATATTCATCAAGCAAAAATGAGTTTATCAATAACATTTACTATGATGTTATTGGTTATACAATTGAGGATTTAAAACAGTTTTCCTAAGCAGAACTTTCCAAATTATTCCACCAAGATAACTGCGATAATGTCTTTAAATATATGGACGATGTTGTCAATGCGTTAGATGGATCTTATTTTGAGGTTGAGTACCGGTTTAAAAACAACACAGGAGGCTGGGTACTGTGTGGCTTAACACTTTGCATGGCAAAGTGAAAAGTTTTGCTAATAGAGTTAAGAAATATCTGAAAGATATAAAAATTAGTACCTGATCATTTCATTATGCCCTGCGATTAGACGTGTTTATGTTTTTATGAACTTGCAGTTAAAAGAGCTTTTTATGTTTTCTATCAATTGATGTAACCTATGCTAATTATTATTTATGCTTTAGTTACTCATGTTCCCCGAGCCCCAAATCAATCAAAATGTCCGTTATGGTGAAATAGTCAAAAGTGACTTTATTCCGCCGTGGTGGGCTACAAATAGACATGTACAAACTATCTTTCCGCGTTTTATACAAAAACGGGCTAAACTTGACTACCGCAAGGAAAGGTTAGTCCTACCTGATGGTGATTTCGTTAATTTAATTTGGGCAGGCAATGTAGAAAAGTCTTCGGGGTTGATTGCTATGTTCCATGGCTTAGAGGGATCAATTCGCTCTCATTATACTAACGACATGGCGGCGAACTTTGTTAAACAGGGCTATGCGGTGGTGTTGATGCATTTCCGTGGCTGCGGTGGTGAACATAACGCGTCACCTAGAGCTTACCACTCAGGTGAAACTGAGGATGCTTGGTTCTTCTTAAATTGGCTTGACAAGAAATTTCCTGAAACATGCAAAGTTGCAATGGGGTTCTCTCTTGGTGCGAACATGTTGCTTAAACTTTTGAGTGAGCAACCCAAGCAACAGATTTTAAAAGCGGCAATGGCAGTATCTACACCGTTCAATTTAAATATTTGTGCTAATAGTATTAATCAAGGATTCTCGAGGGTTTACCAAGCATATTTGTTGAAAAGCATGGTTAACAATCTGTTGGTAAAGATGCGTAATATGGATTACGGCAAGTTACTTAAAGTGACAGAGTCGCAAATTAAGCAATTTAAAAATTTTCGTGATTTTGATGAACATATCACTGCGCCATTACACGGCTTTTTGGATGCAGACGATTATTACCAAAAGTGCAGTTCACGAAATTTTCTTAAAAGTATCGCTACGCCTACCTTGGTAGTACATGCCAAAGATGATCCGTTTATGCACGAGAGCGTAATGCCTGATGCCGATTTTTTATCCCTAAACGTATGCCTTGAAGTGAGTGAAAAAGGAGGACATGTAGGCTTTATGCAAGGTACACCATGGCGCCCTAAAATTTGGATGCAACAAAGAGCAAATACCTTCTTTCAACCTTTTATTGTCGATAAGGCCAAATTGTTACCTAACGGAAACTCATTATGATCATCCCGATTGCAGATTTAACCGAAGAGACGTTACTGAGTATTATTGAAGGTTTTGTATTACGCGAGGGCACTGAGTATGGGGAAGCTGATGTGTCGCTGGAAGACAAGGTGCAGCAAGTACTGGCGCAGTTAAAATTAGGCGAAGTGCTTTTAGTCTATTCTGAGTTGCATGAAACAGTGAACATTATCCCCAAGCAACAGCTAGGGGAATTTGAATCGCCAGAGGATCAACAGCAATTGAATGACAACTGAGTTTAGTGAGCCACGAAGACTAAATTAAAGTTGACCGGTACGGTTAGTCCAATGCTATTCAAACCCGCCAATTTTTTCAATATTTCAATCCCAGAGGTTAAACCAAAATCTGAGGCAGATATTAAGATCGGCTGAGTGCTGGTGGCTACGATGCCATTATCAGCTTTACGCGTGACTTGAACTGTTGTGGTAATAGTTTTGCTAATACCCATAACACTCAACTCGGCTGGAAGCGTAACCAATATCGAGCTGCCTTTGGCAAGGGTTAGAACACTGTCAGGTAATTGAGCTGCTAAATTAGCAGAAGGAAATTTATCAACTAAGAAAAGTTTTTCTCGCATGCGCGTATCACGGATCCCGATACCTGAATCAATACTAGCCAATTCGATTTCAACCATTAACTTCCCCTCAGGGCTAAATTCGCCTTTCAGTGTTGTAAATTGTTGAACTTCAGAAATATTTTGATTTTTAGTTGATACAAAACTCAGACTTGAATCGCCTTCCACTAATATCCAATGGGCGTTAGCTGGAAAACAGATTAAAGAAAAGATAATAAAAGTGGTAATTAGTAGTAAAGATTTCATATTTAACTCAATTAGGTAAAAATATCGCTGCTAAACGGATTGATTATCGTTGCCAAATGCATATTTGACTATGTTCTGCCAATCGACATTTTGATCTCCCATAATAAAAAAATCAGGATTTATAACACTTGTACGCAGATTGTAACTTAAAGGGGCAAAATCATGTGCTAATATTTTGCCTCCTGCTTCGACTACTATACATTGTGATGCACCCGTATCCCATTCCCCTGTTACCCCAAAACGTAAAAATACATCCGCTTTGCCCTCGGCAATAAAACAGGCTTTAAGTGAACAACTGCCTGCAGGCAATGTTTGATAAACACGGTCTTCACTTAAGCTAGAGATGACTTTTTCACGTTTTTGTCTACGACTAATGGCAATAATTAGTGGGTCTTCGGAAGGTGAATCTAAACATCGGACATAAATTTGTTTATTCTCTACTGGGCATTCTTTAAAGGCGCCATGACCTTTTAATGCAGAGTACAAAGTCTCACCAGTAGGCCAGTAAATTACGCCTATAATGGGTTCATTATTTTCTATCAGCGCAATATTAATGGCGAAGTCGCCACTACGTGCGATAAATTCTTGAGTGCCATCAATAGGATCGATAAGCCAATATCGTGCCCAAGTTTTACGTAGTGCTAATGTGCTTATTTCTGATTCTTCGGACATGATTGGAATGTCAGGTGTTGCTTTTTGCAACATCTGCATAATAATTTCGTTGGCTTTGAAGTCAGCTGTAGTAACAGGAGAATCGTCTTCTTTTTGAAAACTAGTAAAATCGCCGCTATCGTATATTTCTAGTACCACTTTGCCTGCTGTGATCGCTGTTTCTTTTGCTATATCGAAAAGTTGTTGTGTATTCACTGTTGGCATTAGCGTGCCCTCTTCCATTTTTCAGCGAGTAACAATGCAGCAATACATCTTGCCTCTATAAAATCACTGCGGGCTAACAACGCATCCATATCATGAATAGACCATTTAACTACTTCTAAGGGTTCAGGCTCATCACCAGGTAGTACTTCTGGGTATAAATTTTCTGCAATAAAAATAGTCATTCTTGCGTCAAAAAAAGCAGGAGCCATACTCACATTATGAAGCGGATACAAGTTATGAGTGCCGAAGCCAATTTCTTCTTTTAACTCTCTATTGGCCGCTACTTCTGGAGACTCTCCAGGGTCAATCAAGCCTTTTGGGAATCCTAATTCGTATGTATGAGTGCCTGCGGCATACTCTCTTACTAACAAAAACTCATGCTCATTGATAAAGGGCACCACCATAACTGCGCCTCTGCTATTGCCAGCCATACGTTCAAAAACGCGTGTTTCGCCGTTTGAAAACTCTAAATCGACTTGTTCGATTTTAAATAGCCCGCTTTTGGCAACCACCTTTCGCGAGTGAATTTGTGGGAGTGATTTTACATTGTCTGTGTTGCTCATGAATTTTTCACGTTAATATAGCCGCCTATATCGTTTGTTCAAAGGTCAAATGAACTTTAAATCGATGATTTTTTTGGTGTTTTAAATATACCTTTTAAATAGAGGACATGCCACTTGTCAAAGCTTGCTTGGAAAAATATTCACACTGTGTTGCTCGATATGGATGGTACTTTGCTCGACTTGTACTTCGATAATCATTTTTGGTTAGAACATCTTCCGAAAAAATTAGCTGAAAAACATAGTATTTCATTACAAGCTGCCAAAGATATAATGGCAACTGAGACTGAACAGGTAATGGGTACTTTAAGCTGGTATTGTTTGGATTTTTGGGCTGAAAAACTGGATATCGATATTGTTGAGGCTAAGCGCGAAATTGACCACCTAATTAGTATGCGTGAAGACAGCTTACCTTTTATTGATGCATTAAAAGCTTCAGGGCGTGAAGTGATTTTAGTCACCAATGCTCACCCAGACAGTCTATCCCTCAAGGTAGAGCATACTCAATTAGACGATCATATCGACCAATTAATTTCTACCCATGAATTTGCTGTCACCAAAGAATCCCAAGTTTTATGGCAAAAGCTTCAGGTAAAACTTGGTTTTAATCCACAGCACACACTATTTGTAGACGATAGTTTAGGTATATTAAAAGCTGCTCAAGACTTTGGCATTAAGCATTTGTTGGCAGTGAGTAACCCTGATAGCCAGCAACCAGTAAGAGATATTTCAGAATTTCCCTCGGTACAGGATTATCGTTATTTATTGGATGATATTAAGGATAATCCGTTTATTGACTGAGTAGTAATTATGCTGAGCCAGACTATCCCTTTGAATCATATTATCGTGATTAAAACCTAATCGGATGATAACCATCAGCATCGGCTTTGCCAAAAAATTGTGCGGCCTGATGTACTTCTCTTGGCAAGCTTGCTTGTGGTTTAAAGCGGCCTTCAATTTTAAATTTCATATTGACAGGGATAGTGGCTTTTGCGGTTAAGCCAAAACTATTGGGTTGTTTAACATTCAAAACAACATTGCCACCTTGACAGCTTAGGTCAGCATCAAAATTGCCTAATTCTATTACACCGTTTAAGCCTGTAAAGTTGGCATTTAACCATTGCCCTTTACCTGTAAATGTTTGGCAACCATTTTCGTAATCCACCTCGTTGAAATCTATTTTAAAGCGTCCGTCAGCTTCAATAGGTATGGGTAAAGGCAATAAGCTAATCGCTAGCTGTGCGGGTACGTAAGCCAATAAATTCTCAACTTTGAGATGTTGCCCTTTGAAGCTAACGTATCCATTTACAGAGATTTGACTGACGTCGCGTATATTTCCGGCTTTGATATCTGCGCTGATCCCCCCCATTAACAGAGGAAAAAAAGAGAGGCTCCAATTTACATCCGATATGGGGAACCCTTTAGCCTGAGCGCGTTGTGCATGCCCATCCCAAATGGTGCCCGATATGCCGCTCAGTGTTACCCCTTTGGGCAATTGAATTTTGGATAAAACATGGACAGCAGGTAATTTAACAATCAAAAATATAAAATAAATCACAAGGCATAAACTGCCCCATTTCAAAAATGACTTCATGATTTTCCTAGTTTTAAACGACGAATTTTAACTTGCCCAGGTAAATCAGATTCTACAATATCGATATCTAATATGTTTACACCCGAGTTTTCAAGTGATTGTAACCAACTTAGTACGTCATTAAAGGGAGCTTGATCAATCCATACTTGTAATTCATCGTCTTGAGGTAGCATCCGAGAAATGGCAATTTTCATGCGATTGGCTGATTGGTTTACCGCTTGAGGTAACGATCCTGAGAATGCAGCCCTATCACCGCCACTACTTTGCAGTTGCAGCGCTTTGTTTGCATTTTTCTGTACCCAATCAAGCAATTCTGTTTGATTTTTAATTGCAGTATGACTTTTCTCTATTGACTGGCTCAGCGGCGACCAAATACCCCAATAAAATATGGCAATTAATACTAGAACCGTCGAAATAATCACTAAGCGTCGTTCACGAATACTTAGTTGTAAGAAGGTACTTTTGAGTTTGTCCATATTAACTCCTAATCGACAAAGAGCCGATTACTTGGTTGTCTTTTTGATTAATAGATCCTTGCTCAACAGTAAACCCTTGGGCTTCTGCTTGGCGCTTAAACTGGTCTAAGGCTTCAAAATTAATGGCCTCTACTTGAATACGCAGCTCTGCTCGGCTGCTATCAAAGCGCATGGTTTGTGGTTTTACCTTTGATTCTTCAAATGCAGGTCTGAGTTGACTTAGCATAATTAACATCGATGCTCCGCCACTACCTTGTTCCAAGGCTTTGATTTGACGCGCCATGGTGGTTCTGAGATCTCGATATGCACCCGCATTAGGAAATGCACGTTTGTACTCGTTACCAACCTGTGTTTTTAGAGTGGCCAGTTGATTACTGAGTCGACTCTGTTCTAAGCTTTTATCAATTAAAGTGGTGAATAGTGCAACAACAGCCAACACCGCAGCTAAACGCCATTTTTTCCATTGGCCACTGACTTTGTTGTTAATTTTATACTCGCCCTGTAACAAGTTAAATTCTGTTAATTTAACCCCTTGTGCTAATACTTTCATAGGTAATTCAAGAGGCATCACCGACACAACTAGATTTTCTATATCAGTCAAGTTTGTACTGGAGTAATCATTAACTAGAAGCGCTTGTTTGTTTTGTTTAGCATGATGATTAATAGCTTGTATCAACCAGTCTCTCTCACCTTGTAAACCTGCCCAATCATCTTTACGAACCAACATTTGCTGATCTAGTTCTAAGATAGACCAGGCGTTTTTATCTACCAACGGCAAAGCTATAACGTCCGGTATTATTTGGTCGCAGGTTAAGCCAGCGTCTTCAATCATGTTCAGCCAGCTCTGTAGTTTTTGTTTGTTAACTACGGCGACAGCTTGTTTATTGCCTTCTTTGGGGCCAAGGGCAAAAAATTGTTGCGAAATGTCGCCACTGATTTCTTCTTCTAATATAAATGGGATGGCAGCTAAGGCTTTGCGACCCGCCTTTGCGGGTAACTCTACCCACTTGAGTAATACGTCGCTGGTAGGCACTAAGACACAAATGGGTCTTCTGCCAGCTCTGTCTGCTAAGGTGTTTAATTGTACTGCGTTGGGTAACTCACCAGAGGCAATAATTTCGTTTTGTTGGCTAGACCACACAATCCAATGAATCGGTTCATCTGTATTGGTGCCTAGTCGCACTACTAACTGTTCCATAAGGTTATATACCTTGTTGGTTGTTATGGATTAAAAAAGTAATTCCGTTAAAAATCAGCTTGTCAAAAACCACTAAACTCACGCCTTATTACAGTAACATTTTTACTTGAGTCGACCTTAAATAAGGTTTGCATAGCAAAGGTTGCATCGTTGTACCTGGTCTTGGTATGTAAAATAAAATGCGTTGTTGTCACATTAAACCATGTCTTTTCCTCAGCATTAAGGTTCGCAGCTTGGATGCTTGGCTCATTTAAAAAATCTGCAGTGGTTTGAAAACCATTTGAACCACGATTAGCCAGGACAGAACTGGCGTCAGTTAAACTCAGCCTAGCAGCTGCGGCAATAACAGCTGCATTTTCCTCACTGACCGTATTGACATTGATTGAAAATAAACTGTCATTGGGTAGCACACACACTAGTTTAAGTAATTCTCTGAGCCAAGGGACTTCCACGCCATTGACCATGCGCAACTCAGACTTGTGCACCATGAAATTGTTAGCTGCGACATAAGGGAAGGGACGACTTTCGTACTCGCTGTCTTCAGCACCTCGTCCCGTTGGGCGGTTATCTTGGTCTAACCAGTCAATTAATGAGTCCCGAAGAATTTCGATATTGAAGCTTGGTATTTTGAGTTCACTGCTTTGCAGTAAGCGTTCAAAGGCGGCTACACTTTCAGGTAATTGTGAGCCGTTATTCACAGGTACGTTATTATTGCCATTACGAACGTTACCGTTGGCAACAGGCGTATTTGTTCTAAGATTGTTAGTGGATGAATCAGGTGTTTTTAAGACATTGAGATTAAAGCAGCTCTGCATATCTACTAGCTGTGCTTGAATGCCACCTCCTTCTATAGGAAAAACAAACTCCTCGTTCCAGGGCTGTTCGAGATGAATAACGTCACCATCGTTATCCATCAACTGCTTAATGGATTTTCGAGCATACTGCTCTGCGCCCATTGCATACCAATAGGCTTGATTATTTTCTTTTATGTTGGAT
The DNA here is from genome assembly GCA_034111145.1 of Paraglaciecola sp. Classification (GTDB taxonomy): domain Bacteria; phylum Pseudomonadota; class Gammaproteobacteria; order Enterobacterales; family Alteromonadaceae; genus Paraglaciecola. Next base: position 27,003 of record JAWUXU010000014.1, read on the forward strand.
GCGCGTTTAATTTGCAATTGTAAGCGGCCGCCCATTTCTGTGGCGAGTACGCTGACAAGAGCTACAATTAACAACACTATGATTAAGGCTACGCCTTGTTGCTTAGGTTTAAGTTGATTCATACGCCGTTTGCCAACATAAATTCACGACGAATTTCACCAAAGGTTTTGCTCACTATGGTGATGGATATCGCTATTGGTAAAATCGTGTTTGAATAGTTTTCTTCCCATTCTTCAGGCTTTTCTAACTGTTCAGGTGCCGTTAAGAAGCTGACCCGAAAATCCTCTATATCAGACAATAGAATTTTTATTTTAGGTTCGTAACCAATCACATTATCTACATAATTACCGTAAAGACGCTGTAGTTGTTCATCCTGTATACGATAACCAATAGCTTGCAATGTACTACGTGGCAGTAACATTTGTGGGTTATGCCAGCCTGTTCTTACGAATCCAAGGCCATCTGCATCACTATCAAACACGTCTTCGCCACCAGATATAACGGCACTAACGGGGTCGCCGTTAACACGCAATGCGCGAGGCACAATCTGCAAAACATCCCGCTCTATAGTGAGCATCGCTCTTTGTAATTCTTCCAACTTTTCAAAGCGCTCAGAAGATAACTGGTCGCTACTAATGACCGAATTAAGCACCCCAGTACTAGCCAAGCCTATAATGGTAAAAATCGCCATAGCAACCAGTATTTCTATAAGTGTAAAACCACCATTTAGATTATTTGACTGGTTGATCATGTTGTAGTTTGCTTGGCGATAAAAGTTTTTACTGTGGTTACTGTGCCTTTGTACTGTTCGTCTAACCCAACCGATACTTCCACCTGCACCATGTCTGAGTCAGCAGTTTTAATGACTCGTTGTTGCCAGTACCACTTTCGGCGCGCCATCTCTTGCTCGCCTTTTTGATTGTTTTTAATTGGCCAAGTGTTGTCAATATTTAGTTGAGTCAGTCGATTGTTGGCAACCCAAGTGGCAAAGGTAATATCTTCAATTTGTCCAACACCAATCAAATGGTCACTAGCCGCTTTCATTATTGCAGTGCCAGTTAAAGCAAAAATGAATAGTGCTACTAATACCTCAAGTAACGTCATCCCAGATATGTATTTGCAGTTTTTTGTATGCATAGTGTTAGGGCGCATCTAACGGCCCTTCGGTTGTTAAAGGCGTACTATCTTGACCATTAATTCGGAAGTAAGTAGGCAGCTCATTACTGAACTCTGGTTCGTAGGCTAAGGTGATAGAAAATGGAGTGATTTCGCCACTAGAAAAAATAAAAACCTGTGGTGGGTCTAGTCTCTTTTCTTCCTCATTACCTATTTCTACACCATCACTAGATACTGACAGTTCTTCATCAAATACACCGCTGCTGAATAGGCTTTCTTCAACCTCCCAAGGTAAGTCGGTTAAAAACAATTCCAAGCTGAATAACTCTGGCAGTTGATGTTCAGCAAAAGTGGTATCAAGTTCAAGCTTTTGCCATTCTTGCTGTTCATCTAGGTACATAAAATAATAGGTGTTGTCTTCATCTTCGACTCGCAAACCCAATTGCCTTTGGTTCAGTACGGCGAAGTCTGACGCCATATTAAATACTACTTGCAGACGTTGGGTTTGTTTCTTGAGTAAGTCTTGACCATTTTCGCCAGAATAACTGAGTACCACTGCCCCAGTGGCCAATCCCATGATAAGCAATACCAACATCACCTCTAATAAAGTAAAGCCAGTGTATTTAGCGAAGGGTGAACGGCGAAAAGTCATCTTAGCACTTAATCAGTTTGACTAGTTTAAGTAGTCGTTTAAATTACAATTACCTATATCATCTTCGGTGCCCGGTTCGCCGTCTGGACCATTAGAGAATATATCAATCCGACCTAGTTCACCTGGGCTCAGTAGTTGGTAAGGATTGTTCCAAGGATCATTAGGCAGACGTGTGATATAGCCGTTTGCTCTATAATTGCGAGGGATTGGGTCGACAGTAGGTTCGCTGACCAAAGCTTCTAAACCTTGTTCTGAGGTAGGGAACACATTGTTGCTCAATTTATATTGGGTTAATGCATTCTCTAGACTTTGGATATCAATAGCAGCTGTTTTAATTTGTGCTTCTTCTTGGTTGCCCAAAATTTGCGGTGCAATCATGCCCGCCATGATGCCGATAATTAGCAATACCACCATGACTTCAATAAGGGTAAAACCCTTGATTTTGTTCTTGTTAAAAGCATTATGTTGTTTCATTAGATATTCACCATAGAGTTTAAAGCCATAATAGGTTGCAGGATCGCCAATACAATAAAGAGTACAACGGTTGCCATAGTTACGATTAAAATAGGTTCAAATACTTTGAGTGATACACCGACTAAAGATTCAAATTGTCTGTCTTGATTATCCGCAGCACGCCCCAGCATTTGTTGTAATTCACCACTGCGTTCACCTGATGCAATCATATGCATCATCATAGGCGGAAACATTTTGGTTTGTTCTAGTGATGCTCGTAAGCTTGAGCCTTCCTTTACAAAACCTGCAGCGGTGTTAACTGCCGCTCTTATCTGCAAGTTTTCTAGTACTTCACTTGCAATACGCATACTTTCTAATAATGGTACTGCACTAGAAGTCAATATGCTTAATGTGCGAGCAAATCTTGCAGTGTTTAAGCCTTTTGATAATTTTCCAATAAAAGGTAAGCCTAGAATGAATCTGTGATAGCGTTTTTTCATCACAGGTTTTTGTAGCACACGGTTGACTATCGCTACTAGTATCACCAAAGCAATAGCGACTGTTAACCCATAGGCCTGCAAAAAATCACTAACATCAATCAATATTTGGGTGATGGTAGGTAAGTCTTGCCCCATATTCTGGAATTGACCAACAATTTTTGGTACTACAACGGTCAACAGTAATATCACTATAGCAAAGGCAAAAAACATCATAATGCTGGGATAAACCATCGCCTGAGTAATTTGGCTTTTAGTTTGCTGACGCTTTTCAGTGTAATCTGCTAAACGGTTTAGCACAGTATCGAGGTGACCTGACTTTTCACCTGCGGCTACCATAGCGCGAAATAAATCATCAAATATGTGTGGAAATTCCGCCATGGCGTCGGCTAAGGTGTGTCCCTCTACTACCTTGCTGCGTACTGCCATCATCATATTCTTCTGGCGTGGTTTTTCGCATTGTTCGGCAACGGCCAGTATGGCCTCTTCGATAGGCAAAGAAGCTTCAACTAAGGTTGATAATTGGCGGGTAAGCAGAGACAAATCTGCAGTCGATATGGTATTTTTAAATAAAGTAAAACCAGCCTGTGACTTACGCTCCTTTTCAGCCACTTGGTCAACTTGCATGGGTATTAAGTCTTGCTCGCGCAATTGCTGACGTATTTGCCTTGGGTTGTCGCCCTCTAAAACACCATTTTTGTTTTTGCCACTTTTATCCATGGCTTGATATGCATAAGCAGCCATTTAATCTTCCTTTGTCACTCGCAACACTTCTTCAAGTGAGGTAATGCCTAACAATACTTTACCACAACCATCATCACGAATGCTGGGTGTGTTTTGGCGAATATATTTTTCAATCGCTTGTTCACCGTGACCTGTATGAATGAGTTCTCGTATACCTTCGTCGACTACCAATAGTTCGTGAATACCTGTTCTGCCACGGTAGCCAGTTTGATTACAAGCAGCGCAACCCTTAGGTGTATGAACAGCATGATCAGAGGCATCAGTTGGTTTTATGCCTAAAGCCACACATTCTTGTGCACTGGGTAGATGCGGAGTTTTACAATCGGGACATAAAGTACGTACCAGACGTTGCGACAATACTGCCAATAAACTTGAAGAAAGTAGAAAGGGCTCTATCCCCATATCTTCTAAGCGTGTAATGGCACCCGCAGCGGTGTTGGTGTGTAAAGTAGACATCACTAGGTGACCGGTCAAACTGGCTTGCACACTGATTTGGGCTGTTTCTAGATCCCTAATTTCACCTACCATGACTACATCAGGGTCTTGACGCAATATCGCTCTTAGACCTCGAGCAAATGTCATATCGACCTTAGCATTAACTTGGGTTTGACCGATGCCTTGCAAGTCAAATTCTATAGGGTCCTCAACCGTTAAAATATTACGGTCTTTAGAATTAATTTCACTTAAGCCTGCATACAAGGTAGTAGATTTACCTGAACCTGTAGGACCTGTGACCAAGATGATGCCGTGGGGTTTACGCACTAAGGCAGAGAAGAAACCGCGGTTTGTTTTGGTCATGCCTAAGTCTTGTAAGTTTAAACGTACATTGTTTTTATCGAGTAAACGTAACACCACACGTTCGCCGTGGCTAGAAGGCATAGTGGATACCCGCACATCAACCGCACGACCTGCAATACGTAAAGAAATACGACCATCCTGTGGAACACGTTTTTCTGCAATATCCATTTTCGACATGACTTTGATACGGGATACTAACATCGAAGCCATTTTACGATTGGGACGTAAAATTTCTCGTAAAACCCCATCGACTCTAAAACGAATTAGAAGCTGAGTTTCGAAGGTTTCGATATGAATATCTGATGCACCTTCCTTGATGGCTTCACCCAACATGGCGTTAATGAGTTTGATAATGGGTGCGTCATCTTCGCTTTCTAACAAATCTTCGGTGTTGGGTAAATCTTCGGCAAGACTAAATAAATCACTTTCATTGCCAATGTCTTCCATTAACTGCTTGGCTGCGGATGAATCACGTTGGAAGGCACGGGTTAAAATGGACTCAAACTCGTCGAGCTCGATTTCCTTAAGACGAAATTCAGCACCTAAAAAGCGCCTAACTTCAGCAAACACATTAAATTTAGTGTCTTGAGTATGATACAAAATAGCCGGTTTTTCGCCTGTATCAAGCAATACTTGATGACGCTTCGCGAAGCTAAAAGCCAGTTGTTTATGCTCAGGCTCGTCAATAGGCATATCGAGGTCAGTGCCTGACTCTAATAAAGCCTGCTCTTCGGCATCTGCTGCGCTTAAGTGAGCGGCTGGCATAATTAGTCGTTATCCTTTTCTTTGTCAATATAATCTTCAAATGACGGTGGAAGACTTAATTTGTCATTCCATTCAGGTAAATAAGGACCTTCAGTATTTGGCATCAATGGAATGCCCTGGGACTGACGTTTCAATTGCTCAGCACGAATATACTGATATTTTTTCTGACTAATCTCATTCATTGTCACGCCATCACGTATTATAGTTGGGCGAATAAATACCATCAAATTACGTTTGCTTACAGTAGTAGATGTCGACTTAAACAAGTGGCCAATGATTGGGATATCTCCCAGCAATGGTACTTTAGATACGCTTTCTTGTACCGCATCATCAATTAATCCTCCCAATACTATTGTGCCCCCATCATCTACTATCACTGAGGTTTTAATTTCGCGCTTGTTAATAATAACATCAACTGACGTAGCACCGCTGACGCTAGACACTTCTTGCTCAATTAACAGTTGCACCGCGTCACCTTCGTTAATTTGCGGGGTCACTTTTAACTTGATGCCTACTTCTTGACGATCTACGGATTGGAAAGGGTTAGCGTTGTTGTTACCTGTTGTAGAGCCAGTAATAATGGGTACTTCTTGACCGACTATAAAAAAGGCTTCTTCGTTATCCATAGTCGTAAGGTGGGGAGTAGCAAGAAGATTTGAATTAGTATCTGTACTAACCGCTTGAAGTACTGCACCCCAACCATCTGTTACGCCGCCAAGTAAAAAGCCATTTACCCCGCCAAGTAAAGAAGCCAAGCTAGTAAAGTCTCCTAGTTGAGTTCTTTCAGTGGGTACCACTACGGGATCACCGTTAGACGTTGTGGTGACATTATCTCTAATAACTTGTTCTGATGCTAGCTCAACTGCAACGCCCAACTGGCCTATACCAACTACGCCATTAGTAAACTGGGTGCCACCACCTTGCTCGTTGGCCCATTGCACACCTAAAGTGGCGCCGTCACCTTCAAACACTTCAACTATAATCGCTTCTACTTGAACTTGCGCACGGCGTACATCTAACTGGCGTATGACTTTTTCGAGCGAGCGCATCATATCTGGCTCAGCTGTTATCACTAGGGCGTTTGAGTCTTGATGTGCTTCGATGCTGATTTCACGATTTGAAGCTTGGCGGCTATTAGTTGAACCTTTCTCCTCAGCCTGAATACTGGCACTTACACCTTGCAGTACTTTGACTAAATCTTCTGATTTAGCATAATTCAAAAAGATGACTCGGGTATTACCGCTGGTTTCTAATTCAGAGTCCATTCGTTCAACTAAATTAATCAAACGTTTACGCGCTTTGATGTCACCACTGACAATAATACTATTGGTTCTATCATCCGCCACGACTCTTGGGTCGGATTTACCACCGCTATTAGTCTTGCCTTGAGACTTATTGATGTTGTCGATAATACGCACCAACTCAGTGGCAGAAGCATATTTTAACTTAATGATTTCGATTTCTTCGTCACCTGCTTTGTCCACTCGTTCTATTATTTCAACTAAACGATTAACCACAGCCGCGCGACCAGTGAGCATCATGACGTTGGATGCATCGTGACTGACTACGTTACCGCCGCCAGCAGTATCGTTAAGCTGGCGAAGTAATGGAGCTAATTCTCTCACAGGGACGTTATATACAGGCATAACGCGGGTAATCATCTCATCACCATCAAATGGACTGCCCTCCACCACGGGTATATTCGCAGCTTTAGCATCTTTTGAGCGTATAACTTTAACCACACCAGTGGACATTGTGACGGCTGAGTAACCGTAAACTTGTAATACATTTAAGAAAAACAGGTAATACTGCTCTTCGTTCATCAGATCATAACTACGTACGGTGATTTTGCCTCGCACGTTAGGATCAACAATGATGGTCTTCTTCAGGTTTTTACCCACTATATTGATAAACTCACTGATTTCAGTATCTTTAAAATTCGGAGAATAGTCCGCTGCGGCCACTAGGCTCGAAACAGTCAAAAACGCACTACCAATAACTAGCAGCAATGCTTTTAATACATTAGAGCGATTGCGAACAAGCAAGCGGTTGAGTGAAATACACATCATGTTTCTGGTTCCTCTTCCCCTGCGGGTAGATCAAGGTAAATAGTAATAAGTTCATCTTTGCGCTGCACAGACATTTGCAAGGACTGGAGTTCTTTTAGCATGTTCATCGCTTCTAAGGCTTGCTGCATATCGGATAGATCTAAGCCATTAATTTCAGTAATCACATCACCCGATTTTAGGCCAGCAGCTATAAACAATGCAGGCTTTTTACCTGGGCTGACAGTATAGCCTACCAAATTACCATTAGGACGGTGAGGTGATACGGCAATATAGTCAACAAAACTGGCTGGTTTGTTTTGTAATTCCCTACTAGCTTGGATTGCTTCATTTGATAGTGTTCGGCGTATAGGTTCAAGGTTGCTGGGTTCTGAGGGGGTCATAGGTACTTGATTAGTCGGCTGGTTGGATTTTTTATTATAGTCCACGCCATCTAGCATTAGTGTTTCACTGGCTAGGCCATTTTTAATAATTACCCTGTCTGCGTAGACCTCTTTTAGTGATGCGTTAGTGCCTTCAATTTTTTCACCAATTCCGTAGGTTTGTTGCTGGTTACGATTTTCAATTACTGCAGCGCCCTGATCTTTAGCCGTGCTGGCGACTACTCCAGTTAAAGTTAAATCGAGACGAGTAATGGGTGCATCTACTACCTCTTTTTCTTCAACAGGTGCAGCATTAAAATCACCGAATAGGTTGAGCCGCTTAACATCAGCTAGATTTAATCTTTTACTAGAGTTTTTCGGAACAACAGACCGTCCACTCGATAGATTATCAATGCTGTTGTCAGTAGCAGGTTGTGGCCACATACGCCATGTCAGTTCGGCTACATAAGAAAGTAGAAAAATTGACAACAGCACTACCATCAAAAAACTTATTTTTTGTTGGTTTTTGACTAGTTGGTGCCATAACTTATTAGCGGTATGATTAACGACTGTCATTATATCTCGGTGGGATTTATAAATCTTAACAGGCTAATCATAACCAGTAGGGACGAATGGGACAACTTTAATCAACATTCGTTACCAAAAAAATACAAATTAAATTACAAATGAAAAGGTCCGGGCCTATGCAAAAGAACTCTGAGGAAAATAAAGGTGTCCGCTTAGACAAGTGGCTCTGGGCTGCACGTTTTTATAAAACACGCTCCATGGCTAGAGATGCTGTGCAATCTGGTAAGGTACAATATAACGGGCAACGCAGTAAACCGGGTAAAATAGTGGACTTGGGCGCTAATATAAAAGTCCCTCAAGGTTTTGACCTAAAAGACTTAATAGTTTTGCAGGTAAAAGAGCAGCGCCTAGGGGCACCACTTGCACAATTAATGTACCAGGAAACCCAAGCCAGTGAAAAACTGCGTGCAAGCAATGAAGAAGCACGTAAATTAAGCGCTTTTCATAGCCCCAAACCTGACCATCGCCCTGACAAAAAGCAGCGCCGCCAAATCATTCAATTTAAACACCAGTAATTCTCTAGGTAATAAGGTAAACAATATGGTATTTGATCAACTTCACCGATATTTATTCAATCAAGGCAATGTAAGAGGCGAGATGGTGCGTTTGGGGAAAAGTTTTCAGGCCATTTTAGACTCATATCATTATCCGCCGGTTATTCAGCAGCTTTTAGGTGAGCTTATGGCCGCTGCTAGTTTGTTGACTGCGACATTGAAATTTGAGGGTGATATCGCCATCCAAGTCCAAAGCGAAGGGCCACTCAGCTATGCAGTTATTAATGGTACTCATAATCAACAGTTAAGAGGTGTCGCCAGATGGGATGAAGAGCTCGATACCTTGCCCACTGAATTTAGTCAGTTATTAGAAAAAGGTGTGCTTGTGATCACCATTACCCCTGAACAAGGTGAGCGTTATCAGGGTGTGGTGGCGTTGGATAAACCTACCTTAGCAGAATGTATTGAAGGTTATTTTGAGCAATCAGAGCAGTTGCCAACAAAAATCATCTTACGCACTAATCTATCAGGCAATGAAGCTAAAGCTTGCGGCATGTTTTTACAAGTTTTGCCCCTTAGCAGTGAATCTACCCAAAAAGCAGATACAGATTTTGAACACCTAAGTACTATTACCGATACAATAAAAGACCATGAGCTGTTCCACTTGCCAGCTGAAGATATCTTGCACCGCTTATACCATCAAGAAAATATCGAGCTATATCCGGCAACCAAAGTAGTATTTAAGTGTAGTTGTAGCAAAGAGCGCAGTGCATCTGCTCTCTTTGCAGTCAGTAAAGAAGAGCTTTTAGATATAGTTGCAAAAGACGGAGACATCAAAATGAATTGCCAATATTGTCATACGGAATATAGCTTTGATGCTATTGATGTAGAGAGTATCCATGCAGGTACTTTTAATCTTCCCACCGCAAATGGGTAGTTAAATATTACACTTTGATGTTACGTATTGTTTGGATATGGATAGGCTATAACATGGATAAGGAACCTTGATTGTTTATTGAAAAAATTAGGTATGAGGTCATAATCATCAGACCCTTGATGATTGAGCAAGATGTTTTATTTAATTATATATACCCAAAATCATTGGAAATGCACTAAGCCTAAATCATGGTATCCCATGTTATTTATCTGCGTAGGTCTGATGGTGCTAATACCAATAACTCTGGTATCTGGTGGGGTAAATAGTCAATTTGCTTATTTATTCCCTATTATCCCAACCTTTATCGCTTTGGTCAGTAATGCTAAATATACTTGGATAACAGCCTTCATAGTTATCGCTCTGGTGGTTGCCTTATATCTCAGTCTAGATACTTTCCCCAACTTCATTAACGAAAACGTTCCTCAGAGTAAAACTGCTTCAAGAGCTTTATGGATGTAAATATGTAATTTTACATAAGTATACTCAGTTCAAGAACGTTCAAGATACTCCATACTCACGGATATTTAGAAATAATGGTTTCAGTCAACCCATCACCTGATAACCAATAGACACTGTGGCAATTAAGCCTCCCTGTTCATGGTTTTCTAAGGTCACTTTTCCGGAGTGCATATCGACTATGCGTTTAATAATAGCTAAACCTAATCCCGACCCTAAGCTACCTCGGGCTTTGTCGCCTTGAGTAAAAGGTTCAAAAAGGCTTTGTATTTGTTCTTCTGGGATACCTGGCCCAAAGTCGCGTATAGCAAAACATAACTGCTTTTCTTTTTTATTATGCCGAGAAGTGATGACGATGTTGTCACTGCCATAACGAAAGGCGTTTTCAATTAAGTTGTCTAACACTCTTTTTAATGCGACTCGTCTAATTAACGTTTTTGGTAGCAGCTCAAGTTCCAAAGAAATTCTATGGTTTTCTTGTATATTTCTGACTTGCGCAGCGTCCTTGATAAGATCATTTAAATTAGTTGCTTGCATACATTCTTGTTGGTCTTGGCGTACATAATCAATAAATTGGTCAATGATTTCGTTCATATCTTCAATATCGTGGACTATACCTTCTTTCACCCAGTCTTGTGATTCTGGTAACATTTCTGATGCTAGTCTAATTCGAGTAAGGGGTGTGCGCAGGTCGTGAGATATGCCGGCGGTCAGCAACGCTCTGTCATCTTCGAGTTGTTTGATGCCTTTGGACATTTGATTAAAGGCATGAGTTACTGCTATTAATTCACTAGAACCTTCCTCTTTTAGCGGTTTAGGCACTTGTCCTCGTCCTACCAATAAGGCCGCCTCTTGTAGGGCCTTTAAAGGCCGATTCAATCGCCGCACAAAAATCAGACTACCGCCCACACTTAAGATACCAATCATTAATAGGTAAACCAAATGAGGTGAACCATCGCCTTGTCCCAACCCCACCATGGGAATAGTAATCCAAATATCGGGATTTTGTGGTGGGTTGATCCAATACAAATAAGGTTCGCCATGTGTAATTTTGACTTGTGCTTCACCGCCTAAACTGTCTGACATTTGCCTTGACCAAGATTGGTAAGGCGTGGCTTGGTCTAAACCATTTTTAATCGCTTCTGAATGATTGTATACCTGCATTCCAGCGACTTGGTAAAAGCGTGGATCCAGCTTAGGGGTTTTGCTGTCAATGTTTTCAACAAAAGCTAGTTTGATTTGTGTGGCTAGTAAATTATTGATTTGTTGCACATTAGGGCTAACAAAATAAAAGGTCACAGAGATCAAAGACACAATCTGGTTGATAAACAGTAAGATACCAATCAACAAGACTGTTTGGCCGAAGGCACTTTTAGGTAGAAATTTCACTTAGTAATGAGTGCGTGTGTTAAGCATGAGTTTTTAAACACGGGTGTTAAGCCGTACTTTCACCATCAGGCACAAACACGTAACCTAGACCCCAAACGGTTTGAATGTAACGCGGGTTTGCAGGGTCTTCTTCAAGCATGCGGCGTAAGCGGGATACTTGTACATCAATACTGCGTTCCAGCGCACTATAATCGCGCCCACGTGCTAAGTTCATCAGTTTATCTCGAGATAGGGGCTCTCTGGGATGAGTGACTAAAGATTTTAGCACTGCAAATTCACCACTGGTAAGAGTCACTGCTTGGCCTTCAGTGCTCATTTCTCTTGTGCCAAGATTAAGTGAGTACTTACCAAATTCAACAATCTGTTCTTCTAGAGAAGGTGCTCCCGGCGCCTCTGTAGTTTTGCGGCGAAGTACTGCTCTGACCCTAGCAAGTAATTCTCTAGGATTAAATGGCTTGGGAAGGTAGTCGTCTGCGCCCATTTCTAAGCCAATAATGCGGTCCACTTCATCACCCTTAGCGGTCAGCATTATTATGGGGATCCCGTTTTCTTTTTGGCGTAAACGCCGACAAATAGATAAGCCATCTTCACCGGGTAACATCAAATCAAGCACCATAAGGTGGAAATTTTCACGCTCTAACAACCTATCCATTTGTTCAGAGTTGGCTGCAGCTCTGACCTGAAAACCTTGCTCTACTAGGTAACGTTCTAACAGGTTACGCAGGCGCATGTCGTCATCTACGACTAAAACTTTTGTTGTTTCCTGTCCCATAAATTAATCCATATTTATTGCGATGTTAAATACACTATATGTGAAAGCCTACTAATTCAAAAGCTTAGGTTGACTGACAACGCAATTGGATTGTTACAAAGTTTGTCACAAGTAATATCTGGTGTTAAAAGAATTTTTTACCTGTCAATGCAACGTACATAGCGAAAACGCCAACTAAAGAATAAACGATCTCGAAATAACTGATATTACCCTCGGTTTGGTTAATAAACATTGAAAGAGTCATCGCTGCCAACATTAATGATGGAATAGCGATAATACCAATCAAAAGGCGGATTTTAAGAGAAAGCTTTTGTTTAGTCTTCATTAGTTTTTCCCTTAATTATTTTTCACTGACCCAATCCATTTGAAAACCAGCGCGGCGTTTCTTATCCAACAATTCCTCTAAAAGAGGCATTAAGATAAGTTCCATAGCCAATCCCATCTTACCACCGGGCACTACTATGGTATTGATACGCGCCCTAAATGCGCCATCCATCATTTTGAGTAAATAGGGGTAATCAACATTTTTCATTTCACGGCGAAAACGCACCACTACAAAACTTTCGTCTTGACTGGGTATTTCGCGGGCACTGAAGGGGTTGGAGGTGTCCACTGTGGGTACACGCTGGAAATTAACATGGGTACGTGAGAATTGTGGGGTGATGTATTTAAAATAATCGTCAAGGCTGCGCACTATGCTGCTCATTACTGCTTCGCGAGAATGGCCTCTGTCAGTCGTGTCACGGACTATTTTTTGGATCCATTCCAAATTGACTATTGGCACCATACCGACTAACAAATCAACGTGTTTGGCTACGTCTACACCGTCGTTGGTTACGCCACCGTGTAATCCTTCGTAAAACAGTACATCGGTATTTTCAGATAGGTCTTGCCAAGGAGTGAAGGTACCAGGCATTTGGTTGAAAGGTACAGCTTCGTCAAAAGTATGTAAATACTGGCGATGTTTACCCATGCCAGTTTCGGCATATTCAGTAAACAGAGACTCGAGCATTTCAAAATCATTGGCTTTGGGACCAAAATAACTGATATGCCTACCTTGTTCTTGCGCTTTGCGGATCTCAACTTCCATTTCAGGGCGTGTGAATCGATGAAAACTATCTCCCGCTACTACAGCCGCATTTACTGACAAATTACGAAAAATATGGCGTATGGCATTGGTGGTCATAGTTGTGCCCGCACCAGACGAACCAGTAATAGCTATTATGGGGTGTTTAACTGACATTCAACGCACTTTGCTGCTTAATGGATGTTACTTATAAGCAAGCTTTCTACTCCGGTCAAGGGTTAGTGTGTTAAATATGAATGAGTCGCTAATATTATAGAGCTTGTTAAAATTGCTTATGGCAATGTGGGTCTAGGGTGCGGGCACGTTCACTGTTTTGTTTAACTATCTTATTAAACATCACCTAAGCTTGGCCTTTTTCAATATCTAGTTGTTTGTGGAGCTGCTTCAAGTCAGATAGCTCACTTGGAGTGATTCTCCCATCAGCGAGTGTTTATATCTCTTTTAAGCTGAATATTTTACTGCTGAATTTTAGATTTTAATTTAAATGGGCATATTCATACCACTGTTTACGACTTTCGTATTATTTTCGACGCTCGAAGTAGTGCGTCGGCATTCAGCCTGCTGATGGAAAATGCGTTGTTAGAGCAGTCTTGTTTTTACACAAAAGGCTGTATTCATTAGCCATTACTGTCACTATCACGAAATAAAACTGGCTATGTTTGGGTCATATCATGTTCAATAAATCATAGAACGTAAAATCAACTACATTGATGTTTCAATTAGTGTGGCTAACGCTAAAAAAAAAGGATAAAACTAAATGAATCTTAAACGAGGGATACTACTTGTCGCAATTGTGATGCTGATCGCCGCCTTTTTTATGTTTGATATAGGGCAGTATCTGACGCTCGAGAGTTTAAAAGCGCATCAACAAGATTTGGCTGAATACATTAAGTCAAATTGGTTGCAGGCATTTGTTGTTTACTTTGTGATTTATGTGACGGCTACTGCCCTTAGTTTGCCTGGTGCCATTATTTTAACCTTAGGTGCGGGTGCCTTATTTGGTTTAGGCTTCGGATTACTTCTGGCTTCCTTTGCTTCTACTATTGGCGCCACTTTGGCATTTTTAGTATCACGTTTTTTGCTCAGGGACTGGGTGAAATCAACTTTTTCAGAACGTATCAAAGCAATAGATAAAGGGGTTGAAAAAGACGGACCATTCTATTTATTAAGTTTGCGATTAGTGCCTATTTTTCCATTTTTTGTTATTAATTTAGTGATGGGTGTGACGAGTATCAAAACGGTCACTTATTATCTTGTTAGTCAAGTAGGTATGCTTATAGGTACCGCGGTTTATGTCAATGCGGGTACACAACTAGCTGAAATAGAAGCGGTATCTGATATCGCTTCGAAAGAATTAATTCTATCTTTTGTGTTACTGGGTGTTTTCCCCATTATTGCCAAGTTGATTTTAAATTTCATCAAACAAAAACGCGTTTATAAAGGTTGGAAGAAACCTAAAACATTTGACCGTAATTTAGTTGTTATTGGCGCAGGCTCTGCAGGTTTGGTGACCGCTTATATCGCCGCAGCGGTTAAATCTTCGGTGACCTTAGTAGAAAAACATAAAATGGGTGGCGACTGTTTGAACACTGGTTGTGTGCCTTCAAAAAGCTTATTACATGCCAGTAAATTAGCCCATACCCATAAGGTGTCTGCCAATGCAGGTGTCAATTACCCAGCACCAGAAGTCGATTTTAAAGCGGTAATGAATCAAGTTCATAGCGTGATCAAAACCATAGAGCCACACGATTCTGTCGAACGTTATGAGTCCCTTGGGGTAAAAGTAGTGACGGGCAGTGCAACGATAGTGTCGCCTTGGCAAGTTGATATTCAAACTGCAGATGGGGTCCAGTCGCTTACGACTAAAAATATTGTGATTGCTACCGGTGCCAGCGCGTTTGTGCCGCCTATTCCGGGTTTGAAAGATATAGATTACCTGACGGCTGATAACTTATGGGATTTAAAAGAACAACCCAAACGTATGGTGGTCTTAGGTGGAGGGCCTATTGGTAGTGAGTTATCTCAAGCATTTGGCCGATTGGGCACACAAGTCACTCAAGTAGAAATGTTGCCGCAATTACTCGCTAAAGAAGACTCGGATGCAGCGCAGTATTTGTATGACCAATTGATTGAAGACGGGGTGGATGTGCGTTTGAATACCACAGCAACCGCCATTGAAAAAACTCTTGAAGGCAAGTTTATTGTTTTAGAAAAAGACGGTAAACAAGAGAAATTGCAATTCGATGAGATATTAATAGCAGTAGGGCGATTGGCCAACTTAAAGGGTTTTGGCCTAGAAAATTTGGATATTGAAACCAACCGAGTTGTGGTGACCAATGAGATGTTACAAACTAAATATCCCAACATATTGGCCGCTGGCGATGTAGCGGGTCCATACCAATTTACGCATACTGCTGCACACCAGGCGTGGTATGCAGCTGTGAATGCTTTATTTAGGCCCTTTAAAACCTTCAAAGTAGATTATCGGGTCATTCCATGGGCAACCTTTACCGACCCTGAAATTGCCACTGTGGGTTTAAACGAGCAAGCTGCAAAAGAGCAGGGCATTGCTTACGAAGTAACCAAGTATGATATCGGTGGATTAGACCGTGCATTAACAGATGACCATGCTCGTGGATTTGTAAAAGTACTGACGCCTCCTGGTAAAGATAAAATATTAGGTGCAACTATAGTAGGGGCGCATGCGGGAGAACTTATTGCAGAATTTGTTTTAGCCATGAAATACAATTTAGGAATGAACAAAATTCTCGGTACTATTCATATCTACCCGACTATGGCAGAAGCCAGTAAATACGCTGCAGGGAACTGGAAAAAAGCTAACGCACCCGAAAAGTTACTGGCATTTGTTGAGAAATTTCATACATGGCGTCGCTCATAAATGCTTAATAAATTTGCTAATGGGAAAATTCTATATTACTTATTTGCCACGGTTTTATTAATGGTTCCATCTATCGTGCAAGCTTTTGACCATCAACACCCAATACTCACTCAGGTATTAAGTGATGTGGTGCAGTTGTCGCCAGATAAAAAACAAACTCGTGTTGATTACAGGCTGCTTAATAAGCAGCCTGACCAGTTAAACCAATATTTGACCGCTTTATCTTCAGTCAAGCAAAGTGAATACGAGTTATGGACGGGTAATGAACAGCTTAGTTTTTTAATTAATGCCTATAATGGTTTTACTTTACAGTTGATTAACCAGAATTATGCCAAGTTTGAAAATGGCAAAGCAGAGTCGATAAAAGACTTAGGCAGTTTTTTCTCTAGCCCTTGGAAAAAATCTTTTTTTACATTACTGGATGAAAAACGCAGTTTAGATGATGTTGAACACAACATGATCCGCGCGTGGTTTGAACGTCCACTTATACATGCAGCTGTTGTCTGTGCAGCAGTGAGTTGTCCGCCATTAAGAAACCAAGCTTTTGTTGCTAATAAACTGGAGCAACAGTTAGATGATCAAATGCGTCAGTTTTTATCTGATGATCAAAACAACACTATCAGCCTTAGCGATAACCGTGTGAAGCTCTCTTCTATCTTCAAGTGGTATGCTGAAGATTTTGAGAAGGGTCAACAGGGTTTCAATCGTCTCAACGATCTGATTAAAGCCTATCAAGCAGATATCGCTGATAATCCTCAGCAACTGATTTGGTTGCAAAAACAGGACTTTAAAATTAGTTACCTAGACTATGACTGGCGGTTAAATGATATCTCTACTTTCTAAGTTTTTAGTTAACGTTTTTGTAGTCTGTTTTTTAGTTTTTATTATGGCGACGGCTGAGGCTAACCAAGCCTTAAAGCCAGTCGTTACTGTTGAAGAAAACAGTACTCAATGGCAAGAAACCTTAAAAGCAGCCAAAGGTCAGTCAGTATATTTTTACGCTTGGGGTGGCTCAAAAGCGGTGAATGAATATTTACGCTGGGCAACCCGAGAAATTGCCCAGCAGTACCGAATTAAGTTAATTCACGTTAAAGTCACCGACCCTTCTGAGCCTGTATCACGGCTTAAAGCTGAAAATGGCCGCAGCAGCGCAATTGATTTAATGTGGGTAAACGGTGAGAACTTTGCTTATCTCAAGCAGCAAGGTTTTTTACTCGGTAATTTATGGTCAAGCATTCCTAATTCTGCTTCTTTAGCTGTCGATAATTTACCCATTACAGTGGATTTTGGTGAGCCAATGCATGGCTTTGAAGTGCCTTGGGGCATTGGCCAATTTAACTTGATTGCTGAAAATGGGGTGTTTCAATCGCCACAAGTCAGCGCAAAGTCGCTGTTAGATATTGCACAGCAAAATCCAACAACAGTCACCTATCCTAGGCCGCCTGAATTCCACGGTACCACTTTTTTAAAGCAACTATTAGTTGACTTAACCGATGCCGACTCACGTCTGTATCAGTTAGCTACAAAGCAAGCCCAAGACCAGTTATTACCCTTTTTATGGCAATATCTAGACAAGTTACACCCATATTTATGGCAACAAGGTAACGCTTTTCCCAGTTCAGCTGCTGAACAACTGTTGTTGTATCAACAAAAAATACTCTCAATGGCGGTAAGTTTTAACCCTAATCAGTGGCTAAAAGAAAAAAGTACGCAACAAATTTCTGAATCGAGTGTAAGGCGCTATTTTACTGATGGTGCGATAACCAACAGTCATAATCTTGCTATCCCAAAATCAGCTCCTAGCCCTGAGGCAGCCAAAGTAGTGATTAACTTTATGTTGAGTGAAAAGGCGCAGCTAGAAAAATTTACAGGAGTATGGGGTGACCCTTCTGTGATCACTTCTCTGCTTGATGAGAAAGCAACGATGCCCGCGCATCCCGAACTTCACAGTTCGTGGCATGTAATTATTGAGGACGCATGGCAGCAACAATACGGCGGGTAATGGGATGATGCCGACAGCGCGAATACGGAGAATAGCGCTCTCATGCGGATGGTTGCTAGTATCTTTGATTTCATTGTTGCCAATCTTAGGTATTGTGGTTGGGCTGTGGCCACCTGAGCACATTACATTTAGAAACCTTACGTCTTTCTTAGGGTACCAAGGGTTGTCCGCTTCAGTGTTTATGACCCTATTCAGTGCGATATTTAGCACCATAATATCCTTGTATATTGCGTTTATGGTGTATAGCCAGTATCACTTAAATCGACGTTTACAGTCCTTTGAAAAATACCTCGCGCCGCTTTTATCCTTACCTCATCTTGCGATCGCCTTAGGGTTAGTGTTTTTGTTCAGTGATGGTAGTGTGTTTTTTGTCGATTCAGGATTACCACGTAAAGGATTATCCACCTTGATCATTGCCATAGTGATAAAAGAGGTGCCCTTTTTTCTACTGATTTTTAGTGCCATTGGTCGTCAGTTACCCATCAAATATTGGTTGTTGCAGGGCCAAGCATTGGGATACCAAGATTACCGTTGCTGGTGGTTTTTAGTCTTCCCTGCACTACTCAAACAATCCCGATTAGCCTTGTTAGCCGCCACCGCTTATACCCTATCAGTGGTTGATGTCAGCTCAATAGTGGGACCCAATATACCTGAGCTATTTGCGGTGTCTGTTTATCGTTGGCAAACCAGCTTTGGGGTTGGCGATCAGGCGTTCGCTTTTTGGGCTAATGCTTTGTTACTTATATTGTTGGCCGTGTCGGTATTGATTTTATATGGTCATGAAAAGCTAGCTCATGCTGGATGTAAAGCGCTAGCAACAAAAGGCAGCCGTTTTTATATAGGTAGCATTAACCCTGTATTTAAGGTCTGGTTACCTATGTTAGGTCTGTTGACCGCCATGATAGTGGTGGTGTTCGCATTGTGGTCACTTGACTTCAACTGGCACAGTGATAGCTTCGATTTTACTCAGCTCACCACTCGATTATGGCAATATGAATGGTTGTTTTTTGCATTGCCATTAAAAAACTCATTGTTAATAGGTTTGTTCTCGGGCTTGCTTGGTGTTGCTTTTGCATTATTGGCATTGGAATTACAACGGCAAAAAGGCAAGTATTGGCCTGACTATTATTGGTTATTAGCCATTATTTTACCCCAGTTGAGCATGGTGTTAGGCTGGCAAATTCTGCATATTTGGTCGCAAGGCGGCTATCATAGTGGTTGGATTGTTTTATCCCACTTACCCTTTACGTTTGCCTATGCATATTTGGTTTTAAAAGGCCCGTTTCAGAGTGTTGAATCACGGTATGAATTATTAGCCGCCAGTTTTGGTTATTCACCATGGCAGAGCTGGTGGCAAGTGCGATTTAGGTTACTATTACCCGCTATTTTCACGGCTTTTGCGATAACATTTTCGGTGAGTATTGCTCAATATATACCTACCCTAATGCTGGGAGCAGGACGAGTGACGACTATTACAACCGAAGCTGTCGCTATTGGTTCAGGTAGTCAGCAAGACCTGATAGCGCTATATGTGTTATTACAATCCATATTACCTTTTATGGCATTTTTTGTTGCGGCGTTGTTAGCCCGTAGATTTCGTGGAAGTATGGGAGGGCAAGATGCTAGAGATTATTAATTGCCAAATTGAAGCTAAAACATGGCGTATAACCTTGCCGGACATCGATGTTCAGAAAGGTGAATTACTGGTGATCACTGGCCCCAGCGGTATTGGAAAATCGACCTTATTACATTGGTTATTAGGAAATATCCCGCAGCATGTGGCTATTAAAGGTCAGATTATACTATCAGGTATAAATATCACCAATTTGGCCATTGAGCAAAGACGCGTTGGGTTATTGATGCAAGATGTATATCTATTTCCCCATCTCACTGTACAAGACAATATTTGTTTCGCCTTACCTAAAAATCCACAGCTCTCTTTAAAAAAGCCGCAGCGCTCTTCAAAAAAGCCGCAGGGCTCCTCTAAAAAACAAAGACGCGCTGCGGCTATGAAAATGCTCGAACAAATCAACCTAGTTCACCTTGGGA
Organism: Paraglaciecola sp.; assembly: GCA_034111145.1. Lineage (GTDB taxonomy): Bacteria > Pseudomonadota > Gammaproteobacteria > Enterobacterales > Alteromonadaceae > Paraglaciecola. The sequence continues at coordinate 47,129 of JAWUXU010000014.1, forward strand.
CACGTTACCCGCAAAACCTCAGTGGCGGAGAACGTTCAAGAGTGGGATTGATTAGAGCCTTAGCCAATCAGCCACAAGTCATGTTACTTGACGAGCCGTTTGCAGCATTAGACCCCAGGACTCGAGAACAAATGGGAGCTTGGGCATTCCAACAACTAACCGAACAGAACATTCCCAGTGTCATGGTGTCTCATGATGTAGAAGACATCCCTGCATCAGCCAAACAGATATGTCTAGCTGATTATTATCAAGCTTCTGAGCAAAAATAACCCATGATTGACCCCTTACTGAATAAAATACTCAGGCCCCCATTAGCACTAACAGCCAAACCCTTGGTTCATCTTGGTATCACGGCAGACCAAGTGACAATTTTTGGCTTTATGTTAGGAATAATGGCCGTGCCTGCCATTATGAATGAACAATTTACCTTAGCTTTAACACTGATATTGCTCAACAGATTGTGTGATGGTTTAGATGGGGCGGTTGCCCGGCAAACCCATACTAGCGATGCAGGCGGTTTTTTAGATATTAGTTTGGATTTTATATTTTACTCGGCTATCGTTTTTGCTTTTATTGCTAGCCACCCTCAACAAAACGCAATAGCAGGCAGCCTACTAATGTTGTCGTTCACTGCAACGGGGAGTTGCTTCTTAGCCTTTGCAATTATGGCCAGCAAACATAATATCGACAACCCGCAATACCCCAATAAAAGCATGCATTACATGGGAGGCTTAGCCGAAGGTTTCGAAACCATAGTGGTGTTGTGTCTGTTTTGTTTATTTCCAGAACACTTTGTACCTATCGCATTAGTCTATACTGCAGCTTGTTGCATAACTGCTGGAGTGAGAATTGTGACGGGCTACCAAACACTTAACAGGCTAGGCTGAAAACTTCACTAAACAGGATTGTCATGAAAATAATATTTGGTTTCTTTTTTATTGTTATTGCTAGTCAGGCTAAAGCGGATGTTGACTTTGCTCCTTTGAATATGGAACTCGGGTATTGGGAAATAACCACTCAGATAAACCTTAATGAAATGTTGGCCAATATACCTGAAGAACAAAGGGCAATGATGCGTCAAATGATGAAAGGTACAATGAAAATGCCCGTTATTAAACAGTGTATGACTCAAGATACTTATAAGAATATGCAAGTTAAAATGATGGAGTCATTGGAGTCTGCCAATGGTGATTGTGATCTGAAAGTGCTTAAAAGCACTGCTCAAGAGTTCAGTGGTGTAGTGACTTGTGCAGCCGGAGCGACAAAAGTAACGATTACTACGAAAGCGGTTAATTCAAAGCGTCATGAGAGTCAGATAAGCACTAATGCCGGTGGTATGGGTCAAAATAACATTAAGACCATTGGTGAGTGGAAATCAGCAAGCTGCCCTGATGGTGTTGAGTAGAAGCCAAAGATGAAAGTGTCTAATGAATTTGTATTGTCACTAACTATGAATGAAGTGAAAACACAATCTGGTAGAGTGCTTGTGAACATACAGTTTTAAAAAAATGGTACATGAAGTGCCATCAAAAATTAGTTTTTCATATAGCTGTCGTAAGTTGACGTAATTATGTCGTATACAATATAAATTTTATCCTCAAGAATTTGTTTTCGATGAATTGATTGAGGAAATGAGTATGGATATGAAGATAGATTCAAAACGAATTGTAAAGTATCGAAATGCGAAAGCTTGGAGCCAACAGCAACTTGCGGATATCTGTGATCTAAGTCTGAGAACGATCCAGCGCGCAGAGAACACCGCGAATGCATCACAAGAAACTGTTAAGGCCTTAGCCTCTGCTTTTGATATAGGTGTAGGGACAATACTTTTATTGGACGTTGAGACAGTTAGAAAGTCTAGGGGCTTATCAGCATTGATGAAGGTTGGTATCGTGTCGTCAACGTTTTTTGCGTTAATTGCTTCGCTGTTTATCTGCGCACCCCTAGCATTAACTAAGGGTGTTGAGATTAGCGCGAAAGAAAAACAGACTCACACCGATTTTTCAGAATATAAAGGAAGTGTGAAAATCTTCATTCCAGTAGGTAAAATAACTGAAATTAGTGCTATCGAAAGACAGAATTTAGGTGACACTTCTATCTATAAGGGAGACGTTGTTATTGCTATTGATGGGATGAAAATACGTCTTGATGCTGGTGTTGTTTATAAAACTGTTGAAGGCTGGGTTGTGACTACTGGTTATGCGAGGTTGTCACCTAATGACACAGTTATTTAAAGTCTCAACTGGATTTTCCGCGAAAAGGCATCAATAACAATGCTTTCAAACGGGTATTGGTTTGAGGGCTTGAATATTCTTTCAATCCCAACTTAATGTCATCGTCGCCGCTGTGCGCTTCTTCTGTGTAACTACCAAATAGCCTGTCCCAAATAGATAAGTTAAAACCAAAATTACTATCAGTTTCATACGCCACTTGGCTGTGATGAATACGGTGCATGGCTTGAGTCACGATTAACGTTCTCAATAATTTGTCGATTTTAACAGGGAGTTTGATGTTGCTATGATTGAAAATAGATGTGGCATTAAGGAATACTTCAAAAATCAAAATAGCCAATACAGGGGCACCTAGTATCAGTATGGCAACAATTTTCACCATTAAACTTAGGGCGATTTCTAAGGGATGAAAACGCAACCCTGTTGATGCGTCAAGGTGAGGATCTGCATGGTGAACTCTATGTATACGCCAAAGCATTGGAACTCGATGAAAAACTCGATGTTGCCAGTAAATCAAACAATCAAATAGCAATACCGCGATAGGGATGCTTAGCCAAAGACTGGCTGAAGCATGGTTCCATAAACCAATGTGATTATTTTGAGCGAAGATAGCTATAGCTGCCAAGCCTGAAGGTATCATCAGTCTCGCCACCACTGTACCTAGTAAAACCATAGAGAAATTGCTCAACCAGCGTTCACCTTTGCTCACAGGCGATAGACGATTTGGCCTCAGGTTCTCCCATAGCATCATGACAGCTAGTACGGTGATGAAAACGCCTATCCTAATCCAAGTATTATTTATCATAGTGAGTGATGGTAGTTCTTTAAGTGAATCAATTAGAAATATATAATTGAATTCTATATTATCATCTTGTTAATAAATTTCAGGACACTTATTTAAAGGGCATTATTTTATGAAAATTGTTACGTTAATTGCAGGTATTTTGGCTTTATTATTGTTGCTAGCTTCTGGACCCTTATACCAAGCAGAAATGCTTGGCCTGATGAACGCATTTTTAGCTATGCGAATTGCACTAATAGTGGGGGCAGTGGCTATTATTTTGGCACTTATTCAAGTCATTTTTATGCGCAAAACCATCTCTTGGCCTGTGACTGGAATTGCGGTTTTATGTGCTGCTGTGGCGATCTTTATGCCGCTAAGCATGATGAATAAGGCCAAATCAGTGCCTCCTATTCACGATATCACCACAGACTTAGTTAACCCGCCAAAATTTGTTGCCATTTTAGCACTACGAGCTGATGCGCCTAATCCTGCTGAATATCAAGGTGAAGAAGTAGCCAGTCAACAGCGAGAAGCCTACCCTGAACTTCAAACCCAAAAATACCAGCAAACAACAGAACAGGTATTTGATGCAGCTTTAGTGGCAGTGAAAAATATGGGACTAGAAGTGGTCAGTTCTGACAAAACCCTTGGTTTGATTGAAGCTTATGACACGACGACTTTTTTCGGTTTTGTTGATGATGTGGTTATCCGCATTCAAAGCGATGGCCAGATGACCATGCTCGATGCGCGCAGCAAATCCCGCGTTGGAATGAGTGATATCGGAAAAAATGCTGAACGTCTTAATACTTTAATAGCGGGTGTAGCGAAAAACCTCAGTTAAATAGACTGATACCTAGCATAGGTATTTGGCGCATTGAATTTTTTTCAATGCGCCAAATAGCCGTTAAATTAAGTATCCTAGTTAAGGTTAAGTAACTTCGTTCTTTGGTTCAATCAGCGCTAGCTTTTCTTTTGGCTCAGTAATGTTCTGGTCAACCCCAGCCGGACACTTTCTTTAGAGACATTTCATATTTAATCGATGACATATCGCCATTGACTGTCTTGATGATCTTACACACGATTCACTATTTGACCAACTGACTAACCACACTGACATTACTGTGTAATGTTTTATGAACTGGACATTTATCGGCAATTTCTAAAAACCTTTCTGTTTGTTGTTCAGTCAAATCGCCAATAAAACTAATATTACGTACAATAGCTTCTATACCGTTTTGCTGTTCACAATTGTCGCAGTCATCTCTGTAATTGCGTGTATGTGTGAGTTCTACTTTTATGTGTTCTATGGGCAACTTTTTGCGCTGAGCGTACATCCTTAATGTCATTGATGTGCATGCCCCTAAA